>JACQFH010000271.1 GCA_016200145.1 Planctomycetia bacterium | reverse complement strand
CGCGAAACGAAATCATCATCAACTCGGGCCACCGTGACTTTGTCGCGAGCAAGGCCACATCGGCAAAGCATCGGCGCTACGTGGGAAAGCTGTATGCGAAGGAAGTCGTCCTCATCAATTTTCCCAACGGCTCCCCCGCCGACGTCCTGGAACGGCTGATCGAAATCACGTTGCGGACGGAGGACGTGCTGTAGCCGTTTAGTGCCGACGCTTACGGTGTCTTCGCCGTCGCCCACCGCACTGCGTTCACCAGCAACTGGTTGAACGCTTCCTGCTCGAAGTCGCCGGTGTGCCCCAGCGAGGTGTAGAACACGCGGCCGCCATACTTGTTCGTGTTCGTCCAGGCGAGCGGTTCGGGGGCCTGATCGGGAACCTTGCCAACGAGCAGCGCCCGTGCCGAATCGGCCAGCGGACCCGACTTGTAGAGCGACCCGCGGCCCACCAGTTGCCCGAGATCGAGCCCCTTCAAAATCGAATTGCCGGAAGCTCCTTCGGCCACGCTGATCGTCACACCCGGGCCTTCCCCGTGATGCCCGGTGTAGTGACCGCCGAGGACGTCTGGATCAAACGTGGGCCAGGGTTCGCTTCCCTCCACGGGGGGCATATCCGGACGGAGGGTAAACGCATGGCTGGCCGTGCGAATGCCGATCACCGGCTTGCCTGATTCGACGAACTTGCGGATGCGTTCGAGCTGTGCCTTTGGAAGCACCCGGCGGCGGACGCTCACGAACAGTACGTCGGCACGGTCCAGCGCATCGAGCCCCGGAAAATCGTGCTTGTTCGTTTCGCTGCTGAACACAAAATTCGTGCGGAATTCCTTCCCCAGGTATTTCGCCGCGAAAACGGGCAACGACTGCTCAGTCTTGTATTCGTCTTCGCCGACGACGAACGTCACCGTGGGGCGCGTGTCTTCGGAAAACCGGAACTCCTGCCCGCCCAGAAAATCGACGCTGGTAATCGTCGGGCACCAGTTCTTTTCGATGTGCTCGATCACGAGGTCGGTCCCCGTACAGTGATTGACGAACGGCGACATCCGCGAGTTGTACATCGTGTCGGTCATGTCGCGCATCAGCACGACGTTCTGTCCCTGGTAAATGAGCTGGCGGATCGAAAACGGGCGGCCCAGTACGCACATGTTTGTGTGCACGCCCATCACGATCACGTTGTCGATGCCCCGGCTGCGCATCAGGTAGAACGCCTCGCCGCTGTCGGTGACGGCGTCTCCCGGCTCGACCTTGATGGCGGCGATCTCGCGGCTCCAGGCCTTGTAGTTCTTGCACTGCGGCGAGCAGTCGCAGCCGCCGTCGGTATCATCGATGGGCAGCTTGCCTTCCTTGTCCGGATCGATGCGGCACCAGCGTTCAAGTGGCCGCCTGGTCTCCACGACGGGGGCGGCCTGCGCCAGCTTGCGCTGGGGCGTGTCTTTATAGAAATCGAGTGTATCGCTTGGGCAGTGGATGATCAGCACGCCCTGCGCTCTCGCCTTCGCGACGACTTCGTTCATCCGCGGCGCCATTTCGCCGACGCGCTTCGTGGCTCCCGCACACCAGTGCTTGTCCCACATGTCACAGATCACGACGGCCGTCTTTTTGGGGTCCCATTCGACTGTCTCGGTCACAGCGTGAAAACGGCCGGTGCCTGCCTTCGTTTCGGCACGATGTCGCGCGTGCAAGACCAGCCTGGCAGGCTTGGCAGCCGCGGCCTGCTCGTCTTTCGCCTGCGTTGTCGGCACGAATCCCACCCGCAGCGCCAGCATGGCCCCGCAAGCAATAACCGTGAATCGCCGAGCGAATGTGCTACTTTCGGAATACAGCATCGATGGAGGCTCCTGTTGAGGAAGGCGTTCACTCTCTCATAAAATTCACGCAGAAGCAAGAATCGGTGTCTCGCAGCCGCACAGGCGGACGCGTATAATTCGGTCAAATCGCCGCCTCGGTCTCGCAGGCGGGCGGTCCCCTGGCGGGTCGACCGAGTTGATACGAAGGACGTGCCAAAATGGAATGGAAAGGTCGGCGCGAAAGCGACAACGTCGAAGACCGCGAAGACGAACCTGACCAGGGAGTGCCTGATGACGGCGGCGGCATGCCTGGTTACGACGGAGGCATGCCCGGCGACGAGGGCCCACCCGGAGGTTTCCGGGGGATGCCTGGATTTCCAGGAATGCCCGGGATGCCCGGCCGCCCGATCTTCATCGGCGGTGGGCTGGGGACACTGATCCTCATCGTCGCATTCATGTTTCTGGCAGGCAACCAGTTCGGCTTCGTGCAGCCGCCGGCAAATCAGCCGGGGCCGATGCCCGGCCCGCAGGCGCCCCACCGGGAGGGGCCCCATCGGCCGGCGCCGCAGCCGCCGCTGCCGGGCGCTCAGGCCGAGCGAAACGACCCGGAACGGCACAACCCGGCCCACGAAGAGCTTAAGCATTTCGTGCGCGTGGTTCTTGCCGACACCGAAGACGTCTGGGACCAGGCCTTCCGCGAAATGGGAAAAACCTACCGCAAGCCCAAGCTCGTCCTGTACGCCAAACACACGCGCGCCGGGTGCGGATTCGCCGACGCCGCATCAGGCCCGTTCTATTGTCCGGCCGATGAAACGATCTATCTCGACCTGGAATTCTTCGCCGAACTGAAGAATCGCTTCCACGCCCCGGGCGAATTCGCCCAGGCGTATGTGATCGCCCACGAGGTCGGCCATCACGTTCAAAAACTGCTGGGGACGATGGGCAAGGTCGACGCGAAGAAAGCGCGGTTGAACGAGGCGCAGGCCAATCGCCTGTCGGTGAAGCTCGAGCTGCAGGCCGACTTTCTGGCCGGGGTCTGGGCCAATCGTGCCGACAAGATGAAACATCTGATCGAGGCCGGCGACGTCGAAGCAGCCATTAGCGCCGCCAACGCCATCGGCGACGATACGCTGCAGAAACAGTCGCAAGGCTACGCCGTCCCCGATTCCTTCACCCACGGCACGTCGTCTCAGCGAATTCACTGGTTCCGCCGCGGTCTGCAGACTGGCGACATCAAGCAGGGAAACACGTTCGGAGCAGGGGACCTCTAACCGGGAAAGTTCATGAGCGAAAAATTCAAGCTGGGAGTCAACGGCGCCGGCGGGCGGATGGGGCAGCGAATCGTCGCGCTGGCGCACGCCGATCCGGGTCTCGTCGTCGCGGCGGCCCTCGAAGCGCCGGGCTCGCCCCATCTGGGGCGCGACGCGGGCGAGCTGGCCGGGATCGGCAAGATCAGCGTGCCGATCGCCGCGACGCTTGGGGACCGCGTCGACGTGGTCATCGACTTTTCGATGCCGGCCGGCGCCGTCGCGGCGGCAAAGCTTTGCGCCGAGCGGCAGATTCCTCTCGTCGTCGCCACGACGGGTCTCGAAGGCGCCAATCGCGAGAGCGTGCTGGCGGCCGCTCAGGTGACCCCCGTGCTGATTTCCCCCAGCATGAGCCTGGCGGTCAACCTGACGATGAAACTGGTTCGCGAAGCGGCCAGAATTCTGCGGCAGATTCCCGAGGGTGTCGACGTCGAAGTCATCGAACGGCATCACCGGTTCAAAGAAGACGCGCCCAGCGGCACCGCCATCAAATTCGGCCAGATCATCGCCGAAGAAATGGGCCAGACCGAACACGTCCACGGCCGGCACGGCCGCCCCGGCGTGCGGCCCCGCACCGAGATCGGGTATCACGCCCTGCGCGTGGGCGACAACGTCGGCGAGCACACAATCGTGTTCGGCATGCTGGGCGAGACGATCGACCTCACCGTGAAAGGCAGCACCCGCGACTGCTACGCCTACGGCGCCCTCGCCGCCGCCAAATTCCTCGCCGCCCAAAAGCCCGGGTTGTACTCGATGGCCGACGTGCTGGGATTCTGAGTGTGTTATCGAGTGCCGGTTTCGGAACCGGCCCGCGACAGGGCGGCGCTCTCGGTCGAGCGGCGACCTGAAATTCGCAGGAGCTTTGGTTCGAGCTCGACCGATTCGAGTACGGCCCGCTCCCCCTCGGACGAAATGTCGTCCGAATCGAAGCTCACGACCAGCACGTCGCGCTTGCCGGAGGTCTTCCATTCCAGGCGCCAGCCCGAATTGGCCAGCTTCTTCACGAGATCGCCGACGATCTCTTCCACCGGAACGGGGATCAATCCGATGCGCGTCGATTCGATTTCGAGGGCCAACTGATTGGGGCCGGCGACCCACGGGCGGATCCGGCTGCTGACGACGCCGCGCCAGGCGCCGCGCTGCGCCTGAAATGCCAGCAGCAGGCGCCCTTTCTCGAATTTGACGCGCGGGGCCGAGACATTGGGTGGCAGGCTGTCGCCGAACTTGACCGGCAAATCTTCGGCCAGCCAGGCATTGACCATGTCGTCCGAAATCTCGTGCGACCAGCGGTCTTCGAAACGAATCTCGTTGACGAGCTGCAGCGTCGTCTGCTCGAACCGGGTCGCCTGTTCGCGGCGCTCTTCGACCGGCGCCTTGTCAGACAGGGCGGCTTTGTAGAATGCCGGTTCGTGCTTGAGCGACAGGCCCAGAGTCGCAACGATTAGAATGACGGCCCCCACCAGCCCCAGGCCCGTGCGTTTGCGGTTCATGACAGGTTGCCTCCCACCGGCAACGACTCGGCTGTGAGGATCCCCCTCCGGGGCGGCACGCGGCGGAATGGTACGCAGACACCCGAATCTGGTCAAGATGGGCTGTTTCGGAAGTACCCCGGCCGCTCCGAACCGGCCGGGGCATCGGACACGCAACCTGGGAAAGCCGGCTGTTGCCGCATCTTGACAAGCACCCGGCCAGCTTTCAGACTTGCGGACGAAAGCCCGCTTCTTTGAATCTGCCTGAGAGGAGTCGTCGTGTCGATTGCCGCCCAACAAATGCAGGATTGGTGTGCCCGGCTGGTCGAGAAATCCCCTGATTTTCCCCCATTGGAAGAGTGCCTGAAAAAGATCCCCGCCGTCGGCTCGCTGTCGCAACTGCCTGCCGGTACGCGTGTGCTGGTCCGTGGCGATACCGACGTCGTATTCGACGAACAGGGTCAGCCTGATGACGACTCGCGGCTTCGTGCTCTGGTCGACACCCTCAAACTCGGCGTCGAAAGAGGGTGGGTGCAGGTTCTTTACGGACACCGCGGCCGCGACCCCAAGCTGTCGCTCGAACCGGTTGCCAAATACCTTGAAGGTCTGCTGACGGCGGCCGGAGTGAAGTGCGGCAAGCTGTCGGTCATCAGCGACTGGATGAACAACGAGACGGGAGAAATCCTGGATTCGGCGGGCGCGGCGGTCGCCCGGCTCTCCCCCGGATCGATCGTGCTCCTGGAAAACACGCGCAAATACACACTCGAACAGGCGCTGTGGAAGGCCAAGCCGGCTGACCTGCCTGGCCTCGCGCCGAAGCTGGCGGCGTATGCAAATGGCATGCGAGAAAAGATCGGCCGCGTGCACGTCAATGAAGGCT
>JACQFH010000270.1 GCA_016200145.1 Planctomycetia bacterium | reverse complement strand
TTGCCGGTGGCGGCGTCGAACGAACTGGAAAGGCCTCCCTTCTTAACGAGAAACAACTGGTCGCCAACGACCAGCGGAGACGACAGGTTCGACGGGGGCGCCTTGACCTTGTAGTCGTTGCGCCACACGACGTGCGTGGCGGTGACGTTGCCGCGCCCCCCGCCGCGGATCGCCTGGATCGTCGCGCCGCCGCCGACCATGTTTTCTGACGACTGAAAGGCTGTGTCGAGCTCGTCGCCTTCGATGAAACCATTGTGGTCTTTGTCCGACGCGTCGAAGCGCTTCCAGAATTCCTTCGGGACCTCGTCCCGCGCCAGTTGGCCATCCTGGTTGGTGTCGAGCCATTCGAGCAAAGCGAATTTGAGCGTCCGTTTCTCGTCGCCGTAGCTCTGGCAGGCCACGTAAATGATGCCGTCCCGCACGACGGGAGAAGTCATCACCGTTCGCAGCATGGTATTGCAGGTCCAGCGCTCGGCGCCGGTCTCGGGGTCGTAGCCCTTGAGCTTGCCCGAACCGGCAATGACGACGTCGGTCTGACCGTCGGCCTCGCAGATCACGGGGATGGCGTAGCCAGCCAGCATGTCGCTGCGATCGGTGTGCCAGCGTTCGTTGCCGGTCGCCGCGTCGAAGGCAAACAGTGTGGGCCGCAAATCGTCATCCTGGTTGAAGATCACCAGATCGCGGTACACGATGGGGGAACTGGCGGCCCCCCAGTCCATCAGGTAGGCCGGCACCGGGAGGGGCCGCTTCCACACGTCTTTGCCATCGGCTGCATCGAGCGCCAGGATTCCCAGCGTGCTGAAGTACACGTAGACACGCTTCCCGTCGCAGGCCGGCGTCGATGAGGCCGGGTTGTTGGGAGGCGTAATACGGGGGAGCTTGCCCGTGTCGAATTCGCGGCGCCACAGGGGAGTGCCCCGTTTGGCGTCGAGGCAGAACACGGCCAGTTTCTGCTGGTTCAACATGCCGGTGACGTAGACCCGCCCGTCGCACACGATCGGCGACGAGATTCCTTCCCCTACCGCCGCCTTCCACTTCAGTTTGTCGGTCTGCGAAAACTCGACCGGCAGCGGATACGTCGCGCCCACCACAGCCGAGGCGTTCGGCCCGCGGAACTGCGGCCAGTCTTCGGCCTGCAATCGCACGGGCAGCCAGGCCCCGAGGGTGATCGCCAGGAAAATTATCGCACTTCGTCCAGAACCACGAGCCAGCATTCCGTCGCCTCCGCTGAATTCAGACAACAGTCGGTTTGTGCCATGCTACAGGGCACCGCAGAATCACGCAAATGCGCGGCGGTAGGTCAGGCGTTCCAGCCTGACAGCGCTGCGTCCTCCAGAACAAACCGGGTTCCAGCCAGAGATTTCCGCAATCGAAGGAACTGGACGCGCCAGCCGCCGCAAAATCTGGCCAATCGCAAGTCGGAATTGTTGGCCTTGCGTGCCGACAGTTTAATTCCACGCACATGGCTGTCAGGCTGGAAAGCCTGACCTACCACTAGCGCTGGGAAGTCGGTGCGCTCTTCGGTGCGGGCGGTGGGTTGACCAGAAACAGGTCGACCGACTGCTGCGGGTCGAGCAAGACCTGGCGCGACAGCCTGGGCAGCAGTTCTTCGAGGGTCGCCGTCCACATCCGCTGCATCGTGGAGCGCCGCACGTCGGCGGCCGTACGCCCTCCGGCATCGGCTTCGCGACGGAATTGTTCAACGATGCGCATGAAGCGGTCGGCCGAGCCGCGCGCCGCTTCGACGCGGGCCAGGCGCTCAGACTCCGCCCGGTCGAGCAGTTGATTTGCGCCGGCTTCAGCGGCCGCTTTGAGCTTATCGGACCGGGCCAGCTCCTGACTGATGATGCGGTCGCGCTCGGCCCGCGCGTTCGAAACATCCAGAAACGACGCTTTCACCTCAACCGGGGGCAAGACCCCTGCGATCGTCACATCCTCGACGGCCAGTCCCCACGGCTCGCGTGCGACGGCCTCGCGGGCCGATTGCGTGAGCAGCACGCGCAGCTCGTTGAGCCCCAGCGGATGCACGTAGTCGACGCTGCTCTGTGCCACCGTGCTTGTCACCAGCGATTCGGCCAGCAGCTTCAGCCCCGTCTCCGGAGAGTTGCAGCCGAAGAAATACTTGTGCGGTTCGGTAATCGTATAGTGAACGTTCACCTGCATGTTCAGAATGTTCTTGTCGCCGGTCAGAAACTCGGCCTGACGATCGACCCCGGCGTCGCGCAGGAACCCCGCGCCGTCGAAGGCTTCCACCGAGACCAGACCCACCGAGAGCGTCCGCAGGGCGTGAACATTGACTCGCTCGATGCGCGCCAGCGGCCACGGCAGGTCGAGGTGCAGTCCCCCCGCCGCCAGAGTGCGATCGGCTTTCCCGAATCGCCGCACCAGCGCCTGCTCGTTCCCGCGCACGATGTACAGCCCCGAGGCGAAATACGCCGCCAGCAGAAGCAGACTCCAGAGCGCGGCGCGAGTTCGGATCACGGCTGTCCCCCGGTCTGGTCGCGTGCCGCATCGGAGGGAGGCGGGTCAGTCTCGTTCTTCGCCGCCGCCTTGGGAGGCGCCGCCGCGTCGCCAGTCGGGGAATCGACAGGGGAATCGGCTTTTTTCAGCGTGGGTTGCGGCACGCCTTCGGTGAGCAGCTTGAACAGGCGGCTGCCGGACGACAGCACGAGTGTCGTCTTGTCGGAGAGGACGCGGCTGTACGTCGCCAGGGTCCGCTGGAATTCGTAGAACTCGGGATCCTGCGCGTGGGCCTCGTTGAGGATGCGAATCGCTTCGGCTTCTCCCTGGCCGCGAATCCGTTCGGCGTCGGCCTCGGCCCGGGACAAGAGCGCGTCGCTCTGCCGGCGAGCCTGGCTTTCAATGCGGGCCTTTTCGGCGAGGCCCGCGCTGCGATACCTCTCGGCGATCCGTTCGCGCTCGGTTCGCATCCGTTCGTAGACCGCCTGCCGATTTCCTTCGGGCAGGTTGATGCGCTTGATCCGCAGGTCGACCAGCTCGATTCCGAGCCGCTCCGCATTTGTTTCCGCGGTCGCCTGCCCCTTGAGCTGGTCGAGCGCCTGTCGGGCAATCTTCGCGAGCGGGCTTTCGCCGGATGGGCCTCCGTCGGGCGTTGCGACATGCAGCAGGTCGGTCAGCTCGACTTTGCCCAGCTCGATTTCCAATGCCGAACGCACTCGCGCCTCGAGGCGCGCTTCGGCCGTTTCCACCGAACCCAGCCCGCGGAAGAACTTGACGACCGGCCGATCGCTCAAGGCGACGTCGCCCGCGGGAGGGTCGGCGATCTTCCAGCACACGTAGCTGCTCACGGTGACGTTCTTCTTGTCGCGCGTGAACATCTCGCGCCCCGGCGGATCGTACAGTTGCTGGCGGCGGTCGAACCGGCGGACACTGGCGATCGGCCAGGGAAGTTTCACGTGCAGGCCGCGGTCTCCAGTAGCCGAATCGGTTCGGTCGTACACGGCGACGATGCGCCCCAGCGTTTCGACGATGACAAATTCGGATTCATCGACAAATACAAGCGAAGTCGAAGCTACGACAGCCAGAAGCGCGATGGCCGCGAGCGCAGCCAGGCGCCGCGCCGCGCGTCGCGAAATCGCCGGAGAATCGGATTGAGTCGGTGTCGCCATGTCGATTTTTTCCGTCCATTGCGAAAGAGCAGGACCGATCTGCATCGATTGCAATACAAATAGATCTAAATCTTCCTATTTTTCAGTTCCTGGGCCGGCCGGTTGCGGAACGCCGCCGGGGTTCGCTCCGGCAGGCGACAGGATCGACGACGCGGGGGCCAGATTTATCGGATTCAGATTGAACCGTTCCGGGTCCGCCAGAAACAGATGAGTGCGGCCCACGTGCGGATCGAGGATTGTCAGCGGCCTGTCAGCCAGCACCCGCTCGATGGCTTCCCAGTAAAATTGAAACCGCGTGAGCGCCGGCTGGACGCGCTGCGCCCCGAGAGCAGCATCTCGCCCGAGCGCTCGTCGGTCAGTTGCGCCCAGTTGGCGTCGGTCAAAGTCCAGTCAGCGACGCTGCCGCTGGTTGACGCCGCGGCATTCCCGCGCTGTTCGCGATCGTCTCCGCGGCTCAAGGCGCGAATCGCCGATTCGCCCCCGGTCGACAGCACGCGCCGGGCATATTCGACCTCGGCCAGATTGATCGACTGTTCGCGCTCTTCGAGGGCGTTGGCCACGTCGCGGTAAGACGTGACGACGGCCGTCGGCGGATGCACGTCGAGCAGCGCAAAGCTGGTGATTTCCACACCCAGTCGATACGGCGCAATCGCAGCCCGCAGGGTGCGCAGACAATCGGCTTCGACGTCGGACCGGTGCTCGGCCAGAATCTCGTCGAGAACCCGGGCGGCGACGACCTGCCGCGTGGCCCCCTCGGCCGCCGCGCGCAACAGCACCGCCGGGTCGCTCGTGCCTTCGACGAAGTCCCGCAGGTTGACGATGCGGTAGTGGGCCTCGGCCGTCAGCTCGAGCGCGACCTCGTCGCCGGCCAGCAGCGATGATTCGGCCGGTACGGGCAGGTAACCGCGGCCGGAATGTTCCGTCTGCCACTCGACCGGGCGCGCGAACGAGCCGCGCGATGCCGTCGCCCCGCGCTCGGCACGAAATCCGAGTTGCAGGGTCCTCAACAGGTCCACCTTCTCGCGGCGAATTCGTTCCAGCGGTGCCGGCCAGCGCCAGTGCAATCCCGCCCCAAGCGTAGCTTCGTACCGGCCGAACCGCGTGACCAGCGCCTGTTCGTCTTCGGTCAGCACAACACAGTTGGTCGTCAGATACCAGATGCAGGCAACAGCCGCCGCCAGACGCGCGACGACGCGCCGGCGAACGACGAGCGCGGTTATGATCTGCGACGGCGAGAGCCGGTCGGCCAGCCATTCTACGGTTTTGAGAACACCGGACGTCGCGCGGCCGGTTGCCGTTTGGCCCCATCGCTCGAACCACAAGAGCCGCAGGGAATTCAGCATCACCGCCAGCGACGCCAGCTCGTGGAACAAGGCCCCTCCCACGGGGCTGAGCAATCCCCAGGCGCACAGCACGACTCCCACGCCATTCACTCCGAAGGCGAACACGTAAATCCCCTGCTGGATGATCCGCACCATCTGCCGCGACAGGCGCAGCAGCCCCGGCAGGGGCGCAAGCGGGTCGCCCATGAGGATCACATCACCGGCCTCGGCCGCCAGATCGCTTCCGGCGCCCCCCAGGGCTAGCCCAACGGTTGCCGCCGCGAGGGCCGGGGCGTCGTTGACGCCGTCGCCGATCATCGCCACCCTTCGCCCCGCCGCGACTTCGCGCTCGATCCAGTGGGCCTTGTCGGCAGGCAGCATTTCCGCGTGGACTTCGTCGATCTCGGCCATGCCCGCGGCCAGCGCCCCGGCCGCGCTGCGCCGATCGCCCGTGAGCAGCGCAATCGAACGAATCCCCAGCGATTTCAGCTCGCGGATGACGCCGGCGCCTTCGGCGCGCTGCGTGTCGCGCACGCCGATCGCGCCCAGGATTTCAGTGGGCCCGGCCGGGCGATCGCCGGCGCCGGTCTCTGGCTCGCGATCCACCAGCGCCACCAGCAACGGCGTCTGTCCCGACCGGTCAAATTCAACGAAGCGTTTCTCCCATTCTGCCGGAACGCTGACGCCGAATGATTCGATGAGCCGGCGGTTACCGACGATCACCGTCCGACGTGCGTCGTCGGCAATCGCCTCGTGCGAACTCACGGCCGGCGGCAGGGCCGTCGCCCGGATGCGGGCCGAGACACCTAAACCGGGTTGAGCGGCAAATTCCTCGACCGCCGGGACCACGACGTTTCGCGATTCGGCCGCCGCCACGATCGCCCGGGCCAGCAGATGCTCGCTGGGCCGCTCGGCCGCCGCGGCCAGGCGCAGCAGTTCCGTCTCGTCGATGATCCCGCCGGTCTGCACGTCGCCGACCTGCAGGCGACCCTGCGTCAGAGTGCCAGTCTTGTCGAATGCGATCTTGTCGATCGTCGCCAGCCGTTCAAGGGCAATCGAGCCCTTGATGACGACTCCCGACCTGGCCAGCCACGCCAGCGCGGCCATCACCGCACACGGAGTCGCCAGCACCAGCGGGCAGGGACAGGCGACGACAAGCACGCCCAGGGCGGGCATCCAGCCGTCGCTCCAGCGACCCGTCTTGAGCCTCCACCCCACGAGCGTCGCGGTAGCCAGAAAAAGCACGACCGGCAGGAAATACCGCGCCAGGCGATCGGCCGTACGCTCGAGCGGCGCCTTGCGGGCGGCGGCCGAGCCCACCAGGCGCACGACTTGCCCGAACGTTGTGGCCTCACCGACTTTTTCGACCGCGACCACGATCGCGCCGAACTGGTTGAGCGTGCCGGCGTACACGCGATCGCCGCTGGTCTTGTCGATCGGCAGGCTTTCCCCCGTGAGGGCGCTTTGATCAACCGACGTCGTTCCCGACAGCACGCGGCCGTCGACGGGAATCCGTTCGCCCGGCCGGACCACGATCTCTTCGGCGACGGCCAGAGTTTCGACCGGCACGTCGACTTCGCGCCCGTCGCGGATAACGTGTGCCTGCCGCGGGCAGAGGTGAAAGATGCGCTTGATGGCGCTCGCGGCGCGGTCGACCGTGTAGCCTTCGATGCTCTCGCCGCACAAGGCGATCAGTACGACCAGAGCGGCAACCGAGTGCTCGCCGAGCAAAATGGCCGCCAGGCAGGCGATCGTCAGGGCCAGGTCGGCCCCGATCTTTCCCGCGAGCAGGCCTTCGAGCGTATGATAGAGGATGCGGGCTCCTCCCAGCACGGCCGCAAGCAGCGCCAGCCGAAAGCCGAACAGGGTCCGCCACGAGACGAGCAACGGATCACCCGTCATGCCGGCCAGCACGTCGACGGCGAGGAGCAGTCCCACGGCCGCCGTCAGCGCATAGACCGGCGCCGACGCGATATGGAACCCGGGACCGTCCCCTTCGGCGCGGGCTGCGCCGTCGACGTCCCCTTCCAGCAGGGCGCGCGAAGATTCGGGGACGTAATGCATTGGGGCAGGTCCTGAGAGCAACTTTCCATCGTACCGGAGGCGGGGGGGTGAAGCCAGAGGCTGTCCGAAGCCCACGGCCCGCGACCCGTGGATCCGCGGGGACCGCCGGCACTACAGATGCCATTCGCTCGTTTAACCGCGACCCGGCAGGGGAGCGCGCGGCGCGCGTCTCTGGACCCTCGACACTGCACCGGCGCCAGATGGAAATTCGGTCTGTGGAGGCTGGCTCTGATGGCGTGGCGAACAGCCTGCGATACGCGCTCCCTTCGCGGGTCGCGGTTAAACGATTTAGCGCTCCATCGCGTCAGGTTGCCCGGCCTCGCCGACAAGGCGCGTGTCCACTTTTTATTCCCATTCCCGATTGCTAAATTGAAAATTGTGGAAAGTCCGTCTTGAAAAATCGCCGCGGGAGTATTCGTCATGTTGGGTGCAGAGTTGGATCCAAAGGAGTATCTCGACCGTTGTTCGGAGGTCTTCCGGACGCTCGATCTGGGGCAGATCAAGGGGCTGGCGGACGACATGTATGCCGCCTGGGAGAAGCAGAAATTCGTTGGCCATCAGCGGCAGCGGCAATAGCCCGAATATCCTCAATGCGGTCGACTGGGCCAACGCGCATGGCCTGGTGACGTGGGGAGTCACTGGATACGACGGCGGCAAGCTGTTGAAATTGGCCGCGAAGAGCCTGCACGTCCCCCTGTTCGACATGGGGATGGTCGAGTCGGTCCACCTGGTCGTTTTCCACTGGATCCTGAACGACCTGTTCGGACGGGTCAACCACGTCGGCCGCTACGACGACGGCCAGCACACGATCAAGACCGCCGTGTTCGAAGGGAATTGATTCCTTGAGCTGGTTCCTGGGAATCGAGATCGGCGGGACGAAACTGCAGATCGCCGTCGGGCGCGGCGAAGGAGAGCCGTGCCGCGGTTTCTGGCGGGGCGATATCGACGCCGCACAGCGCGCGTCGCGAATCCACCAGCAGATTATCGCCGGGGCGGGCGAGTTGCTGGCGCAGGCGCGCCTGACGCGCGACCAGATCGCCGGTGTGGGGATCGGCTTCGGCGGTCCAGTCAACACGGCGCACGGCCGGGTGGTGACCAGCCACCAGGTGGACGGGTGGGACAATTTCCCCCTCGTCGCGTGGTTTGCCGAGCACCTGGGCTGGCCGGCCGTGTTGCACAACGACGCCGATACGGCTGCCTATGCCGAAGCGCATTTCGGCGCCGGCCGGGGATTCGACCCGGTGCTATACGTCACGGTGGGATCAGGGATCGGGGGCGGGTTGATCGTGACCGGCAAGATTTTTCGCGGCAGCGGCGCCGGGGCGATGGAGATCGGCCATTTGCGACCGGGCCTTGCGCCCCTCGGCGCGCCGCCCCATGCTTCGGTCGAAGAGATTTCGTCGGGTTTCGGCATCGAAGAGCGCGCTAGAAAATTAATTGCCGAATCCCGCAACGGCACCCGTGCTGGCGCCATGCTGTTGGAACTGGCAGGGGGCGATCGGAATCGCGTGACGACACGGATGATCGCGCAGGCCGCCGCGAAGGGAGACGCATCCTGTCGCGAAATGCTTGAGAGCGCCACGGAAACGCTGGGCTGGGCCCTGGCCCAGGCGATTGCGCTCGTCAACCCGGCCCGTATCGTGATCGGCGGCGGGGTCTCGCTGATCGGCGAAGAGCAGTTCTTCGAACCAGTCCGCCGGGCCTGCCGCGAATCCGTATTCAAGCCATTCGCCGGCATCGCTGAAATCGTTCCGGCCGCACTGGGAGAAGAAGTCGTTATCCATGGCGCACTGGCATTAGCCCGTGCGGAGTTCCAGAAATACTAACCTGAATCAACAGCGAGGACGGGACAACGCACTCCCTCGCTGGCGCTTCGGGTTGGTATGTTGACGCGGTTAGCCCGGCCGATTGCCAATCCGTGTTTCATCCGTGTTTCATCCGTGGCTAAAATACCTCTTTCGCAAAGTGTGACGATCGGAGAGGCCAACAATGCGGATTGGCGTTGTCAGCGACACGCACGGGCACGTTGGATCCGCGACGGCGGCGGTCCGCGTGCTCAAAGAGCACGACGTGTCAGTCGTCCTGCACTGCGGTGACCTGGGTTCACCCGCTGTCGTCCCGCTGTTCGCCCCGTGGCCGACGCACTTTGTGTTCGGCAACGTCGATCACGATGAAGGGACGCTGGCACAGGCCATTGAGGAATGCGGTCAAACCTGTCACGTGCGGTTCGGCAGCCTCGAGCTGGACAGCCGCAAGATCGCCTGGCTGCACAGCGACGATCATGATCTTTTTGAGGAAACGATCGGAAGCGGCGAATGGGACCTGGTGTGTTACGGACACACGCACGTCGCCGAGCAGCACCGAGTCGGGCCGACTCTGGTGCTCAATCCAGGGGCATTGTTTCGCGCCACACCGCGGACGATCGCCGTCGTCGATCTGGCGACGATGCAGGCCAGCCACCTCACGGTGAATTCGTGAACACCGACGTCTCGATTTGAACGCGCCTCGAACCCGGCGCAAAAAAACACCCGGAAGCAGCGGGTCCCAGGGGGGCAAAGGACATCCGCTACTTCCGGGGCGATTGGCTCGTTTCTCGCCGGCTCGATGCCAGTGAGGGCGGGACAATATAGCTTTGATTGAAACAGGTCAAGGGGGCTTTTTCTGTTTTTTTGCCTCCCCCAGAATCTGCGGCGCCTGCCGCTCCGGAACGGGGTTTGATCTTGACGAAATTGTAATTTTTCAGCACGAATGGGGGGCCGAAAATCGGCCAACGCCGCGGCGGGTTTCCAGCGTAAGAATCTCTGTGGTCGGAGACCTTTACCCGCGGCATACGGAGTGCCGCATTTCCGCCGAGCACTTCATCCCGATTGGGATGCACGTCAACGACTTGTGAACACAGGAGCGCAACGACTATGAAATTCATCAAACGCAACGGACACTGGTTCGTCGCCCTGGCGGGAATCGTCAGCCTGGCCTACTCGGCCGGCCTGATGCAGGCCCGTCTTCCCGGATTGCCGGGCGCCACCGCGGCCGACCCGCGGGCGGTCGCCGAGGCCCGCGAGCTCTCGACGGCATTTCGCGACGCCGCCCGCACCGCCCTGCCGGCGATCGTGTCGATCGAATCGAAAGGCAAATCTGTTCCCGTGAGCGGCCGCGACGCCAACCCCGAAGATCTGTTGGAAAACTCGCCGTTCGGCGAGCTGTTCAAGCGCGACCCCGGGATGCGCGACCTGTTCAAACGCGGGATGCCGCAGCAGCGTACCCCCACGCACGGCATGGGCTCGGGGTTCATCATCGACGCCTCTGGGATCATCCTGACGAACAATCACGTCGTCGCCGACGCCGAGGTGGTAAAAGTCAAACTGCACGACGGGCGGGAATTCATCGCCACAGAAGTGAAGACCGATCCGCGGACCGATGTGGCCATCGTCCGCATTCAGCCCGACGGCAAACTCCCCACCGTACGCTTGGGGAACAGCGACGCGGCGGAAATCGGCGACTGGGTGCTGGCGATCGGCAGCCCCTTCGGGCTGGACGCCACCGTCACGGCGGGCATCGTCAGCGCCAAAGGGCGCGGAATGCACATAACCGAACGCGAAGACTTTATCCAGACTGATGCCGCGATCAACCCGGGAAACAGCGGAGGACCGCTGATCAACCTGAATGGCGAAGTTATCGGCATGAATACGGCCATCTCCACGCGGTCAGGCGGATACGACGGCGTCGGTTTTGCCGTCCCCGTGAACCTGGCGCGGTGGGTTGCGGAACAGTTGATCGAACGCGGTTCGGTGACGCGCGCCTACCTGGGCGTGGCGATCCAGCCGGTTGACAGCGAACTCTCCAAGCAACTCGGCGTGGCTGTGGGCGCCGGGGCGCTGGTGACCGATGTGCGACCTGATTCGCCGGCTGCGACCGCGAAGCTTGAAGCGGGCGACCTGATCCTGAAGTTCAACGGGAAAGAGATCCACGGTCCGCGCGACTTGCAGGGAGTGGTTGAGCGGCTCAAGACTGGCTCGAAATACCCGATGCAGATCCTGCGCGACGGCAAGCACCTGACGATCGACGTCACGGCACAGGAGATGCCCAAGGATTTCACACTGGCCAGCAGCACGACCGGATCGGGAAACAATAAGTCCGCTCCCGAGGTGTCGAAGGGTGAGAACTTCTCGGAACTGGGCATCGAAATCGAGGCAGCACGTCCCGATGTGTTGAAAAACCTGGGTTACAGCGGCGAGGTGATGGGAGTCGTCGTCACCGAGGTCAAGCCGGACAGCCCGGCTGGAATCGCCGGCCTGCGCGAAGGCATGCTGATCGCGAAGGTCGGCAAGCACAAAGTCACGTCGCCTGCCGACTTCAAAGAGGCCTTGAATTCCGTCTCGCTCGAGAAGGGAATCCTGGTTCTGGTCCGCACGCCGCGCGGCGGAAGTCACGTGGTCATTCGCAAGGACGCCAAATAGGGCGGATTGAAAAATCCATCCGACGAAAGTTTGCCGCACGCCGAACCGTTCACCCGGTTCGGCGTGCGGTTTTTCATGCGCTCGCTGACGCGAATCGGTTCGCAAATCGTTTAACCGCGACCCGGCAGGGGAGCGCGTGCCGAAGCGCGCTTGTTGCTGCTGATCGAAACGCGCGCCACGGACTTGGCGCGCTACTCCATTCGTCATGCCACTGGTTTCTGCACTGGTCGCGCTGCGGTACAATCGCGGGCATACACTTCAATGCCGTCCCGAGGAATCTCGATGGCCGCAAACGATTCAGGAGACAAGAGTGGGACCGAGCAAATCGGTCTGGTCACCTTCTGCGTCTGCGGCGCTGCCGTGGCCATCGTGTTTTTTGGCGGGGCGAACTGGCCGACTGCCGCAGCGATCTGTGGACTCGCCGGTATGGGACTCGGGATGGCGTTCCTGATTCTGAAGAAGTAATTGACGAAGTCCGCGAGCAAGCTCTGATCGTGAGCAACAGACGTTGATCCACAGATTGCTCAGATTTTCACAGACTGAAGGAGTCCTGGCGTTAAGTACATCTGTGGAAATCTGCGAAATCTGTGGATAACCCTGTTGCTAAGGCAGTATCGAAAACTTTTTGGCGGTGGAGTGGCTGATGCCTGCCAACCAATCCTATCGGAACGCGAGCGGACAACTGACCTTCGAGATGTCTGACGTCCCTGCCGACCGTTACGCGGCTGTCCGTGACGCCATCTCCGCAGAATTCGGTCTGGCTCCGCACAATCCGCCAGTCACAAACGGTTGTGACATTATCTTCCAGGACTTTCGTCTTGGAGAACAAATCGTTGGTTTGGAATGGGATCACTGGACCAGCTTCACAATTGTGGCGCAGACACCGGCCTCTGAGCCGTTAGTGCAAAAGATCGCGGCCTGGGTCTTGCGGAGCCGGCGGGCACATACTCAGGAATCCGACGCGTGAATGATTTTCGAATCGCACTCGCCAATTGCAGGTTCCCGGCTACCCCCGAAGAGTCGATCAGGCTTGCAGTGCAGGCCGTCGAGCAGGCCGCAACCAAGGGGGCGCGAATCATCTGCTTTCCGGAATGCTACGTCCCCGGCTATCGGGGGATCGGCAAAGGTGTTCCGCCACCCGATGCTGGTCTCCTCGACCGAGCCTGGTCCGAAATCGCCAGAGCCGCGGCGAAGGCCGCAATCACAGTCGTTCTCGGAACAGAACGGCTCATTGACGGCGGACTGGCGGCGACGGCGCTGGTGATCAATCAGGACGGATCGATCGCTGGCTTTCAGGACAAAGTTCAGATCGACCCGTCGGAAGAGGGCACGTACACGCCGGGTTCCGGGCGCCGCGTGATTCAAATCGGTCCGTTAACTTTCGGGATATCTATCTGCCACGAAGGCTTCCGTTATCCGGAGACTGTCCGCTGGGCGGCGCGGCGGGGGGCACAGATCGTCTTTCACCCGCACTTCCACGAAGCAGAACCTGGTTCCTACCGGCCCACCACTTTCGGCGATCCTGCGAATTCTTTCCACGAAAACGCGGCCCTGTGCCGGGCTGCCGAAAACACCTGCTATTTCGCATCCGTCAACTACGCGAGCTCCGGCTCGCCGACGACATCGGCGATCATCAACCCGGACGGAACGCTGCTCTGTTACCAGCCCTACGGCGACGAAGGCCTGCTGATCGCCGACCTTGACCTGTCCACAGCCACCGGCCTGCTGGCGAAGCGCTGCAAATATTGACTGCGGCATTCCCGACGAATTACTTCCGCCATTCGAGGTCGCCCCCGAGCCAACGTGCCGTCGCATCCTTCAGCTCAATGACGTGACCATTGGTCCCGTCGGCACCGACAATCTCGATTCGGAAGTTTGCCTCCGCCGTGCGGAGGTTGCGCTTTCCCTTCTCGTCCAGTTGCCAATCGAAGCGGACGACAGCCAGCCGCTTGCCGTCCGGTGACCAGGCGGCGTGATCAACCGAATTCGCGATTGCGTTCAGAAGATCAGCAATTCGCGCCTTGCGGGATCACAATTGGCCCATCATCGCGGCCAGCGACTTGGCGCTGAGGAACAGGCGGTACGGGTTGCCCGGCAGTTCCGCAAAATCCCAGCGCTCGTAGAACGACTTTGCCCGATCGTTGACGCAATCGAGAATGACCGCGACGAACGCAAACGTCCGTCCGGCTTCATAGCAGTCGCGCAGCGCTTGCGCGAGCAGCAGATCGCCAAGCTTCTGGCGCTGATGGACCCGACTGACGCCGAGCCAGGCGAGGACGGCAACCGGGAGGGCGCGTCGCGGGAGCTGTTTCGCCAACTCCGTGGGCAAATCGCCAAAATCGACTTGCCCCGTTGCCAGCGTGTAAAATCCGGCGATTTCCCCGTGCGGGTCGAGCAAGGCCTTCGTTACTGAAAGCCGTTTGTCCTGATGCTGGAGCGCCTTTGTGCGGAGCCAGTCGTTGACCTGGTCCTGTTCGCAGTCGAATCCACCTCGCGGGTGGCTCCGCTGCAGCAGTTCGAGTCGGAATCCCTGCGGAAAAGCGACAGTGCTCACCGTTTTCCCTGCATCAGGGTTCCGAGCCGCTTCTGGGCCGGTGTGAGTTTGGGTGATGCTTCGAGGGCCTGCCAAAAGGCAAGCTGTTCATCAGCACTCAAATGAATCGTCTGGTCGCGCGCACTGGCCACTTCTCGACGGGCCTGGGCCACTGTCACGGTGCGGACATAGTCGCTGACGCTGATCCGCCGAAGTTCAGCGGCCTGAACGAGAGCCTGTTTGCTGTCGGCATCCAGTCGGACCATCAGCGGGCTGGTCCTGGAAGCCGTTTTCGCAGTCGCAGGTTTCGACATCGTGAGATCTCCTGGCTCTCCAATTGTATTGCAAATCGCAATACAGGCAAGGGAAATTGCCGTGTGAACGTGCCGTGGTTTCGCAGGCGCGCGTACGATGTCGTCGATTCGCGATAGAACGCCCTATTGCAAAACGAGAGGCGACGATGGACCACCCGCATTAAAACAAAATGTCTGTTTTGCCGGAACTTTGCTAAACTTTTTCCTGTCTCGTTCGTCTAAAGGGTGGTTGGCCCGTCTCCGGCGCCTGGTTTTTGACCGGGCGACCGGCATTTCACGGCGGCGGGTGCGTTTTTCCGGCGGATTCTCGCCATTTCGGACTTCGGCATTCGGCATTAAGGAGCGACCATGCGAATCGGCAACTGCATTCTAACATTGGCGGGCTGCATCGTGGCGTTTGGTGGCATGCAGGTTGCCCAGGTCGCTGACGGGGCCGAGGGAGATAAGGGCCCGGCGCCGCGCCCCGCCGTCAGCTCGTTGCCCAAAATCCCGTCCGAGCTGCACAACGCCCTGCAGGACCGGAATTTCGCTGAAGCGGTCACGTTGATCGACGAGCTGGCTGCCAAGAAGGGCCAGGCCGACGTCGATTACCTGATGTATCTGAAGGGCATGGCCCTGAT
>JACQFH010000241.1 GCA_016200145.1 Planctomycetia bacterium | reverse complement strand
CGGCGGCTGTGAGCGGCCTGCTGCACGACGGCATGGTCCGCGGCCCGGCGTGGCGCGTGCTCGACGTCGGTCGGCGGATCGAACGGGCCCGCAACACGGCGGCCCTCCTGCGCACCAGCCTGTCGTCGCCGCAACCGGTCGACCGCCCGATTCTGCGGGCCCTGCTGGAAGTCATCGACTGCCGGATGACCTATCGCGCGCGCTACATGGACAGCCTGCGGCAGAACGCCGTGCTCGACCTGTGCATCACCGACGAAACCTGCCCGCGGTCGATCGGCTCGCAACTGGTCGCGCTGGTCGAGCACGTCGACGCGCTGCCGGGTAACGATCCGAACCTGCTGCGGTCTGATGAAAAGAGGATTGTGATGTCGGCCGTGCACACGGCGCGGATGATCTCGGCCGAGCAACTCGATGAACGCCCCCCGCAGGGCATTGTGGAGCGCGTCACCGCGATCGAATGCCAGCTCAAGCAGTTGATCGAGACGTTGTCGCGAAAATACCTGCTGCACTCGGGGACGCCGCGGCAGATCAACGTCGAGCTGGAGCTGAATCAATGATTTACCGGATTCAGCACCAGACTCGGTACACATCGGTGGAGCGGGTGTCGGTCGGACACAACGAAGCCTGGCTCACTCCGCGCAATACACGCGTGCAGAACTGCCTCTCGCATCGCATCCAGATCGTGCCCGAACCGTCGGTCGTGGTCGATCGGGTCGATTATTTTCACAACGTCGTCACGCAGTTTGCCTTCAATCAGGGCTACGACGTGCTCGACGTCACTGCTCACAGCGAGGTCGAAGTGTTCGACCCCGTGCGGCCGACGGCGGGAGGGCCGCCGTGGGAAGAGGTCGTCGCCGCGGTCCGCAGCCACCGGCTGGAGGCGGACCTCGAAGCGTTCGAGTTCACGTTCCCTTCGCCCCGCTGCCGTTACGCGCCGGAATTCGCGACCTATGGCCTGCCGTCGTTCTTCCCGGGGCGGCCGGTCCTGGACGCGGTCGGCGACCTGATGGGCCGGTTCCACTCCGACGTCGAATACGACCCGACCGCGACGACAGTCTCGACGCCGGTCGAGCAGGTGTTCCGGCACAAGCGCGGGGTCTGTCAGGATTTCGCCCACCTGTTGATCTCCGTGTGCATTTCCCTCGGCGTCCCCGCGCGGTATGTCAGCGGATACCTGCGGACGCTGCCACCTTCCGGAAAGCCACGTCTGGTGGGCGCCGATGCGTCGCACGCCTGGGTTTCGGTCTACTGCGGCCCGCTGGGCTGGATCGACATCGACCCCACGAACAATCAGTTCCCGGGGTCGGACTACGTCACGATCGCCTGGGGCCGCGACTACACTGACGGGGCCCCTCTCAAAGGCGTCTACATTGGCGGCAGCAGCCTGCAGATGCAGGTGAGCGTGGACGTGGCATGACCTGCCCGCAGTTCTCCGGCCGTCTATCGAACCTCCACGCAATGTTGAACCGTCAGCGCGGCGAACCTACAATCGCCGCCAGCGGCTGGTGGCGTTTCATGCCGAACTGCTTCTCTTTCTCTCCGCATTCCTCGGTGCGTTCCTCGGAGGTTCTTATGAAGGCGATTATTTTGGCGGCGCTCTGTGCGGCAATGGGACTCGGGCTCTGCGGCCAGGCGCGCGCGGAGGACGAGAAGGCGAACCCGGTCGGGACGTGGCAGTGCAGTTATGAGATCGGCGGGCAAAAGCGAACGTCCACCCTGACGATCAAGAAGGAGGGGGACAAGTTCGTCGGGACGATGAACTGGCCAGACCAGAAGGACGAGAAGATCAAGGACCCGAAATTCAAGGACGGGAAGCTGACGTTCTCCGCCGAGCGAAAGCTCATGGGTAACACGATCCCCATCGACTACACCCTGACGATCGACGGGGACAAGCTCAAGGGGAAGGGAGCGTCGGAGTTCGGGGGCCAAAAGCAGGAGTTTGAAATTGAAGGGAAGCGCGACGAGAAGGCAGACCCGGTCGGGACCTGGACGTGCGAGTACGCGATCGGCGACCAGAAGCGGACGTCCACGCTGACGATTAAGAAGGACGGCGACAAGCTCGCCGGGACGATGAGCTGGCCGGACCAGAAGGAGGCGCAACTCAAAGACGTGAACATGAATGACGGAAATCTGACCTTCGCCGCCGAACGGGTGGTTATGGATAACAAGTTCAACGTGGAATACAAGTTCACGATCACCGGGGACAAGCTCAAAGGGAAGGGTGCCGTGGAGGTTGGGGGCGAAAAGCGCGAGTTCGACATCGAAGGGAAGCGGGAGAAGAAGGACAAGTAGCGGTTGGGTGGTCTTGAACAGTTCGCTGAACGAGCGGTCGCACCTGATCGAGGCAGCATCGCGTTTTTTCAGGGTGCAACGATCTGGCAAGGCCGAAATGTTTCTTACCGGGGTTTCGCATCCCAGATCGTCACGGTGTTGCCCAGGCCGGCGGCCAGGCGGCAGCCATCGGGGCTGAAGGCGACGCTGAGCGCGCCGCCCGGCAACGTGAGAAGTTCCTGGCCGCTTTCCACGTCCCAGAGCTTCACCACGCCGTCGCCTGCGACAGATGCCAGCCGTTTCCCGTCGGGGCTCCAGCAGAAAGCGCCGCCCCCTCCCTGCAACGAAAGGGCGTCGTCTCCCGTCGCCACATCCCTGATCCTGAACATCGGACCGCCATGATGCTCCAGCAACCAGCGGCCGTCCGGGCTCCAGGCCAGTCGTGTGGCCGACCCCCAGGAGTCACGCAGCTTCAGCCGTTGCGTGCCGGAAGACGTCTCGACGATACCCCAACAGTCCGCGAATCGCTCGCGATCCGGACTCCACGCGACCGCGCGGACGTTTTCGAGCGTACGGATGATCCTGCCCGCCGTGACATCCCAAAATGTCGTCTGCTCCGAGTACGCCGCGACGAGTTGGCGATCGTTGTCCCGCCACACCAGTTCCATCGCGCCGCCGACGGCAGCGTCCGAGTGGCCGCGGAGTGTCAAAAGTTCCCGCCCGGTCGCGACGTCCCAAATACGGACGGTCTTGTCCTTGCTGTCACCCATGACGCGCTCGCGCGAAATTTGTCCGCCTCTGTCGCTCGTCGCGGCATAGCTCACGCGGTCGAGCGAAGACCAGCTTCCGCCGTGATTAAGAGAATTTTCCTCCGTTTGACGCCTCCGCGGCCATGATGCAAGATAGGCGAAAACCGAAAGTGAGGAATTATGAATCCAATTGCCAGAAATATTTTCGCGGTTGTTGCGGGGATCGTCGTCTGCATGCTGGTCAACGGCGGGATCATTTCGTTGAGCGCGTCGCTCACCCTGGCCAGACGGATTCAGTTCAAATCCTGTCACCCCGACTCTACGCGAATCTAAATCGCGCCAGCGGCTGCAGGCGCAACGACTGGCGGGGTCTGAACTTTTTGATGCCAACTCCTGACCACTCGTTGCACCAATCCTTTGCGGGACGCGTCAGAAGCAGGACGATGTCGACGATCCAGAAGATCGCCTGGACCGACGTGCCGCCAATGACGAGCGCCCCGGTTCCTCCGCTCAAGGTCTTATGCGCAGGCGAGTTCGGGTCCTGCAACGACATCATGACGAGCGGCGTCAGGCACAGAAACAACGTTCCCAGCCCGATGGCATCGAGGATGATCGCCTGCCAGCGAGTGCGCTTCTGCCGGCCCAGCAGCCCCTGGATGATCACGAAATCGACAATCGGGCGAATGAAGCCGCCGCCCACCTTGAAGTTCCCGGAGACGATGTTGATCAGAATGGCGACGGTCATGATCGCAATCTGCACGCCGTTGATGCCGATCGAGACCATAATGGCAATCGGCATCCCGCCGCGCGAGGGGGACTTCGATCGGCCCGATTTCTTCTTTGCGGGTCGTCGCACGGCCGGAGGCAGCTCGTCGCCCCTTCGTTCTCGTCGAGATTCTCCCAGGGATCTGCCTCGTCCGCGGCCGCCAGCGCGGGAATCGGGAGCACTTTCTGGCAGCCCTTGCACTTCAGCTTCTTGCCGGCGGCCTCGTTTTTGACCGTGTGTTTCGTATCGCAGTCCGGACAGATGACGTCAATGGCCATTGTGATCTGGGGCTCGAGGGGAAGCGTGAGAGGAAAAGCGCCGCCGGAAATCGCTGCGGGCCAGTATTGACCAGCCGCCGGCGAAATTCAATCGTTTCTTCTCCGCGCTGGTCCGGCGGCAAAGGCGTTGTAATGACGGGAGATCACGGCTGGGCCGGCGGTTTCGGGGCGGCTTCGGCTTCGTTCAGTTTCTTGCGCCATTCGTCGGCTTTGTCTTTCTTGCCCCAGGCGTCGTAAAGCTGCACCAGGCGACCCAGTGCATTCGTGACGCGCGGCCTTCCGTCCCAGGGAAGGTCCGCATGGCGGGCCTGCAGTCCCTCACAGCCCGCGATCAGCAGGGGCTCGGCTTCGGCAAATTTCTTTTGCCCGGCGAGCGCGGCGCCCAGCAGACTCGTCGCCTCAAATCTGATCCAGTGGTTGGCGTGTTTCTGCTCGCAGATCGTCACGCACTCGCGGAGGGGCATTTCCGCCTCGGCGTACTTCCGCTGCTGGAGCCGGTTCCAGCCGAGATCGACGAGCGCGCTGGCGAACTCGACAGAATCCTGAGCGCTCCGCCAGAACTCCACCAGCTTGACCCGCTGCGGCTCCGCCTCGGCAAACTTGCCCAGCGTCTCGCGGACGACGACCAGGTCTTCGATGCTGGCCCTCTCGTTGTTTGAACCCGGAAAATGCTCTGAAAGGAGTTTCGCACACTCGGCGAGCAGCGGCTCGGCGCCGGCGTAGTTCTTTTGACTCAGGTAACGCTGTGCCAGGTTCGCCAGCGAAATCGAGAACGTAGGAGGCGATTCGCCGGTGCGCCGGACGCTGGCCAGGACTTGGCGGAAACAGGTCGCAGCCTTTTCGTCATCGCCATTTCCGAGGTAGACCTCACCCAGCTTCTGCAGACTCCGGACCGTGTCGCGGTGATCTTCACCAAGCAGCTTCTTGCGGAGTTCCCAAGACTTCTCAAGGTGCGGCTGCGCGCTGCCGCTATCCCGAAGCGACTCGTAGCCCCGGGCGATTAATTCACGCATGGCGGCCCCGCCCACGGATTGAGCGCGCGAGGCATGCTCGATCTGATTCGCCATTTCATCGAGCAATTTCTTCAGGTCGATCTTGCCACGCGTATCGTCGCGAAAGTCGCTGCCGAGGGCCATATCGACGAATTCGTACGCAGCCATGAAGCTGTCTGCGTCGTTGCGTGCCTTGACGGCCTCCGCACGGGCCTGCTTCTCCGCGGCCGTGACTTTCTCGCGCTGCTGGATGACCTCTGACAGGCGGTCCGTCGCGAGTTCCTCGGCGCGGCGCGCCCGGTCGGCATCGCGTTTGGCGTCGGCTTCCGCTGCCACGGCCCGAAGCATCCCCACCGTCGTTCCCGTGAGCCCGGCAACCAGCGTCAGCAGCAGGAGAGTCGCTGCCACGACTTTCGCCTTGTTCCGCCTGAGAAACTTGCGCAGTCGGTAGCCGGCCGTCGGCGGTCCCGCTTCCACAGCCTCATCGACGAGAAATCGCTCGACATCGTGCGCCAGGCCGCTTGCCGATTCGTAGCGCCGCGTGCGGTCCTTCTCCAGGCACTTCATCACGATCCAGTCCAGATCGCCGCGAACTTCCTTCGCCAGGCGCGCCGGCTCTGTACGCCGCGATACGGCCAGCCCCGCGAGGGACTCCTTCGATTCGGTCAGGCGCGTGCTCGGCCTGGGGGGCTCGTCCTGTTTGATGATTCGCAACAGCTCGAGAATCGCCGCGTCCTTGAGGCTCGCGCGGTTGAGCGGCGTCGTGCCCGTCAGCAGCTCGTAGAGCAGTACGCCCAGAGCATACACGTCGGCCCGCGTGTCGATATCCAGCTCGCTCAACTCCGCCTGCTCAGGGCTCATGTACTCCAGCGTGCCGATCACCGCGCCGATTTGTGTGTTCATCGTTTCTTCGGTCAGGCGCTGATTGACGGCCTTGGCCACTCCGAAGTCAATGACCTTCGGCACGGGCACGCCGTCGTGGATCGCCACCAGCACGTTCGACGGCTTGATGTCGCGATGGATGACCCCTTTCTGATGGGCGTGCTGGATCGCCTGGCAGACCGGCACAAAGAGCTTGAGGCGTTCGCGGATCGACAGGTGCAGTTCGTCGCAATAGCGCGTGATCGGCACCCCTTTGACGAGCTCCATAACGAAGTACGGTTTGCCGTCCGAAGTTTCGCCGGCGTCGAGGATCCTGGCGATGTGGGGATGATCCATCAGCGCCAGGGCCTGGCGCTCGGCTTCAAATCGCCGCAGCACCACGCGCGTGCCGAGGTCCGCCCGGATCATTTTCAGAGCGACGCGGCGTTTGACGGGCTGGGATTGATCGGCGACCCACACGCTGCCCATGCCGCCTTCGCCGAGTTTCTGCACGAGCGCGTATCGGCCGGCGATGACCTGTCCGACCTGTTCCTCCTCCGGCGGCGCGATGACCGTCTGCGCGTCGGGTGCGGGAGGATGAGCCTTGCCGCCGGCGTCCGCAAAGGGAGAACCCAGGAAGCTGCCGACCTGCGGCTGGGCGGCCAGCAGCCGTTCCACGACGCGCCGCAGCTCGGCGTCGCCTGCGCAGGCCTCCTCAAGAAATGCCGCCCTCTCCTCGGGCGTGGTTTTTTCTTGAGCGGCGAAGAAGATCGATTCGACAGCAGACAGGTCGGCCATGGTCAGACTCCTCGGAAAGGGCTCCGAGACTCCATGCGACGAAACCGGACTAGCCCCCTCATGATTCCGACGAATTTTCCCCGTGCTGGCCCGTGAGCTCGGTGTAGAGCCAGACGCGGGCAAACGCCCAGTGCCGTTCGGCGGTCGCCAGCGATACTCCCAGTTGCTCGGCCACTTCGGGCATTGACAGCCCTCCGAAGAAGCGCAGCTTCACGACTTCAGCGCGGCGCGGATCGCGGGCTTCCAGTCGCGAGAGCGCTTCGTCGAGCGCCAGCAGGTCATCGGACGCCGCCGGCAGGGCCGCCAAGTGTTCGTCCAACTCGATCCGCCGCCGGCCACCGCCATGTTTGACGCGGGCCTTGCGGCGAGCGTTCTCGACGAGGATCCGCCGCATGGCCTCCGCCGCCGCGGCAAAAAAATGCCGCCGGTTGGCAAACGCCTGATCGCCAATCAATCGCAACGAAGCTTCGTGAACGAGCGCCGTCGCGTCGAGCGTCTGCCCCGGTTTCTCGCGGGCCATTTGCGCCGCGGCGATCTCGCGCAGCTCATCGTAAACCAGGGGCAGAAGCTGCTGGGCGGCGTGCGGGTCGCCGTCATCGATCTTGCCGAGAATCCGCGTCACTTCGCTCATGGCGGCCATGATACCCTCCGCGCCGGGCTACGGCGACGACGGCTCGCTCTCCGGCCCACTTGACCGCCGCACGGCCGGCAAGGGGGCGGCGTACCAGACCCGCAGCAAGGCCGCGGGCCAGCCTCATGGACTGGCAGCGGATTGAGTGCCGATCCTTGCCGCCTCCAGTTTCTGTCGCCACTTTACGGCCTCATCCAGTTTGCCCGTTGCTTCATAGAGTTGAACCAGACGCTCCAGGGCCTCGGTCAGCCGATACCTGTCGGGGGCCTGGATGCGAGCGGCACGAGTATCCAGCCCCCTATAGCCGGCCAGCAGCAGCGCCTCGACTTCGGCGTACTTCTGCTGCCCGAGCAGGCTGCCGCCAAGCAGGCTCTGCGTGTCAAAGCATCCCCAATCATCCGGCAGCTTCTTCTGATAAATTGCCAGGCCTTCGCGCAGCGGCGCCTCGGCGTCGGCGTACTCCCGCTCGTAGAGGAGGTTCCGGCCCAGACGGCACAGGGCGAAGGCAACCGCTTCATGTTCGGCGCCCAGCGTCTGCTTGCGAAGCCGCGCGACCTCGACAAAGATCGGCCCAGCCTGCTCATAGTCGCCATTTTCCTGATAGACAACGGCGAGGCCGAACAGAGTGTCGACCGTGACGGGATCGTCGGAACCGAGTTTGCCTTTCCGCAACCTCGCACACTCGTCGAACACGGGGATCGCGTCAGCGAAGCGCCCAGCAGCATGATAGTCGGTGGCCAGGTTGGTCATGCATTTGAGTGTCTCGGGGTGATCGGGACCAAAAAAGACCTTCATTCTCTTCAGAGCCTCGTTGTGGAGCGGGATGGCGTCCGCGGGTCGGCCGGCGTCGAAGTAGGCCGTTGCGAATCGCGACAGGCTCGTGAGCGTCATGTAGTGGTCTGGGCCGAGCTTGCCCTTCGCCAGTGTCAAGGTCTCTTCGAAAAGGGCGAGCGCTTTGTCCGTCTGTCCGGTTTTCAAATAGGTACCGGCCAGGTTGACCATGCTGTTGAGTGTTTCGGGCTGGTCGGGGCCTTGCTTGGCCTTCCTCAACTTGACGCACTCCTCAAGCAGCGGCAGCGCCTCGGTCCAGCGCGAGACTTCGTAGTAGTTGACGCCAAGGTTGTTCAATACATTCAGCGCCAACGGGTTGCCGTTGGGCAATAATGCCTTCGTTTTCTTCAGGAGCTCTTCATTCAGCGCAATGGCGTCGCTATACCGGTAAGCCGCCGTATACGCGTTGGCCAACTGGTTCTTGCCGGCCAGGGTGTTGATATGGTTGGGGCCGAACCGGGCCTGACGAATCTCGACAGACCGCTCCAATTGGCGGATCGCCGCGCCAGAGTCCCCCAGGTTGATATAGGTGATCCCGAGCACATGGCGGACGTTCATTTCGCCGAGGGGAGCGTCGCGAAAGGCGGCATCGATCTTGGGCTCGGCTTCGCTGATCGCCTGGCGGAGCGTGACTTCCGGGCCGAGACCTCCCAGTGCGACCGGACGGGCTGCGGCGAAGACCTGGTTTTCCAGGAAAGCGATTGCCGCGTTGGCCTCGGCTGCGTTTCCACCGGCCAGGTTCTCGGCTCGAGTGGCCCACACGGTCAGCCCGGAAATGGCCACGACGTAGACAGCAGCTCCGCTGGACAGGAACTTATTCTTGCGGGCGAACTTCCGCAGCCGGTAGCCGACGGACGGCGGGTGCGCCTCGACCGGCTCGTCGGCCAGGTAGCGCTGAATGTCCCGCGCCAGGCCGCTCACGGTTTCGTAGCGCCGGGTCCGGTCCTTTTCGAGCGCCTTCATGATGACGCAATCGAGCTCCTGAAAACGCAGGGCACGCAGCGCAGAGAGCTGCGGGCCGACTTTCATCCGCGCGGCCCGCTCGGCGCTCCACGTTTGCGACAGGCGGGTGCTCGGCCTGGGCGGCTCCTCCTCCCGGATGATTCGCAGCAGCTCGTCGAGGGCGGCCTCCTTCAGACGTCCGTGCTCGAGCGGCGTGCTCCCGGTCAGCAGTTCGTACAGGAGCACGCCCAGGGAATAGACGTCGCTGCGAGTGTCGATGTCGAGCGCGTTCAGTTTCGCCTGCTCGGGGCTCATGTACTCCAGGGTGCCGACAAAGGACCCGAACCCCGTAAACAACGTCCGCTCGGTCAGCTTTTCGCCGGTCGCCTTGGCCACTCCGAAGTCGATCACCTTGGGCACCGGCTTGTCGTCGTAGAGCGCGATCAGCACATTGGAAGGCTTCAGGTCGCGGTGGATGATCCCCTTGGTATGCGCATGCTGCACGGCCTGGCAGACGGGGACGAACAGTTCCAGGCGCTCGCGCGGCGTGAGCTGGTTCTCGTCACAGAACCTGGTGATGGAGATCCCCTTGACGAGCTCCATGACAAAATAGGGCCGGCCGCTCTCGGTCGTGCCGGCATCAAGCACGCGGGCAATATGGGGATGATCCATCAGTGCCAGGGCTTGCCGCTCCGCCTCGAACCGGGCAATGACCTGGGCCGAATCCATGCCGGGCTTGATAATCTTCAGCGCCACCATGCGGCGGACCGGCTGGGTCTGCTCGGCCATGTAGACTGTTCCCATGCCCCCCTCGCCGATCTGCTGCAGCAGCTTGTAAGGGCCGATGATCATCCCCGGGCCCTCTGCGACAGGCGGCTGAATCACGGTTGCGACCGGCGCCTGACCGAGGAAACTGCCGGCCTCTTCGTGGGATTTGAGCAAGCCCCTGACCCGCGCCAGCAATGCGGCATCGTGCGCACAGGCTGCGTCGAGAAAGGCCGCGCGTTCTTGGGCGGACGGTTTTCTAAGGGCTTCGGCAAAGACGGATTCTTCGGTTTGGGGTGTGTCAGGCATCGTTCGACTCCCGGCTGGAAATGGCCTCTTTCTCCAGTGCGTCAAATGGGTCGAAAACCTCTCACAAATTCTCCGGTTTTCACGGAAATCAACCTTCGCCGGTGATCTCTCGGTGGAGCCACGCCCGGGCATAGTTCCAGTAGCGATGCGCCGTGGCGAGGGAGATGTGCAGTGTTTCCGCCGCCTGCTCCATCGTCAGTCCTGCAAAGTACCTGAGCGTGACCAGCTTGGCCTTCACGTGGTCGATCTGCGCGAGCTTCTGCAGGGCTTCGTCCAGGGCCAGGACGTCGTCCGAGAGCCGGGGCGCCGCCGGCTCGGCGAAATCCAGTTCCAGCCTGTGCCGATCGCCGCCCCGCCGCAGCGACTTTCTGCGACGGGCGTTCTCAACCAGAATCCGGCGCATCGCCTCGGCGGCTGCGGCGAAGAAATGCCCGCGACTGTTCCAGGGCTGCTCGCGGGGCGCTGCGGCATCCGCGCCGGCCACCAGCCGCACGTACGCTTCGTGAACCAGGGCCGTGGCCTGCAGCGTCTGTCCGGGCGATTCCTGCGCCATCTTGTGGGCAGCGAGCTTCCGAAGTTCCTCATAGACGACTGGCAAAAGCTGCTCGGCAGCGTGCGGGTCGCCGTGATCGATCTGGCCGAGAATCCGCGTTACTTCGCTCATGGCGGCATTGTACACACCAACGATCGTGTGTGAGTGTTTCAATCCTCGGCGCGCCGCCGGTATGATTGAAGACCAGCAAATACCGAAAGGCACGAGTTATGAATCCAATTGCTAAAAACATTTTAGCGGTCGTTGCGGGGATCGTCGTCTGCATGCTGGTCAACGGCGTGATCATTTCGCTGAGCCCGTCGGTCATCGCGCCGCCCGAAGGCGTCAATGTCAACGACATGGAGAGCATCCGTGCGAACTCGCATTTGTTCCAGGCGAAGCACCTTGTTATGCCGTTCCTGGCGCACGCGCTGGGAAGCCTGCTCGGCGGGCTGGTTGCCGCGCTGATCGCCGCGACGCGCAAGATGACCTTCGCGCTCGTCATCGGCTTCGTCCATTTGCTCGGCGGCATCCTCGCCGCGTCTCTCATTCCCGCGCCCGTCTGGTTTATCGTCCTGGACCTCGTCGTCGCTTACGTCCCGATGGCCTGGCTCGGCGGAAAGCTCGGCGGCGGACGCCGGCAGATCCATGCGAGCGTGGACGCGGCTTAACGTGCCGGCCGCCCGCTCATCGGGCTTGAGTCGCTTCATCCGCCTCGATGTTGCACGTTGGATGGGAACAACTCGACCGAGCGAGTTCTACGTCAGCGTCGGGCATCCGTGCCGACGCACGACCTGTCGCGACACGCGAACGGGTCCGTAACGCCTCGACGTTAGGTAAGATGTGGGGTAGCCCTTCATCAACCGACGGAGGCCCGGCAAATGTCACCTGAACACAGCCGAAGACACTTCTTACAGACCGCAGCCACTGCGGGCGCGGCGCTGGGCCTGGGGAACTTCGCCGCTCTCGCGCCGCTCGGTCCGGCCAGCGCCGATGAGGCCAAAGTGAGTCCCGAACTTGTGCAATTCAGCCCCGACATCGAGCCGGTCGTGCGGCTGATCGAGCGGACGCCGCACGACCAGTGTGTCGCCGCGATGGTCGAGCAGCTCCGCAAGGGCTTGCCGTACCGACACTTTCTGGCGGCGATTTATCTCGCGTCGATTCGCGCCGCCCGCTGGCACGGGGACGGGATGCACGGCTGGGACCATAACGCCTACGTCGTCCATTCGGCTCACCAGCTTTCGCTGGATCTGCCTGCTGGCGAGCAACTCATTCCCGCCTTTTACGCCTTAAGCGCTTTCGGACAGAAATCATATCCGGACAAGCAAAATCGGGGCACGCGCGAACTGACCGGAAGAGTCCCCCCCGCGGAAAAGGCGCTTGACGAATTGCACACGGCGCTCACGGAATGGGACTCCGACCGGGCCGAGCGGGCCATCGTGTCATTGGCGCGCTCCAAGGGAAGCGCAGAGGTCCTGGAGCCGCTGTGGCACTACGCCGGCCGCGACTGGGGCTTCATCGGCCACATGGCGATCCTGGTCGCCAATTCCGGCCGGCTCCTCGAGACCATCGGCTGGCAGCACGCCGAACACGTGCTGCGCTACGTGGTGCAGGGTCTGGCGGGCTGGGGCAAAGAACACGACCAGCACTCTGATGTGCAGCCGTATTGGGCAAATCTCCAGCGCATCGAAAAGTCGATTCGCAAACTGCCCGGAAACTGGGCGGAAGACCAGGGCCATGCGGGGCTCACCAAAGACCTGCTCACCCTGCTGCGCGAAGGCAAGGGGAATGAGGCCTGCGACCTCGCCTTGAAGCATCTCGCGGACGGGACCGCGCGGGCCGGCGCGGTCTGGGACGCGGTTCATCTGGCCGCCGGAGAGCTGGTCCTCTCGAGCAAGCCGCACAATAAGTTCAGGCCGATCAACAGTGCGGCGCTGCACGCCAACACGGCGGCCAACGCCTTGCACTACGCCTACCGTGCCAGCAGCAAGGAGGAGACGCGACTGCTGCTGACCCTGCAGGCGGTATCCTGGATGGATCTTCACCGCAAGGAGGTCATCAGGGGCCAATGGCTGGTCCGTCCCACAGATATTACGGCGCTGGCCGATGCGCAGCTCCCGGCGCTCCCGCAGCAACCAGAGGCAGCCATCGAGCAGATTCTGGCGACGCGCACCGCCCAGCCCGAGGAGGTCGCCCGCATGGCCTTTGCCTTCGCCCAGCGCCACCGTCCCGAACCGCTCCTGCGCGCGGCCCGCCGGCTGATCCCGATGAAGTCGACCGGCGACCCCCACGACATCAAGTTCCCGGTGGCGATCTTCGAAGACCTCGACCTCGTCAGTCCGGGCTGGCGACCGCATCTGATGGCCGCCGCCGCCTGGTCCTTCTGGGGCACTGACCGGCCCGACTTGCCCCACATGCAGCAGATCCGGGAGGCGATCCGAACGCTCTAGCGACCTACGGCTCGGGCAGCTCGTGAGTCACTTTGAACGTGCGCGTGCTGGACTCGCCGATTTTGAGTTTCTCTGCATCGTAGGCGGTGACGTTCCATGTGCCGGTGTGGCCGCGCTTCAATGATTCGAATTGTTTTCGTTTTGCCGCCGGCAGGTCGGCTGGAGAAAACGTCGTGCCTTTGACCGGTTCGCTGAAGATGAAGTCGGTGCGGGTGCCGCCCGGGATGGCGATGCTGTGACCGATCGTGAGATTGAATTCCACGGCCTTCGCCACGGGTGACCAGCGGAACGCGGCCTGGCGCAGATCCACTGATGCACCATCTGCTGGAGCCACTTGAGACATCTCTTCGAGGTCATAACTGCGAATCGGCACTTCAATCGTGTCTCCGCGGATCTCGACCTCCGCGGGCACGCCACGGAATTCGAGCTCGACCGGCTTTCTCGGTGTCGATTTTCCGTCGCCGATTCCCCCCGATCCGGTATGCCAGACAGCGATCCGGTATTTGCCGTCCGCGACGCCGACCCAGGCGGTGCCGTCGAGCTGCAAGGGAAATGTCCCGGGATGGCCCGGCATCAGGTCACCACCGGGGACTCCGACGGCGCCGAAGGCGCTGTGCACGGGATTGTCGAGCGACCGGTCCCACAGGCTCACCCGCAGGAACTTCCAGTCCTGCGGGGACGGCAGCGGGCCGACGAGCCGGAAGCGGATTCCGCCGCGGAGCGTATCGGGCGCCGCCGGATCGAGCCGCCGGATGGCCTGCGAGAGCGCGCGCAGCAGGCGCGGCTCCTTCGACTGGTCCTGCTTGTCACGCGGCAGGCCCATATTGATTCCTTGCCCGACGCCGGCATAAACCGGGCAAGCCGGCCGCATCAGTTGGAACGCCAGACGATAGGCGTCGAGGGCCGCGGCCTTGTCGCCCGATTTTTCCAGGATGAAGCCCGCACCGAATGCCGCGGTTCCGCGCTCCCAGACGGGGTGTGTCTGGTCATCGGCTGAACCGGCCCGTTTCAGGAGGTCCGCCGGATCGCCGATGGGCAAGGCACCGACGAGGTCGGGCGCCGCTTCGATCATCGCCTGCATCGTCCGGATCCGGCCCAAGTGCATTTCAGCGTCTGCCTTTTGCTCTTGAGTGCTGTGCACCCCGCCGAGAACGAGCTGCAATCGCTTTTCCCCGAATTCCGCAACCTGGCGCAGTTCGTCAGGCCCCATTTTATTGAGGTCCTTCCCCTTTCCAGTTCCCCAGGCATCCGCCACCGCGTAATCGAATTCCTGCAACGAGACATCGGGATCCACGGCGAGCAGATCCTGGACCGCTTCGCCCACCAGCTTGGGATTGTCCATGCTGCGGGCGCAAGCGAGAATCTGCTCCAAGATGTTGCGGCGCTCGCTGTTTGATGCCTTCCGGTACGCCCGGGCGTAAGTTTTGAGCGCGGCACTTCCCTCGCCGGCCATCTGCTGATCGTTCGCCCACTTGATCAGCTCGTCGACCGACTTGTCGAACAGTCGCGGCGCGAGCGCCAGGAGCACGCCCGCGGTGAACAGCACCGCCAGCGCGAGCTTCGCGTGCCGCCGCACAAACCGCCGTGTATGAAACAACAGGCCGGGCCGGCGGGCCAGCACGGGCTCTCCCGATTCGAACCGGCGAATGTCTTCGAGGAGGGCCCGCACCGATGCGTAGCGCCGGTCGGGCGCTTTGGCCATGGCTTTCAGGCAGATCGTTTCCAGATCGCGTGGAATGCGCGGGTCGCCCAGGGCGTGCACGTCGGTGGCCTCTCCGATCAGCTCTTTCTGTCCGCGGGCCTGTTCCGGGGCCATGTACGCCGGCGTTCCCATCACCTCGCCGGAACGGGTCAGTTTCGAATCCTGAGCCGTATCGCGCGCCAGACCGAAATCGGTCACATAGGCATGCCCCGACGCGTCCACCAGGATGTTGGCCGGCTTGAGATCGCGGTGGATGATGCCGTGGGCATGGGCGTGCTCAACTCCGGCGGCGGCCTGCTTGAGCAGGGCCAGCGCCTGCGACGGCGACAAGCGCGCGCGGGGCGCTTCGTTCGCGTCGGCGCCGGCGTGGCCGGCCAGTCGCGCCGACAGCGGCTCGCCGGCGACGAAGTCCATCGTGAAATACGGTTCTGATCCGGCCTGTCCGATTTCGTGGATCGACACGATATTCGGGTGACGCAGATGCGCCAGATGCCGCGCCTCATCGAGAAAGCGCTTCACCATCGGTCCGAATGTCGTCTCGCCGGGCCGCAACACTTTGACGGCGACGTCGCGGCCGAGCGACCTCTGCCGCGCCAGGTACACGACCCCCATCCCGCCGCGGCCCAGCTCGCGCACGATCTCGTAATCGCCCGGCAGCGACGGCGGCGGCCGATCGACGGGGGATTCGGCGGCGGGAGTGATCACCGTTGGCGCCAGCGCGGGCTGATCCATGAAGCTGCCGGCGTTATCGTGTGCCTGAATTAGCGCTTCGACCCGCCGGCGCAGATCGGCATCATTGGCGCAGACTCGCTCGAGCAGGGCGGCGCGCTCGGCGGGCGGCGTTTCGAGTGCGAGATGGAACAGCGATTCTTCGTTCATGGGTTGTCTCCGGGAAGAGGGCCCTCTAATCCCAGAAGCGAAAAATCCCGTCCCAGAGCACCACGTCGATTCAAAAAAACCGGGTGTTTGTGTCACTCGCCGCGGACCTGGCTCTGAAGCCAGGCCCGCGCATACGCCCAGTGCCGATCAGCCGTCGTCGCGGAAATCCCCAGGATTTCGGCGGCCTGCTCTCCGGTCAGGCCCGCGAAATACCGCAATTCCACCAGCTTCGCCTTAAGAGGCTCTTTTTCGGCAAGCCGATCGAGAGCCTCGTGAACCGCCAGCAGCTCGTCATCGGGCTCCGGCGCCGCGACATCATCCAGGGGTTGCCGCCTGAGGCCCCCGCCGTGCCTCTCGGCCCGTTTGCGGCGGGCGTTGTCGATCAGGATCCGGCGCATGGCCGTCGCGGCGGCCGCGAAGAAATGCCGGCTGTCGGTCCAGCGTCTCCCGTCCGCAGGACCGACCAGCCGCAGGTAGGCTTCGTGGACCAGGGCCGTGGCGTTCAGCGTCTGTCCCGGTGCCTCGCGCGACAATTTCTGCGAAGCCAGTCGGCGCAGTTCCTCGTAGACGAACGGCAGCAACCGGCTGCCCGCTTCGGCGTCCCCGAGGGTCATCGCATTCAGGATTTCGGTAACGTCGCTCATGGCGATCAGGACATTGTAAACGATCCGATCCGTGGCTGCCGCGGAGATTCGGAACTCACAGCGCAGGTCGCCTTCCCGCCCGCGCTTCGACGCGGTTACAATCGACGGTATGCAGAAACCGCCGAACAAACAACGCGGGCCCTTGCTCTGGCTGGCAGACAGATCGCGACGTTTTTGGATGATCGCTGGCGTCCTCGCGCTCGTGTCGGCGTATCCGCTGAGTTTCGGACCGGTCATCTGGCTGACGGCGCGCGGATATTTCAGAGAATCGGCCGTTCTATCCTTTTACAGGCCCTTCCTCTTGTCGGTAGAGCAGGCGGAATCGCTGGAGAGCGCCGTCACCTGGTGGGGTTCGCTGGGTGTTCCCGATGACAAAGCGGTCACCTTCATCTTCCAGACCGACGAAGCAGACCATGTGTTTCAGTTCACCCGCACGGGAGAAGGGATCCCCTTAGGACCAGTCGTCCGCCCCGCTGGCGTTCGATCCGCCGAATCGCTTTCTGGCGACCCGTGAGTCGTGCAGCGCGGTGGTCATTCAGGAAATGCGATTCTTTTCGGCCAGCGTTTGACGCGAGCACGCGCTGGTTGTGCGCAGGAATGCGCGCTGTGAGGGGCGATTTCTGCTCCGGAGATGTGAATAACGCGCGCCAAACGGGCACTTCTGCGCGCATCCCGGTGCGCGGGGCCCGTCGTCGGGCGAACTGTGCAGCGGTCACTCGCGCGCGGTCAATTTCAGTCCGCGCTGCGAACCCTGCGATGAAAATTATTCGAGCAGTCCTGCAATGGGTCAAGGGGGCGCAAACCCATCCGGCGCAAATTCTGCCCAGTTCCCACCTGCAGCATCTGACCACCACCCGATGGCCGGATAAACAATAAGACGTTGTATGACATCCGGGAATTACAACATTCAATTGTGTTCCGGCGATGTTACGATATCGGAAGTTTCTGACTTGCGCCGCCGATGATCACAACTGAGTCGTTCGGGGAGGCTCACGATGATGTACTGGTGGGTCCTGGCCGCTGCGTGCCTCGGAGACGCCGCGCAAACTCACCCCCTCAGCGTGAGCGGTTCCGCCCGAGATCCGAACGGGAAGCCAATTGCCGGAGCGACCATCTTCATTGTTTCAACCTATGGGACCCACAAGGTCCTGGGAAAGGCGACAACGGATGGAGCAGGGGCCTACAGCTTCCAGGACCTTCCGCTCCCGATTCCTGTGAACGAGAGCTACGGCGTCAAGGACCATGGATACTTCCAGGTTTTCGGTCGCGCGCCAGGACACTCGTTCGCGTGGCTGCGAATGACAACGATGTGTCTCGACCTGAGCCGAAGGGAACACCGCAAGCCCGACCAGCGTTTGTTTTTCCCGGACGAGAAGATTGAGCAGAACCTGGTCTTCGACAGGCCGTATCGGATCACAGGCCGGTGCGTTGATGAACGGGGCAGGCCGATTGCCGGAGTGAAGTTGACGCTGACGAATTGTCTGCGAATTGGTGCTAAGCCGACTGATGTGCAATATTACGCCGACCTGCGCGAATTCGAGTGGCTGCAACATCATGCCGCCGAGCTGATACCGGAGGATGTCGTCGCTACTTCGGATGCTTCCGGCTCCTTTCGTTTCGACTCGGTGCCCGCCGACAAAGTCTTCTGGCTGGCGATCCAGCACCCCGACTTTATGCTCATTCGCTCGATTTACACGGTCGAAATGCTGACCCAGACGATGACCGTGGCGACATCCGCGAATCCGTCGCGCGTTGAAACGCCCTGGGGCCGGTTTCAGCCTGTACCGTCGCCCGCTGATATCACGCTGCGATCGGTTCGTCGGATCATGGTGCGGGCCGTCTGGGCCGATACGAATCAACCGGCAGCCGGTTTGGAGCTGCAAACCGAAGACGTGCATCCGCCGAAGGGCCTGGGCTGGGGCGGGGTGACGGACGCTGAGGGGAAAACTGTCTTGCGCCGCCCTCCGGGACGCTACCCCTTGATCGTCTCGCCCCCCTTGCAATCGCCATACCTCCGCACGACTCACGAATTCAATGTAGACGACCAGCCGAGGGAGCAGGCACTCGACCTGAAGATCACGCGCGGCTGCGACCTGGTGCTCAGAGCGCTCGATTCGGAGACTGGCAAAACAATCGGCGGAATGACGTTTCTGTATGTGCGGGATGGGGCGAACGAGAAAACTTCGGAGGGGGACCGAAGCGCACAGATTCCTTATGCCCAGTTCTTTGACGCGCACCGCGAGTTGCACATGACGGTTCCGCCGGGACCAGCCCGCGTGAGAATTGATCTCGGCACGCGGCCCGATTGGCGGGCCGCGGATTCGGCCGATCAATCGGCCGGTCGGCCGGTTGAGCTTTCTGCCGGAGACACGCAGGTGGTCGAGTTCAAGCTTGTCCGCCAACCGAACGATTTCATCCGCGATTCCGAAGAACCGCCATCGATCGAGGGACAGGTCCTCTTCGACGGCGCGCCGCCGGCACAGCGAACCATTCAGCCGCGCCGTGGTCCGCCGATCGCGGACGAGTCACTGATCGTCGATCAGGAGACAAAGGGAATCGCCAATGTGGCAATTTATCTCGCAAAAGTCCCGGCGGGCGTTCCGGTTCCGCGTGCGCCAAAAGGGTGGCGCCCCATCGAGATCACGGAGCGCGGCTTTGTGCCTCGAGTGTCGGTCGTTCGAACGGGTTTGCCCATGATTGTGACGAACAACGACTCGGAGGCGGCCAATGTGCACACGATGCCAGTTCGCAATCAGCCATTCAATCAGGTTGTCCCCCTGGGCGGTGCTGTGGTTTTGAATCATACAAAGCCGGAGAACGTGCCCATCCCTGTCCAGTCCGATTTTCAGAACTGGATGAAGGCCTACGAAGTCATCCTCGATCATCCCTGGGCCGCCGTGACCGATGCGTCCGGAAAATTCACGATTAAAGGCCTGCCTCCGGGCGCTTACGAATTTCGCGTCTGGCACGAATTGACCGGATTTCTTGACCGCAAACTCAATGTCGAGGTCAAAGCCGGTGAAGCGACCCGTGTGGAGCTTGTGTATCCGTTGCAGAAGTTCGTCAAATAGATGCAGGGACAAGGACACCGCGGATTGCCAACCCCAGCTTAGCTGGCTGGCACATATTCATCCGGCATGTATTTTCACAACAGTCTGTCTGCTATTTGCGGCCAGTCAATGCGCCCCACAGCGGCAATGACCAGGTACGCGCCAAAGCTGCCTGCCCGGACATCTTTTGATGAGATGATGAGGTCGTCTCTCAGGAAATTGGCAACTGCCCCGGTCATGCTGTCGGAAATATCCGCTGCGCTGATGGACCGACCATCAGATGGTCTCGCTTCGCCCGTTCTGGTGAACTGTCCCCGTTTTGCCATACGGGCCCAGTATTTGATTTTCTCACGGATCTCGGTTCTCTTTTTCGAATTGTTCGGATAGCTCGCGTAATCGAATTCATCCTGCGTCGCGTCATTCGTCCATGCGGCTTTTGTGGCGTCCATCACTTAAGAACCTTTCTTGCCCGACGATCGCGTCTCGAAAATCCCCCCCGATCCAGATATTATTGGGCCTGGCGCAGATTTCTTCTATCCAATACGCTTGGCGCAAGGTCGGGAGCGAACACCACTCGTTCGACCGAAACAAAGACTTCGACGTGAACCTCGCAATCCCGCCGGGAAGAAAGCCCAGAATGGACCCCGATCGACGCAGATTGCTCGTTGCTCCTCTGGCCGCGTGGGCAACGGCGGTCGCGACAGCCAGCGGCAAGGACCAGGCCGCCGCGAAACGTCAGGGGCTGCGGCGCGACGATGCCTGGCTGCCGAAACTCTCCGAGAACCTCAAGGACGTCGAACCGGAGACACTCCGCTGGCTTAAGCAGATCGGCTGCCGGCACGTGATCTTCCAGGGAACTGACGGGGTCGACCGGGAACGCAAGGGTTTTTGGACGGTCGACGACGTGGTCCGCGCCAAAAAGAACTGCGACGCGGCGGGCCTGGTGCTGGAGTCGATGATGATCCCCATCGACTTTTACAAGCAAGCCCGCTTCGGGCAGGAGGGCCGGGACGAGGAAATCGAAAAGGTCTGTCGTACGATCCGCGCTGTCGCGGAAGCGGGCGTGCCGATGATGGAATGGCGGTTCTGGCCCGATTTCTATTGGGACGAACGGGTCGGCTATTTCGAAACACCGGGCCGGGGCGGGGCCGGCTTTCGCGCCTTCGACTACGGTCGCATCAAAGATGCCAGGCCGTTCGACGAGATCGGCGTTGTGGGCGAAGAAGAGATGTGGAAGCGGTTCCTGTACTTTGCCAGGCCGATCTGCGAAACCGCCGAAAAAGCCGGCATCCGACTCTCGATGCACCCGAACGACCCGCCGGTCCGTACGATGCGCGGCGTTGCCCGCATCTTCCATCATCCCGACGGCCTGCGGCGCCTCTTGAAGGAAATCCCCAGCGCGGCCAACGGGATTACGTTCTGCCAGGGGACAATTACCGAAATGGGAGTCGACGTCCTGGAAGAAATCCGATACTTCGGCAAACTGGGCCGGATCAATCTGGTCCACTTCCGCGCGGTCCGCGGGACCGTTCCGCAGTACACCGAAGTGTTCATCGACGAAGGGGACGTCGACATGCTG
>JACQFH010000040.1 GCA_016200145.1 Planctomycetia bacterium | reverse complement strand
GCACTCGCGCTGCACGTGAGCCACCTGCTCGCCCGCGGCCTGGAGGTGTACGTATCGGTGCCGCGCCTGCGTCAGGCCTCGGGCGTCGCGAACGGCCGCGGCGTCTCCGATGACGAGTTCGTGCGCCTGGTCGCGATCCTCTCGATGGGGATGCCGCAGGCGAAGATCGTCATCACCACGCGCGAATCGTCGGAGATTCAGCGGCGGGTGTTGCCGATGGTGAAGGTGCTCTCCGCCGGCTCGTCAGCGGTCGCGCCGTATACCGAGACCGGCGCGCGATTTCCGCTCGAGGCGAGCCAGTTCGAGGTCATCGACCAGCGTCCGTTCGAGGCGATCCTCGGCGAATACATCGCGGAGGGCGTGCGCTTCGAGAATTACGATCCGGTCGGCGCCTGGCGCGCAAAAGACGGCCAGGCCGAGATCGACGCCTCGGGGGCTTTGCCGGGCGGGGCCGCGTTCAAGTCGCCTGCCGAGTTAAAGGCCATACTCAAGGCGCGAGACGGCGAATTCCGCCGCTCGATCGCCGAAAAGCTGCTGGTTTACGCGCTCGGACGCGGATTAGAGTATTATGACAAGTGCACGGTCGATACGATCGTGCGCAACACGGCGGCTAATCACGACAGGTTTTCTGCGTTCGTGCTGGAAATCGTCAACAGCGACGCCTTTCAAAAGCGGCGCGGTAAACGGGGAGATGAACCATGAGTTTTGGTGGCATGATCTCGCGGCGGACGGCTCTTCGCGGACTGGGGACGGCCGTTGCGCTCCCCCTGCTCGACGTGATGCCCCTGCCGCGGGCCACTGCGGCTGAAGCGGGTGCGGCATCCGCCCCATTGCGGATGGCGTTCGTCTATGTGCCGAACGGCGTCCACATGCAGGATTGGACCCCCAAGGCCGAGGGAGAGAATTTCGAGCTCCCCTCGACCCTCGAACCGCTGGGCGCATTCAAGAACGACCTGTGCGTGCTGACGGGGCTGACGCAGCAGAAGGCGTTCGCGAACGGCGACGGCGGCGGCGACCATGCGCGGGCCCTGGCGACGTTTCTGACCGGCCGGCAGGCCCGTAAAACGGCCGGGGCTGATATTCGCATCGGCGTTTCGGTCGATCAAGTCGCTGCCGAGCACGTCGGCCGCTTTACTCGGTTTCCCTCGCTTGAGCTCGGCTGCGACGCCGGCCAGCAGTCGGGGAATTGCGATTCGGGTTACAGTTGCGCCTATTCATCGAACATCTCGTGGAAGAGCGAATCGACGCCGATGGCCAAAGAGACCAATCCGCGCGTCGTGTTCGAACGGCTCTTCACGAACGGGCGGCCGGGCGAGTCGGCTGAAGCCCGCGCGAAGCGCCAACGCTACAACAAGAGCGTGCTCGATTTCGTCCGCGACGACGCCCAGTCGCTGCGGGGCCGCCTGGGCATCACCGATCAGCGCAAGTTCGACGAGTATCTGAACGCCGTCCGCGAACTGGAAGTGCGGATCGCGCGGGCCGATGAGGCAGTAACCAGCGAATCGGCGGCCGGTCTTGCCCGCCCGGCGGGCATTCCCGGAGATTACGCCGCCCACATCCGCATCATGGAAGACCTGCTCGTGCTGGCGTTCCAGGGAGACGTCACCCGCGTTTCGACAATGGTCTTCGCCAACGAGGGGAGCAACCGCAGCTACCCGTTCATCGAGGTCCCGGAAGGACACCACGACCTCTCGCACCACGGCAACGACGAAAAGAAGCACGAGAAGATTAAGAAGATCAATCGCTTCCACGTCACGCAGTTCTCGCACCTGCTCGAACGGCTCAAGGGGATCAAAGAGGGGGACGGCACGCTGCTTGACAACTGTATGATCATCTACGGCAGCGGCATTGGAGACGGCAATCGCCACAACCACGACGACCTGCCGATTCTGCTCGCCGGCCGCGGCGCGGGAACGATCAGGCCCGGCCGCCACGTCGTGTACCCCAACAACACGCCGCTTTGCAACCTGTATCTGTCGATGCTCGACCGCATGGGAGCCAGGTGCGACTCGCTGGGCGACAGCACCGCTCGACTCGCCAATCTCGATGGATGAGACCTTCGTTGCCGCTGCTGCCCTTGTGACAGCAACACAGATCGGCAAAAATAGATGCGTTCTGGTCGGCAGTCGATCACCGGTGCTGCCCTGACGAAGCCGTCGTCTCCCAACGATATGAGTGAAGCCCTGCGCATGCCGCTCTCTCGTCGACATTGGCTCAAGATCAGCAGCGTCGGCTGGCTCAGCGGGGGGCTTCCGTCGATTTTCGGAGCCTGGCGCTTGCACGCCGGCGAAACGCCTGAGCCGGCGCGGTCTGCCCCCATCAAATCGTGCATCATCCTGTTCCACTATGGCGGGCCCAGTCAATTCGAGACGTACGACCCGAAGCCCGGCGCGCCGGCCGGCGTGCGCGGCGAATACGGAACCATCTCCACAGCCGTACCGGGAATCACAATCAGCGACATGTTGCCGCGCACGGCGCAGCTCATGGACCGAATTGCCCTCGTGCGGTCAATGCACCACCCGATGCGCAACCACAACGCGGCGGCGGCGGAGACGCTCACCGGCCGCACTCCCCTGGGTGGAGACCAGGAGCTGCTCGCCGACGAATCGCGGTCGTTCCCGAATCTCGGCTCGGCGGTCAACTACGGGCTCGGGGAACGAGTCCACGTGCTTCCCTGTGTCGCACTGCCCTACACGATCTACAACGTCGTCCAGCTTCCGGGGCAGACCCCCGGGATTCTGGGCGGCGCGTACGACCGGTTCCAGGTGTCGGGCAATCCCAACAATCCCGATTTTCGAAATACGGCGCTCGAACCGCCGGGAAATCGCCAATCGACCGAACTGGCTTCGCGCGAAACGCTGCTGCGGAATCTCGATTTGCTTCCGGCGGCCGTTGCAGCTTCGAAGATGCAGGTGTATCAGCAGCGGGCGCTGGCGCTGATCTCGTCGCCTGCCGTCCGGCAGAGCTTCGACATCGCGCAGGAATCGGTCGGACTTCGTGAGCGGTACGGGCGGAACCTGCTGGGGCAGAGCCTGCTGCTGGCCCGGCGGCTCGTCGAGTCGGGCGTCAATTTCGTCACCGTCTTTGACGGTCAGCACAATGGTCAGGACGCCAACTGGGACAGCCACCAGACGATCTTTCCGCGGCACCGGCAACTCATCCCGCCGGCCGATCAGGGCTATTCGGCGCTTCTGGAAGACCTCGAATCGCGCGGCCTGCTGAAATCGACGCTGGTCGTGCAGATGGCGGAATTCGGGCGGACTCCCAAGATCAATAATCTCGCCGGGCGCGATCACTGGCCCGATTGCTACACCGTGGCCCTGGCGGGAGGGGGAATTGGCGGCGGCCAGGTGCACGGCGCCAGCGACAAGATCGGCGCTTATCCGGATCGCGACCCCGTCAGCCCGGCAGACCTCGCGGCGACGATCTTCTGGCGGTTCGGCATCGACCCGGCCCGCGAGATTCACGATCAGACGAACCGCCCGATGCGCCTGGCCGATGGCCAGCCCCTCGCGCATTTGTTCGGGTAGTCGCACCCGGGCGAGCCGGGGACGGGCACCGATTCGAAGAGAATTGGTCTCCCCGGGTGCATTGCCTGCTGGAATCCGTTCGAGCGCGCGTGTTTCCGCAGTGTAGACTTCGATTTGCGCTTCCCCTACGCTGGAACGATGGACGCAGGCGTTGCAGAAACTCGGCCGCAGATGATTCTGCTGGGCACCGGCACCAGCAACGGCGTCCCGATGATCGGCTGCCATTGCGAAGTCTGCGAATCGCCGAATCCCAGGAACAAGCGGACGCGCACGGGCGTTCTCGTGCAGGGGCCGGGCGGGAATTTCCTGATCGACACGCCCCCCGAGCTGCGGCTGCAGCTCGTTCGCGAACGCATCGACGTGGTCCACGCCGCCGTGTTCACGCACGGGCATGCCGACCATCTCTTCGGACTCGATGACCTGCGAATTTCCAGCTATTACCTGAAGCAGGTGATTCCGCTGTACTGCGAAACGGAAACTGCGGGGCGGATTCGCAAATCCTTCGACTACGCGTTCGACGACCCGTACGCCAGCCGCCATTTCGGGGCGGTGCCGCAATTCACGATCAACCCGATCGGGACGGAACCGTTTGAGCTCATGGGGTGCCTGCTGCGGCCAATCAGACTCTGGCACGGTGAGATGCCCGTTCTGGGGTTTCGCATCAACGACGTGGCATTCTGCACCGACGTCAGCCGCATTCCCGACGAGAGCTGGCCCTTGCTCGAAGGCCTCGACGTGCTTGTCCTCGACGCCCTGCGCGAAAAGCCGCATCCCACGCACTTCAATCTGGCGCAGGCGATCGACGTCGTGAAACAGCTTCGCCCGAAGCAGGCGTATTTCACGCACATTTCCCACGTGCTTGAACACGAATCGACTAACGCCCGGTTGCCTGGCGGAGCTGAACTCGCCTACGATGGACTGCGGATTCCCCTGTAACGCAGAACGGCGCAATGGACGACCACGACGCGGCGATGCTGGCGTTCGTCAAGCTGGCCGGAGTCTCGCAGAGCCGGCAGCAGCTCGGCCCGCGCGACAAGTTCCTCGTGCTGGCGGCAGTCGCTGCCTGCCGCGCGGGTTACCCCGCGGTCGCCGCCCGCTGCCGCGAGCTGGTGCTGACCCACAATCCGGCGCATCTCGTCAAGCGCTACGAAACGATGGAATCGGCCCTGCGCAACGACGAGTTTCAGGTTTTTCTGAAGCAGCTTTCGCGGTTCTGTTCGTACGAGAAGGCCGAACACCACTTGTCACAGCTCGACATTTCGACCGAGCTGCCCCCGCTCTCGGCGAAACTGAGCCCGGCCGAGTACGCCTTGCTGCTTCTGGGGCATGCGCGCAGTTAGCGCCGCCTATTCGGTCTCGAAATCGTGGCGGAGCTCATTGAAATGAATGTACTCCCAGTGGCGATACAGCGGGGCCGACTGCACCAGCCGGGCGCGGGGCCCGATCGCCACCAGCCTGCCCTTGTGGATCAGCGCAATCTCGTCGACCCGCTTGAGTGTTGAAAGGCGCTGCGGCAGATACAAGACGGTCCGGTTGACGGCGATCCTCTTGTACGCGTCGTCGATCAGCGTCTTGGTGTCTTCGTCGAGCGCATGTTCGGGCTCGGCGATGACCAGCAGCGCAGGCTTTCGCAGAATCGCGCGCGCCAGCCCGAGTCGAAAACTCTGACCCGCGTCGAGCTGCTCGCCGTGCTCGCCGATCACCGTCTCGTAGCCCTGCGGCAGTTTCTGAATGAAGTTATGGGCGTGCGCGATCTTGGCGGCTTCGGTGACTTCCTGCAAACTGTAGTTGGCGCTGCCGCCGCTGATATTGTCGCGGACCGAACCGGTAAGGAACGGGTCCTTCCCCCCGACGAACACAATTTCGGCCCGCAGCGATTCGAGCGTGACCCAGGCGATGTCTTCGCCGTCAATCAGGATTTTTCCGGATTGCGGCTCGATGAACCGCGGCAGCAGGTACGCGACGGCCATCCCTTCGACCTGGTCGGTGGCGACGATGGCGACCTGCCGCCCGGCCGGAATCTTGAGTTTCAGTCCCGCCAGAACCGGGCCTCTGGAGGGGGTGGAGTACGAAACGTTTTCGAACGAGACCAGCTTCGACAGCGGCTGCAGGAACTTGGCGCCCACCGCCTGGCCCACTTCGGGAATCTGGTTGACGTACGTCTGGATCATCCGCGCCGCGTGCTCGGCCGGTTCGTGATCCTGCCGCAGGCGAACCAGGTATTGCAGCGGGAACCAGGCGACTGCAAACGCCCCCAGCATCAGCACTCCTGAGGCCAGCGGCATTTCGACGGGAGGCAGGATCCGCGAGCCCACGAACAGCAGCACGAACGCCAGGCACCCCGCCACCAGCGTGCGAATCGTTCGCCGCGACCAGGCTTTCGCCTTGAGCCCCTGCGACAGATTCTGCTGGAAGCGAACGAGATATTTTTCGAACTGCTCCTGTTCGAACGCTTCCATGGCAAATCCTCGCACCAGCCGCGTCTTTTCGAGGCTTTCGGCCAGCACCCGCAGCTCTTTTCCGGCGTTGGCCTGGGCAAGCTGCCGCACCTCTTCGATTCGGCTCTGCTCGCGCTGAGCCAGATACCAGCAGGCCACGATGGGAACCAGGCACACGCCGGCCAGCAGCGGGTCCACCGCCACCGCCAGGGCCACGAGCGCCCCCAGGCGGACGGGATCGCGCCCCATCCGCTGGGCCCACAGGAAGACGCCTGCGCTGACGCGATCTGTTTCGGTCGTAAACAGTTGCATGGCGTGTTCGCTGGAATGCCCTTCGAGGTCGGCCGGCCCCAGGCGCAGCGTCTGCCGGTGAATCGACCGCCTGAGCTTGGTGGCGATCTCGAGACCGGTGCGCTGCAGGAGGATCCGCGCCTGCGATTCGAGCATGCTGCGCATCCAGCCCAGCAGGGCCGCCGTCATCACCAGTGTCAGCAGGGCTTTCTGATTGTTACGGAGCGGCGCGAACCGTCGGCAGGCCGTCGCCAGCACGGGCCCGAAATACTTCTCGCGGAATCGCCACACGGTCGGCACGAGGCCCGCATCACGGTAGACCAGGTCGCCGGACGAATTCGGGGCCGGATGGCCCGCTTCGGTAAAACTCTCTTCCCCGACGAGCGCTGTCAATTCCGCCTGGCTCGCCTGGGGTATGGTCAGTTGCCCCCCGGTGATCAGAATATCGGTCATCAGGCACAGCACGACCAGGCCGAAGACGAGCAGTGCCGTGCTGCCGGCCAGATCGAGGCAGGCGTTCAGCGACGCGCCGCGAAGCAGGTCGCGAGAAGAGAAGATCCGCTGGAACGGGGTGGGTTCATTGCTGGCCAAGAGTTGTGTCGTCCACTTCTATGCCCCGTCAGCTGCTTTATGCCAGGTCGCGGTCCTCAAACAAGATGAACGCAAGCAGGATCATGGCGGCAATATACGCAGCGCTATAGGCCGCCACCGACCCAAGATACTCCGCCTTCACCACTCTGCCGGTGACGATGGCCGCCTCCACGTTGAAATTCTCGACCGCCGGCAGGACGACCGCGATCACACGTGCCATGAATGACACAGGTTCCAATCGGCCGAGGTTGCCGCGGACCAGCGCCGGAGTCAGGTGCCCGATCACGAACACCGCCAGGCACGTGACCATGTTGACGACCATGGGAACCCTGGTCGAAATGGCCACGCTGATCGCCGACATGATCGCGATCTCGAGCAGGCTCAAGACCACCGGCGGCAGGATCTTGTAGGCTTCAAGCTGCGCCAACTGCCTCGTCGTATCGCCCGAAGATTCCCGGGCGTCGTAAAATGATTTGTAGACGATCAGCGACCAGAAGGTGATCACGAGAGGCACGGCCAGCACCAGGACGGCCGATTGAATCCCCACGAATTTCCCGATGATGAACTGACGCCTGTTGATCGGTTTGGAGAGCAACGTCATGGCCGTCTTGCCTTCGATTTCGTCGGCGATGCTCATGCTCGACGTCCAGATGGCCAGCAGCATGCCGCTGATGAGGATCGTCGCCAGGCCGCAGATTTCGAGCATTTTGATGTCGTCCCCGAGCGAAAAAAAGGGGACAAACGTGTTGAGCACGAGCATCAGCAGCGATAGCACGAGGAGCAAGGCGAACACCGGCTGCCGCAGCGCCTCTTTGGTCGTCGCCCGCGCGATGATTCCCGCCCGCGTGGCGTAGAGAAATGCAAATAACAGCCCCAACACGACCAGAAACCCCACCCCTGTCAGAATGAGCGTTTTTCTCAGTTCGTTGATGTCGGCTTGTTCGTCCGCTGCCAGGACCAGTGTCCCGAACGAAATCAGGCTGCCCGCGCTCATAATCAATCTCACTCGTCAAAAAGTCCGAATGGAAGGAAACGCCCCAAGGCACAATGCGTGCTTTGCTTACGTCAATTCGACGTGCGCCGTTGGAACGCTCGGCCAATCCCCTGAAGAGACAGCCGGAATCCGTCCTTGATTCCACTCTAACCGCTCATTGACCCGAAAGGAACAGTCCAGTTTTGGAAACCGCGGGTTTCGGTCGATTTCACGCGATCGGTCGCGGAACAGTCTACGGGCCCGTCAAAACCGAATGTCGAACACCCCGAAAACCTCGGCATTCGTCTGCGGATGACGCTGACAGCCGGCGATGTTATCCCGAAATCGATTCGCCACGTCGATCAGCAGGGCGTCGATGGCCGGCTGGTCCCCCTGGGCAACCAGCTCGACCGACCCGTCCGGCAGATTCTTGACATAACCAGTGACGGGATGGAGTCTTGCAATCGACCGCACGGTATATCGAAATCCCACGCCCTGAACCCGTCCGGTATAGATCAACCGCTCGGTCGCCATGATGAATACCCTGTCGTGTCAGTGGCTGTTGATTCTCGCACGCGGTTGTCCCGATTATACTCCGGTCGCCCGGAGAGATCGGAGGCTGCAGGGTGTCACGACGCTCACGAAATCGCGATCACGTCCACCGCCGGATGAAACGCCGCGCCGCACCGGGGACCGCGCCGGGAAGTTTGACCGTCGACCCTCACGCGCCCCGCCCCGTGATTCGCCTCATCGCCTATTCTCACGACAAATTCGTGGAGCGCGAAATCGCGCAGCCCGATGAACTGCGGCAGTTCCTGGGGCACTGGTCGGTCTGCTGGGTCAACATCGATGGACTGGGTGACGCTGCCGTGCTCGAGCAGATCGCCGCCATCTTCCATCTCCATCCACTGGCCATGGAAGACGTCGTCAACGTGCACCAGCGTGCGAAGGTCGACACATTCGGCGACCGGACGTTTATCGTTACGCACATGATCCGCATCGCCGAGCACCTGCAGTCAGAGCAGGTGAGCCTGTTTCTCGGGCCCGAATTCGTGATCACGTTTCAGGAAGAAGCCGGGTGGGACTGCCTCGAGCCCGTCCGCGAACGGATCCGCAAGCAGGTTACGCGCGTCCGCGATGCCGGTCCCGGATACCTGGCGTATGCGATTCTCGACGCCATCATCGATCATTACTTCCCGGTGCTCGAAGTCTTCGGCGAGCGCCTGGAAACTCTGGAGGACCGCATTCTGGTACGGCCCGATCGCGCCGTCGTCGCCGAGATTCACGACTTGAAGCGCGAACTGCTGTACGTCCGCCGCGCGGTCTGGCCGCAACGCGAGGCGCTGAACACACTGGTTCGCGATGAAATCCCGCAGATCCATGCCGAGGCGCGGCTCTACCTTCGCGACTGCTACGATCATTGCGTGCGGATCATCGACCTCGTCGAAACCTATCGCGAGGTGTGTTCCGATCTGATGGACCTGTACCTGTCGAGCATCTCGAACCGCATGAACGAAATCATGAAGGTGCTCACGATCATCTCGACGCTATTCATTCCGCTGACGTTCATCGTCGGCGTCTACGGCATGAACTTCGACACGTCGTCGCCACTCAACATGCCCGAGCTTAAATGGCGCTATGGTTACCCCCTGTGCCTGGCATTGATGATGGTCATCACCATCGGGCAGGTGATCTTTTTCCGCCGCAAAGGCTGGATCGGGCCCCAAAAGCCACCGGACGATTCGTCGGGAAAAACGTGAGTGGGCATGTCAACTCGTGCACTGCCCCGGCCGCCGAAAAAGCGGACCGGGGCACTTTCGCGATACCCCACCCCCGGGAAAACGGAAGATTCCAAACGGCGCTGGCCCTCTCGATCGAACTTGTCAGCGACACCTCCCTTTGCGAAGATGGATCAACCGGCGCCGATGGGACTGAATCGGCGACGTTCGACTGTTCGATTCTCGCCTGCATCAGGATCAGAGCGTGTTGATCGAGTCTGAACACATTTCGCGGCGGCGCATGCTTCAGGCCGGGAGTCTGGGCCTCGTCGGCGTCAGCCTGCCCACGCTGCTGCGGGCTGACGCAGCGCGCCGTGAAACGGGCCTTCGTCCCCGCGCCGATTCGTGCATCCTGGTGTTTCTTGACGGTGGTCCCAGCCATCTCGACATGTGGGACATGAAGCCCGAGGCGCCCGCCGAAATTCGCGGCGAATTCCAGCCGATCGACACATCCCTGCCGGGCGTGCAATTCTCGGAATATCTCCCACGGATGGCGCGGCACATGCACCGCAGCGCCCTGATTCGCTCTGCGCACCATAGCGTCAACAACGCCCACGCGGCGGCGGTCTACACGGCGCTGACCGGACACGACCGGGGCGACACCACGGTCGCTATTGGGACCGCTCCGACTGACTTTCCCGCGATCGGGTCGATCACCGGCATGGTGCGGCCCCCCGTGCAGCCGATCGTTCCGTTCGTTTCGCTCCCCTACATCACGCAGGAAGGCCGCGGCGGACCGCCGCAGCCTGGATTTTTCGGCGGCGCGCTGGGCAAAGCGTACGATCCGCTGTTTGTGCTCAAAGACCCCAACTCGCCCGACTTTTCCATTCCCGAGCTGGCGCTGCAGGCCGACGTGGGAAGCGATCGCCTGCTGCGGCGCAAAGACCTGCAGGGGGCGATCGACACACAGTTTGCCGGGCGCAATTCGCGCGGCGTGTCGGGCATGGATGGCTTCCGCGAGCGGGCGTTCAGCCTGCTCAGCTCGGCGGTCACCCAGCGCGCATTTCAGCTTGGGCAGGAACCGGACAGGGTCCGCGAGTCCTATGGGCGAAATATTTACGGCCAGAGCGTGTTGCTGGCGAGGCGGTTGATCGAAGCGGGAACCCGCGTTGTTTCGATCTCGTGGGCGCCCGACGCGAATGCGACCTGGGACACGCACGGCGGCAATTTCAAGCGGCTCAAGGGCGACCTGTTGCCCCAGCTTGATTTGGCTGTGGGAAGCCTGCTCGATGACCTGGTCGAGCGGGGGATGTTCGAGCGGACGCTGGTCGTCGTCATGGGAGAGTTCGGGCGCTCCCCCAAGGTCAACGCCGGCGCGGGGCGCGATCACTGGAATTTCTGTTACGGCCTGATGATGGCGGGCGGCGGCATCAAACCCGGTTTCGTGTACGGCGCGAGCGACAAGACAGGTGCCCTGCCAGCCGACAAACCCGTCTTGCCGGCGGAAATCGTCTCCACGATCTACGAGGCCCTGGGAGTCCCGCACACATACGAATTCCACGATGCCCTGCACCGGCCGTTCGTGCTGGTGCCGTGGGGCGATCCGATCGGCGAAATGTTCGCTTAGCCGCCGGCGGAATGGGCTACGACTGCGCGTCTTGGTCCGCAGGCAGCACCCGCACGATCTGGCCGCCGCTCTGGTAGTACTCGGCCCGCTTGAAGCGGCACCACTTCAGCCGTACGACCACCCGCGCGAGGCGTCCTGCCTCGGTTTGATACGAGACAAGAACGAGCCGGTGAGGCATCGCGTGCAGGTGCATGATCCCGATGCCGTTCCGCGACAGGTCGGTCACCTGCACTTCCATGGCGGCCGCGGCGGGCAGGCACGACGCATCGTCGAGCGGCACCAGCTCCGCGCGATAGTTGCAGCGGGCGCGGTGCCCCGGCCGGCGATTGACGACCGTCGTGACCGGATGCCAGCTTGCGGTCAATTCCCGCAGGATCGCCAGATGCTGCGAGTCGTTGGAGTTGAAGCGGTTCTCGGCCGGCGTATCGTGCGGCACAAGGACGTCGGCGCGCGGCGCCGGCTTGGTGGCGGTCATAGGCGTCATCGTTGCGAGTTGCCGAGGCGGGCGCGAACGGCCCGTCTCTCTGCCAGGAGATGCGAAGGCAGAGACTCAATGACTACCTCAGGAAATCCTGACGGTCAAATGGCAGGCCACCGCACGATGAATTTCCCGCGAATCGGGCGGAAAAGAAACACGGCAGGCGGCGTTCCTGTTGCCCTGCGGCAACACGCGCCGGGTTCATGCGCCATTGCGGCAACACGGGGCAGCGCCTATCCGCGCGGATGGCACTTCTTGTGCACGGCTTTGAGCCGCGTGTGCTCCACGTGTGTGTAGACCTGCGTCGTTGCGATGCTGGCGTGTCCCAGCAACTCCTGCAGCGCGCGGATTTCGGCCCCCCCGGCCAGCATGTGCGTGGCAAAACTGTGACGTAGCGTGTGCGGGCTGACCTTGTCACTCGCGCCGATCCGACGCGCGTATTTCTTCACGAGCGACCAGACCATGATCCGCGACAGCCCGCGGCCGCTCTTGCTGACGAGCAGCCCGTCGGATTCCGACTGCCCCGCCAGAAGGGGCCGCTCGTGCTCGAGGTACGCCGCAATCGCCCGGCAGGCGATCGGGTTGAGCGACACCAGCCGCTCTTTGTTTCCCTTGCCGATGCAGCGGCAGTATGACTCATCAAGATGCACGTCGCGCAGCCTGAGATTGACCACTTCCGAGGCGCGGCAACCGGTCGCATACAGCAGGGCCAGCAGGGCCCGATCGCGCAGCATGTAGCGGTCGCAACTCTGCGGCGCCGCGAGCAGCCGGTTGACCATCTCGGGGCTCAAGACGTGAGGCAGGTGCTGCCACAGCTTGGGCGAACTGACGAGGTCGACCACGCTCTCGCGGATGACCCCTTCCAGCAGCAGGTACCGGAAGAACATCTTGATGGCCACCAGGTGGCGAGCGACGGTCGTCGACGAGAGCCCCCGCTCGTGCAGCCGCGCCAGGTAGCTCGACAGCACTTTCAGATCGACGCCGCTCACGCCGGCCGGGCAATGCCGGCCGAGCCATTCGAAGAACTGCCGCAAGTCTGAGCCGTAGGCCAGCAGCGTGTTGCGGGCCATTCCGACTTCGACTTCCTGATACCGCAAGAACGGTTCCAGGAATTCGGCGGGGTTGCGGCCCGTCGCCGGTCGAAGCGAAGAATCGGCAGGAGGGCGCTTGCGCGGCGGCATATCTTACCAGATCGGTAAGGTCGCGGCGCCGGCTTTAGCGCTGAGGGGGCTGGGCCGGACACCTTACCGCGCCAATAGCGGGTCGAATCGCTTCGACAATTCGGCTTCCCATTCGTCGAGCAGCGGCCAGTCGACGGCGCACGTGCCGAAATCGGCCATGTGCTGGTATTTCTCGAGCCGGTCGATCGTGTCCTGCAACAGCCGATTATCTTTGCGGAACGCCGGGCCGTGGCTCGGCAGCAGCCATTCGACGTCGCTGTCGCGGATGCGTTCCAGCGATTTGATGAACGCGCTGATGTCGGATCCGTGATGCGCGTCGATATTTCCCACGCAGCCGTCCCGAAAAATATTGTCTCCCGAGAACAACAGGTTCCCCAGCCGGAACGCCAACTGGCTCTGGGTGTGTCCCGGCGTATGCCAGGTCTCGATCTTAAGACTGCCGACCTGGAGCACGTCCCCTTCGTCGATCGTTTTGTCGAGGCGGATCCGGGGCAGATTGATCGAGATGCCCTGGGCAGGAATTTCGGCGTAGGTCAGAATGCGGTCGGCCTCGGCCAAGGCGATCTTCGCCAGCGGATGCCCGACAGCCTGCGCATCGGGAAGCAGGGTCTGCGCCAGCTTCAGCCCCTGAATATGGTCGGCATCGGCGTGGGTGACCACCAGGTATTTGCACTTCGACAGGGGAAAATCGAGCTGCCGGATCAGATCGATGATCTCGCGGGCCGTGTCCTCATAGCCAATGTCGATGAGCAGCCAATCGTCGCCGTCGAAGACCAGATAGACGCAGCAGCCCAGTCGCCGCCGGGCCTGGTAATTCATCTCAATGACATGGGGAAATAACTCACGCCGCTCCAGCATGCACGCGCTCCGCCGCAAATTGATTTTGTCGATATAACATAACCGCCTGTAATTCTAACGGCTTGCAGAGGGGGAATCGAGTCGCGCGAAGGAATTGCCGCCCGGCCCGAGAAGTGCTGTTATTTCGCGAGATTTGAATGATGTCGCGGAACGGCACGAACTGGCCGGCGCGAAGGCGTTGCGATGACTGCATCAGAATTCAGGACACAGACCCGGCCTTTTGCGGCTTTGACACCGCCCTGTGGTTGAGTAATATAAAGGTTCGCTGAATTATCAGTTCGGCGGATCGCGAAACTCTCGCGGGCCTGCTTTCGAGGCTGGGTCAACGTTCTTCACGGATTCTTCTTCCGGTTATACATCGCAGACTTTTTCCGTCATGCCCATGGAACGCGTGGCCGCAGGCTGCGCGAGACATGCAGAGCGCCGAAGGATGCAGTCGAAACGGGCTTGACGAAAGGAATTCACGGTTCGGTATGTCTTCATCGAAGGTCGACGAAATCTGCCGTCTGCTGGTGCGCCTGCAATTGGTTCCCCAGCATCAGATCGACATCTGCCTGGGGCAGTTGGGCAAGAAAAACTCCCAGACGGAAGACGTGCTGAAGTGGTTCGAGCACAAGGGGCTCCTGACCTCCTACCAGGTCGGGCGGATCGAAAAGGGCGAAATCGACGGCTTGGTGCTCGGGAACTACAAGCTGATGTATCGCAATGCCTCGGGCAGCTTCGCACGGGTCTACCGGGCCTGCGACCTGCGCTCGGGACGGATGGTGGGCCTTAAAGTCCTGCGGCAGCGCTGGACTGAAGATCCCAAGGCGGTCGCCGAATTCCGCCGCGAGGCCGAGCTTGGTAAAGCACTGAAACACGAGAACATCGTTCCGATTTACGAAGTCGGCCAGTCGAACGGACAGCACTACCTGTCGATGGAATTCGTCGAGGGGGGCAACCTTCGCGATTTCATCAACATCCGCAAGAAGCTCACGCCGCAGGAAGCCACCAAGTGCGTGCTCGACATGGCGAGCGGCCTCGATTACGCGTTCAGTCGCGGCTCGACCCACCGCGACCTGAAAATGACGAACGTCTTGATGAGCAGCCAGGGGGTCGCAAAGCTCGTTGACTTCGGCCTGGCAGGAGTCGCAGAAGACAAGCGAGACGACGGCGAAAGCGCCCAGCGGGCGCTGGAATATGCCACGCTCGAAAAAAACACGGGGGCCCCCAGAAATGATCCGCGTAGCGACATGTATTTCCTGGGCGCGATCTACTACGAACTGCTGACGGGCATTCCCCCTCTGCCGCGCACCAAAGACCGCCTCGAACGCAGCCAGTTCAGCCGCTATCAGCAGGTGCGGCCCCTGCGCGACGTCGAACCGGGTTTGCCGCGAACCATCACGGCCGTCGTCGAACGCATGATGCAGCTCAACCCGGCGATGCGGTTTCAGACACCCGCCGAGTCCCTGCCACTGCTGCGGGCCACTTATGCCGACCTGTGCCAGGGCCGGCCTGAGATGTCAGGCGAGACGCAGCCTGATACAACGCGCCCCACGACCAGCACCGCGCCAGGCCCGATGCACACAATCATGTGCATCGAAGACCGCCACAAGAATCAGGATTTCCTGCGCGAGTATTTTTCAAAACACGGGTTTCGCGTGCTCGTTCTATCGGACATTCAGCGCGGGCTGGCACGCCTCAAAAGCAGCCCCCCCGACTGCATGGTCATCATGGGCGAGTCGCTGGGCGACCGGGCCGTCAACGGGTTCAACGAGGCGCAGGCCCTGCTCGAACGGTCGCAATCGGGGGTCGTGCTCGTGCTGGGGGAGAAACAGTCGGCCATGAAGTCGCGGATTTCAGAGACCGAAACGGCCCGCGTCCTCGTTCAGCCTGTCACCCTGCGCGACTTGCGCAAAGTCGTGAAACGCACAATCGGCGAGTCGAATAACGGCGACGACACCGAGCCGGGCGATAACGGGCAGGCGTAACTCTCTTCTGAAACGCCCAAGTTGCCCGGTCGCTGCGAAGTCCGCCTCGGGCGGAGGGGACTGCACGTTCCGTCTCGGACACCATCCGAGGCAACTCCGCGTTGACCCCCTGCCGACTCTTCTGCTAACTTTCGCGCATCCAGGCGGAAGGAATGCCCCAGGCCGGTGCGCCGCGATGTCGCTCGCTGCACCGCGTCGCGTTGGAAGGAGCCAACTATGTGCGGAATCGTGGGTTACGTCGGGCAGGGGCAGCGCAGTGCTGTCGATGTTCTGATGGAGGGGCTGCACCGGCTCGAGTACCGCGGTTACGACAGCGCCGGCATCGCCGTCCACGAGCATGGCGCGATTTCGGTCCGCAAGCGCGTGGGCCGAGTCTCTGAGCTCGCGCGGCTGCTCGATGAACAGCCCCTGTCCGGTTCGCTGGGGATCGGTCACACCCGCTGGGCCACGCACGGCGGTATTTCCGACGTCAATTCGCACCCGCACCTGGGGGGCAACGGCGAAGTCGTCGTTGTGCACAATGGCGTCATCGAAAACTACGCCGCGCTGCGCGAACGGTTGCAGGCGCTGGGTTACGCGTTTCGCTCGACGACCGACACCGAAGTGATTGCCCACCTGATCGCCCATCATCTCGAAGAACAGTTGCGGCTGGGTCAGGACGGCACCGACCGGAAGACGATTCTGGGTGCCGTCCAACTGGCGCTGAAGAGCCTTAAAGGCACGTTCGGACTGGGGATCCTGTTTCGCGACCACCCGAACCTGCTGATCGCGGCGCGGCTGGGCAGCCCGCTGGTCGTCGGCGTCGGCAAGCACGAGTACTTTCTGGCCAGCGACGCCAGCCCGCTGGCGGGCTACACCGACGAGGTCGTGTACCTCTCAGACCACGAGCTGGCGTTGCTCACTCCGCAGGGGATGGAATTCATCCATCGCGACCACGGCCGGACTGCCCCCTCGATCACGGTGCTCGATCAGTCCGCGGGCGACAGCGAGCTGGGCGACTACCCGCACTACATGATCAAGGAGATTTACGAACAGCCGACGACCATCGAGAACGCGCTCCGCGGCCGGCTCGACGACGACGCGGCGACCGCCGTGTTCGGCGGGCTTAACCTGAACGTCCAGCAGCTCAGGCGGATCGATCGCATCGTTCTGACCGCGTGCGGCACGAGCTGGCACGCCGGCCTCGTCGGGGAATACCTGATCGAGGAATTCGCCCGCATTCCTGTGGAAGTCGAATACGCCAGCGAGTTCCGTTACCGCAATCCGCCCCTGTCCGACACGACGATGGTCTTCGCCATTACCCAGAGCGGCGAGACGGCTGACACGCTGGCCGCCCTGCGCGAGAGCCAGCGCAAGGGGCACCCCACGATGGCGATCTGCAACGTCGTCGGCTCGACGATCGCCCGCGAGGCCGACGGCGGAATCTACCTGCACGCCGGGCCCGAGATCGGCGTCGCATCGACCAAGGCGTTCATTTCGCAGGTTACGGTGCTCGCATTATTGGCGCTCTACATGGGCCGTCTGCGGCACTTGTCGCACCCCGCCGGCGGCCGGATCATTTCGCACCTCCGCCAGATGCCCGACGTGATTCGCAAGACCCTGCTCTGTCACGACGCCGTGCGAGAAATCGCCCGCAAGTACCAGGGCACAGAAAACTGCCTGTACATGGGTCGCGGATACAACTTCCCCGTGGCCCTCGAAGGGGCGCTGAAGCTCAAGGAAATCAGCTACGTCCATGCCGAAGGCTATCCGGCGGCCGAAATGAAGCACGGCCCGATCGCACTCGTCGACGAAAACACCCCCAGCGTGTTTATCATCCCGCAGGGGACGATGTACCACAAGGTGATGAGCAACCTCGAAGAGGTGAAGGCCCGGAAGGGGCCGATCATCGCCATCGCCTGCGAAGACGACGAGCAGATTGCCCGCATTGCCGACGACGTGATTTACGTCCCCCGCGTCGAAGAGTATCTGTACCCCCTGGTGACGGTGGTGCCGTTGCAGCTTCTGGCGTACCACATCGCACTCTTGCGCGGCTGCAACGTCGACCGCCCGCGGAACCTCGCCAAAAGCGTGACCGTCGAGTAGCGCCGCGATATGCGTCGACGATGATCGGGCAAACTTCCGAGTGGAGCCGCGCAGAATTGCTACGCGCGTTGCGAACCGCTCTTTTACGCCGGCTGCTCTTCGCGCGATTACCGCTTTGCGAAGTGGCTGTGATGTCGGCTGTATGCGAAGTAAATCACCAACCCGATCGCCAGCCAGCCGAACAGGCGGTACCAGTTCGCGGGCGGCAAAGAGAACATCAGCAACAGGCAGGACAGGATCCCCAGGATCGGGACAAGGGGGACGAGCGGACATCGAAACGGGCGCTCGGCCTCAGGATTCGTCCGGCGCATAATCAAGACCGCGGCACAGACGATTACGAATGCGAACAGCGTGCCGATGTTTGTCAGATGCAGCAAGGCCTTAATCGGCAGGAATCCGGCCAATGTGGCCACAAACAGCCCCACGAGAATGGTGCTCTTCCACGGTGTGCGAAAGCGAGGGTGCACATCGGCAAAGAAACTGGTTGGCAAGAGGCCATCGCGGGCCATCGCCAGGAAGACTCGCGGTGCACTCAGCATCATCACGAGCAGGACCGACGTGATTCCAGCCACTCCTGCCGCGGCAATCAGAAGCTGGGCCCACGGCAAGCCGACTTTTTCGAAGGCATTCGACACACCGGCATTCACGTCGATCTGATCGAACTTGACCATCCCCGTGAGAACGGCAACCACGCCGACATACAAGACCGTGCATATCAACAACGAGGCGATGATTCCGATGGGCACGTCGCGCTGGGGACGGCAGGCCTCTTCCGCGTGCGTCGAAACCGAGTCAAATCCGATGTATGCGAAAAAAATCAAAGCGGATCCGGCAATCATTCCGACAGGCTCCCCTCCCGGGTTCGTCCCGCCGGCGATCGTGTGGCCGAAGAAGCTGATGCCCGT
>JACQFH010000039.1 GCA_016200145.1 Planctomycetia bacterium | reverse complement strand
CTGGTGCTAATTTACAACATGGCGATGCTCCCCTACGCCACCTGGTTCTACGTCGCTAACGCCATCGCCTTTCCCCTGGGAATCTACTGGGGCGCCCGACTGGGCCGCGGCAAAAAGCCCGTCGGGTCAGACAAAACTTCTGAATAACAGGAGTGAATAATCGTTCGCCAGCCGTGGACAGATTTCGCGACAGGGGATCACTCCCTATTTGCTTGATTGACAGCGATTTGCGTCAAAACGGCGATCACTCCCCGGACGCGGTGCGAATGACGCCGAATGAATAATGAGCCGATGGGCGAATTGGGCAAGTCCCGCGCACGCGACGTTGGTCCATCGCAATCGTGGCGGCGAGGTGAGGCTTATTGTCGGCATAGCAACGCGAAACCACGGCGATTGACGAGCAGGTCAGAGACCTGCCCCACGTGGAGCAGGTCTCTGACCTGCCGGTTCGCCTGATTTGTCTCGTCGTGGCTTTCGCCGCCTCTTCCACTGGGAAATCCGCCTGCCCGAATGGGCCAATTAAAAATTTTGATTTATCAAAACTTCGTCTTGCATAAATCGGAGAATGGCGTTACGATCTGCCAAATCTGGTTCTTTTTGCAGAGCGGCCCTGAAGGGGCCGCGCGGCAGGGCAGCCGCTTCCAATTTTTTCTGGAGAGGGCTGGTCATGTCGCTTTTTGAGAGGCTTGCGACGACGGACGAGCAGATTGGAAATCTGCTCTACGGGGATGCGCCGGTGCGGCGCTCGATTCCACGTCGCCGGAAGCGCGGCTTTACGCTGATCGAGCTCTTGGTGGTGATCGCCATCATCAGCGTGCTGGTGTCGCTGCTGCTGCCGGCCGTGCAGCAGGCGCGCGAGGCGGCGCGGCGGGCGCAGTGCAAAAACAATCTCAAACAGATCGGTCTTGCTCTTCAGAACTACGAAAGCGCCTACGGATTATTCCCTCCCGCGTGCATCATCAACCCGTACCTCAGCGGCTCGAGCGACGGCATCAGTTATCCCGACAATCAAATGGTCTGTCCCACGGGATTCGGCTGGGGAGCCATGCTCCTGCCACAGCTCGACCAGATGCCGTTGCACGCCCAGTTCAATTTTAGCGCCCCCTGCTGGGCCATCGAGAATAAGACGCCGGCGGCGACTCCGGTCCCGGTCTTTCTGTGTCCCTCGGCGTCCGGCGGCGGCTCCGGATACATCGTGCAGCACCCGGTCCCCGGACCGTCGATTTCGGGCGCCGGCAAGACCGGGACCGATATGACGCGCTCCGACGGCAGCCCCATCTTTTTTGCGCATTCCCATTACGTCACCAACGCCGGCGTGAATCAGCCGTGGGGGCGGTCCCCTGCGTATTGCTTCAATTTTGATGTTCCGGAGCCGGTTTCCGGCGCGCCCGATGCCGTCATCAACGGGCCGTTCTATCCCAATTCCCATACACGCATCAGCGACGTGAGGGACGGGACTTCGAACACCGTCTTCATCGGCGAACGGAGCTCTTTCCTCTCCAATAACACCTGGGTCGGCGTCGTGCCCGGAGGGGGCACGATCCCACGAATGGACATGCGCAACTGGCCGTCCGAGAACAACGCCGCGACGAACATGCTCAGTTCCCACAGCGGGCCCGACACGCACGACCATCCGCAGGTGATCATCCACGCGCCGAACAATCCCTTCGGGCACACCGATGAGATGTGGGGCGAGCATGGGCCGGGCTGCAATGTGCTGTTCGGCGACGGGTCCGTCCGGTTTTACACCGCCTTCACGGATGCTTATGTCTGGGTGGCGTTGTGCACGCGCAATGGCGGGGAGTCGAACCATGGCGAATAGCCCGGAAATTCAGCGCAAACGGCTGGTGACGGCAGGGGGGATCCTGGCATTGATCGGAATTGGCTGGGTCATCTGGTCGCGCCTGCCTCCGCCGCAGTTGGATGTCGACGAGCAGGTCTTTAAGACCGTCGATGCGCTGTTCACGGCGATCACGGCACGCGACTCGAGCCGGTTGCAGGAATGCCAGCAGAGACTGGATACCTATTACGAAGAAGGACGAATGTCCGACGCCGTGGCCAATTCTCTGGATGCCATCATCGAGCAGGCCCACGCCGGCAATTGGGAGCCGGCTGCCAGGCGTCTTTATGACTTCATGCTCGGTCAGCGTGGATAGTGCGTTTTTGTAGGGTGGACTTCAGTCCACACCAAGAACTGTCACGCGGGGACTAAAGTGCCCCCCTACGGTCTCCAGACGCGACGCAGAGCGTCGGTACGTGCGTTCCCACGCAGACAGGCTGTGAATTTTTGGAATTCTCAACCGAAGCTTGGCGAACTCGGATT
>JACQFH010000262.1 GCA_016200145.1 Planctomycetia bacterium | reverse complement strand
ATCGGAGGACGCGGAGCGAGTGGTGTAGCGGACTCCGTCGTAACGCGCCAGGTTCGAGCTGGCCTCGGCTGTACAGATGATGTAATAGCAGGCGATGGCGTAGTCGGTCGCCGGCAGGCTGATGTGCCGCGCCAGGGCCAGGTTGCCCGCCAGCACGAACGCCTTCCACCCGGCGAACCGTTCTTGAAACACGCTGCCCATCTGCTCGTACAAGGGTTGCAGCTCGGAATCCTGCCCGAGACGGGCGCCGTAGGGTGGATTGCAGACGAGCACTCCAGGATCTGCAGCCGGCGCGGTCGTCTCTTCGAATCGCCGCACTTCGAAGCGGATCGCCTCACCCACGCCTGCGCGGCGGGCGTTCTCTTCCGCTGCGGCAATGGACGCCGCGTCGGAGTCTGCGCCGAAAATTCCGCCGGGGGGTGGTGGGAGTTTCTGCTTCCTGGCTTCGTCCACGACCTCCTGCCAGGCCTTGCCGTCGAATTGCGGCCAGCGCTGAAATCCAAACGACGGCCGCGCGAGGCCCGGCGCAATGCGCATGGCTTTCATGGCCGCCTCGATCACGATCGTGCCCGAGCCGCACATCGGGTCGAAAAAGGGCGCCCGGCCGTCCCAGCCGCTGAGGTCGACGAGCGCGGCTGCCAGCGTTTCTTTGAGCGGGGCCGGGGCGCCGCGCAGGCGGTAGCCGCGTTCGTGCAGGCTCGAGCCGCTGGCGTCCAGGCTGAGCGTGCAGCGTCCGCCGCCAAAATGCGCGTGCACGACGATGTCCGGATGTTCTTTATCGACGTCGGGGCGTGCTCCCTGTTCGCGCCGCAGCCGGTCGACAATGGCATCTTTCACTTTGAGCGCGGCGAACATCGAGTTGTCGATGCCGCGCCGCGGTGGCGCACGATGCGCACTTCGGCCCCGCACTTCCCGGCCTCGCGGGGGCCGTCCGCGATCGTGCCGGCCTCTGTCATGCCGATCGGGGGGCGTTGCGGCCGAGCGTTCTCCTGCGCGCGCAGCAGCGCCTTCGATCGTGGCCTGCACGGCCAGCGTCTTCGTGGGATCGAGGTAATCCTCCCAGCGCACGCGGCGTGCCTGCGAGTACAGCATTTCCTGCGTCTGTGCGGCAAAATCGCGGAGCGGCCGCAAGATGCGCGAGGCCGTGCGCAGCCACAGGCTCGCGCGATACAGCAGCAGCATGTCGCCTTCGAAGTGAACGCCGCCGAACACCGGGTTGACTTGCTGCGCGCCAAGCTGTTCGAGCTCGGCCGCGGTGACGCGCTCGATCCCGCGCGCCGCGACCGCAAAATATTTGTGAATCATGTGATCGAATGGTACAGTTTCGGCGCACAAACCGCCAATCGGGCCGCGGGGGGGCGTGCGGAACTTTGCCGCCACGGGCCGCGTCTTACGCGTAGGATGGCCTTCCAGGCCGGCCGTGTTGCAATCTGTCGTGTTCAAAACCGCGGACGGCCTGGAAGGCCATCCTACATCGGGCGTTCGAGCCCCTGTCTTAAGAAACGGCGCGTCTGCTTCGTCAACCTGGGTGTCCATCTCTGATATTCGAAGGTCGATTCCATGACATTGCAAACTCTCGCGTGGCCCGCCGGCGCTGCGCTTCTGATCTGGTCGGTGTGGCTATGCGCCGCTGAACAGCCCGTATCGCAGTCGCAGCGAGACCAGTTCCAGAAGGCGCTGACCGCCGGGAATTTCAAGGTGGCCTACGAAGGCTTTCGCAAGCTGGCCCTCGATCCCAAAGACGACCCGGCCCGCGTCGCGGCAGACCTGGAGGCCGCGATCCAGGCACTGCGGCAACTCGGCCGCGTCTCGGAATTCGACGAATTCATCGAGGCGGTGATCGACGTTCACAAGCAGAACTGGCGTTTGCTCGACGGCGCGGCGCAGGCCTACGAATCGATCGACCATCAGGGCTTCATTGTCGCCGGCAAGTACGAACGGGGAGGCCGTCGGGGTGGCGGTCGGTTCGCTAATTCGGCGCAGCGCGATCGCGTTCGCGCGCTGCAACTGATGCACGCTGCGCAGCCGCTGGCCGAGAAAGACGGCAACCGGGCCGACGTCGCGAAATTCCATCTCCGTCACACCGGTCACGTGTTGGCCGGCGCCTCCGGCCAATTCGCCTGGCGCCTGCAGGCGCTCACCGATCTGACCAAGCTGCCCGATTATGAAGAGGGCTACTACGGCCACGGCGGCACGGCCGGCGGCGCTCCCGTCGACGCCGAGGGAAAGCCGGTCTTCCATCACGTGCCCGAGAGTTTCGACGCGGCCCGATCGGACGGCGAGCGCTGGCGCTGGCTGCTCGCCCAGGCGGCCCAGGTCGATCCGTCGCTGGCCAGCGAAACCGACCTGCACCTGGCAAATTTCTTACGCGAACAGTTCGGCGTACAGACCATGGCGCGGTTTGGATTTCACCGGGGCGCCGGCGACGAAGACGATGTCAAGAAAGACGAAAGCGGCACATACGCGCTGCACACGCTTGCCGACGAAGAGACGATCGCGCGCCTCGCGACGGGAATTAAGCGTTTTGCGCTCCCGGACGAATTCAACTTCATCAAGATCTACCGGCAAATTGCAGGCCGCGGAAAAAGCCAGCCGGGAGAGCAGTCTCTCGACGCGCTGGCCCAGATCTTCGAAGACCGCCGGCAGTACGTTGTCGCCGCCGAAGGCTGGAAGCGGGCCATCTCGGAGTACGGCCCAGGCCAGAGGAATTATCGGCGCGACAGGCTCCGGCAGATTGTCGGCAGCTGGGGGCGATTCGACGGCTCGGGAACGCAGACGGCCGGCAAAGGGGCGACCGTCGAATTTCGCTTCCGCAACGCCGCCAGCGCGACGTTCGAGGCCTGGGAGGTCAACGTCGAGAAGTTGTTGGGCGACGTCAAAGCCTATTTGAAGTCAAACCCCGGCCAGCTCGACTGGAACAAACTGAACATCGCCGATTTCGGCTACCGCCTCGTGCAGCAGAACGAAAAGCAGTACATCGGAGCGCGGGTCGCGACGTGGAAACTCGATCTCAAACCGCGGCCCCGCCACGTCGACGACCGCATCACCGTCACCACCCCTTTGCAGAAGCCGGGAGCGTATCTGGTGACGGCAAAGTTGGCCGACGGCAACGTGAGCCGCATCATCCTGTGGGTGGCCGACACAGTCATCGCCAAGAAGCAGCTCGACGGCAAGTCGTATTACTACGTGGCCGACGCTGTCTCGGGTCTTCCGGTTGCTAAGGCGAACGTCGAATTCTTCGGCTGGAGGCAGGTGCAGGTCCAGCCGAACCGGCAGGTATACAAGGTTGTCACTTCGAACTTCGCCGAATTCAGCGATAAGGACGGCCAGGTCATTCTCGATCGCAAAAAGCTGCCGCAGGAAGACCAGTGGGTGGTCGTCGCCCGTGCCGAGGGAGGCCGCTTCGCCTATCTGGGGTTCAACGGCGTGTGGTACGGCGACTACTACGACGCGCAGTACAACGAGACCAAGGTGTTCACGATCACCGATCGCCCGGTGTACCGGCCCAGCCAGACGGTGAAGTTCAAGTTCTGGGTCGAACATGCCAAGTACGACCAGGCCGATGTCTCGGCGTTCGCCCGCCGCCCGTTCACGGTGCAAATCAACAATCCTCAGGGGGAAAAGGTCTTCGAGAAGGAAATTGCCTCGGATGAGTACGGCGGGCTGGACGGCGAATTTCCGCTTCCCAAAGGGGCCGCGCTGGGCGTGTACGCCGTGTTCATCGTGAATCAGGGCGGCGGCAGCTTCCGCGTCGAAGAATACAAGAAGCCCGAATACGAAGTTCGCGTCGACGCGCCGAAAGAACCAGTCTCGCTGGGCGAAAAGATTACCGCGACAATCCAGGCGAAGTATTTCTTCGGCGCGCCGGTCGTGAAGGCGAAGGTCAAATACAAGGTTTTGCGGACGAACTACAGCAGCGCCTGGCATCCGCCGGGACAATGGGACTGGTTCTACGGCAAAGGGTACTGGTGGTTTGCCTACGACTACACCTGGTATCCCGGCTGGCGGAACTGGGGATGCCTGCGTCCCATCGCCGCGTGGTGGGGTCGCCCGCAGCAGCCGCCCGAAGTCGTCATGGAAAATGAAGTCGCGATCGGCGCCGACGGTAAGGTTTCTGTCGAGATCGACACGCTTCCCGCGAAAGAGCTGCACGGCGATTTCGACCACCAGTATTCGATCACTGCCGAGGTCATCGACGAATCACGGCGGACGATCGTCGGAACGGGCAAGGTGCTGGTGGCCCGGAAACCCTTTAAGGTGTTCGCCTGGGTCGACCGCGGGCACTACCGCGCCGGGGACGACATTGTGGCCCAGTTCCAGGCGCACACGCTCGATCAGCAGCCGGTCGAGGGGAAAGGAGTGCTGAAACTGCTGTCCGTCGAGTACAACGAAAAGAACGAGCCCGTCGAGAAGGTCGTCGAAACGTGGAATCTCGATACCGACGCACAGGGGCAGGCCCGACAGCAGATCAAGGCGGCCGCGAAGGGGCAGTATCGCCTCTCGTACGAGCTGACCGACACAAAGCAGCACTCGATTGAAGGCGGATACGTATTCGTCGTGCGGGGCGACGACTTCAACGGACGCGAATTCCGGTTCAATGACATCGAGCTCGTCACCGACAAGCGCGAATACGCGCCGGGCGAAACGGTGCGGCTGATGATCAACACCAACCGGGCCGGCGGCGCCGTGGTTCTTTTTCTACGCCCTGCAAACGGGATTTATCTGGCTCCGAAAATCATTCGCCTGGACGGTAAGAGTACCGTTGAAGAAGTAGCCGTCGTCCAGAAAGACATGCCGAACTTCTTCATCGAAGCGATCACGATCGCCAACGGAAAGCTGCACAGCGAGCTGCGCGAGATCGTCGTGCCTCCCGAAAAGCGCGTGCTGAACGTGGCCGTGCTCCCCTCGCAGGAGGAATACAAGCCCGGCGCCGCGGCTAAGGTCAAGCTGCAGCTCACCGACGTCGCGGGGAAACCGTTTGTCGGCTCGACCGTGGTTTCGATCTACGACAAGAGCGTGGAGTACATCTCGGGAGGCAGCAACGTTCCCGAAATCCGCGAGTTATTCTGGAAATGGCGCAGGCACCACCATCCGCACACCGATTCGACGCTCGATCGATTCTTCTCCAACCTTCTGCGGAACTGGGAAGTCGGCATGTCGAACCTGGGGATCTTCGGCGAAGAGGTAACGGAGGAAATGGCTGGCGCCCTGGGCGCCGCTCCGCGCTCGATGACCCGCATGCTCCGATCGGGAGGCATGGGTGGCGGTATGGGGGCACCTGGCGCGCCGGCCGGCGCATTGCCGGCGCCCGCCGAGGCTGCTGTCCTGTCTGACAAAGCGGAAAACCTGGCGGTGGGCGGCGAGAGCGTACTTGCCGCCGAGGGAATCGACGGTTTGGCCGCGGTCCCTGCCGGCGTCCGCAAGAGTTTCGCCGACACGGCTTTCTGGGCCGCAGCCATCCTCACCGACAACGACGGCGTGGCTGAAGTCGCTCTCAACATGCCCGAGAATCTCACCGGCTGGAAGGTCAAGGCGTGGGCCATGGGGCTGGGGACCAAAGTCGGCCAGGGTGAAGCCGAGATCGTCACGAAGAAAAACCTGCTCGTCCGCCTGCAGGCGCCGCGGTTCTTCGTCGAGAAAGACGAAGTCGTCCTGTCGGCAAACGTCCATAACTACCTGAACAATGCCAAGCCGGTCGACGTCGCACTCGAGATCGAGGGAGACTGCCTTGCCGCGCTCGGCAAGCTCACCCAGAAGGTGACGATCGCCGCGGGCGGCGAGCAGCGCGTCAACTGGCGCGTCAAAGTCGCGCACGAGGGAGAGACCGTCGTCCGCATGAAGGCCCTCACCGATGAAGAGTCGGACGCCATGGAAATGCGGTTCCCCGTGTTCGTGCACGGCATGCTCAAGATGGAGTCGTTCTCGGGAGTCATCCGCCCCGACAAGAACACGGCCAGTGTCGCACTGTCGGTTCCGGGGGAACGCCGCATCAGCGACACGCGGCTCGAAGTCCGCTGCTCGCCGAGCCTGGCCGGCGCGATGGTCGACGCCTTGCCATACCTGGTGGATTATCCCTATGGCTGCACCGAGCAGACTCTCAACCGGTTTCTGCCGACGGTGATCACGCAGTCGATCCTGCGGAAGATGAACCTCGATCTGAAGGAGATCCAGGAGAAGCGGACGAACCTCAACGCGCAGGAGATCGGCGACGATAAGGAGCGCGCCGCCGGCTGGAAGCGCTTCGACCGCAACCCGGTGTTCGACGAAGAGGAGGTTAAGCGGATGGTCGCCGAGGGCCTGCAGGCGCTGACGGCGATGCAGCTTTCCGACGGTGGCTGGGGCTGGTTCTCCGGCTTCGGCGAACGGAGCTGGCCGCACACGACCGCCGTCGTGGTGCACGGCCTGCAAGTCGCCCGGAAGCTCGACGTGGCCATCGTCCCCGGCGTCCAGGAGCGCGGCATCGAGTGGCTCAAGACCTACCAGGATCGCCAAGTGCAGCTCATCAAGAACGCGGTGAACAAGCCGGCCAATCGGGAATGGAAAGAGTCGGCAGACAATCTCGACGCGTTCGTCTATATGGTGCTCGCCGATGCCGACGTCGCGAACGCCGACATGCTCGAATTCCTGTATCGCGATCGGACGAAGCTCTCGGTCTACGCCAAGGCGATGTACGGCCTGGCCCTCTTCCAGCAGAAGCAGCAGGAAAAGCTGGCGATGATCCTCGAGAACATCGAGCAGTTCCTGGTGCAGGACGACGAAAACCAGACGGCCTACCTGAAGCTCCCCGACGGGAACTTCTGGTGGTTCTGGTACGGCAACGAAATCGAGGCCAACGGCTATTACCTCAAACTGCTGGCCCGCACGAACCCGAAGGACGAGCGCGCCTCGCGGCTCGTCAAATACCTGCTCAACAACCGCAAGCACGCCACTTACTGGAACAGCACGCGAGATACGGCCATCTGCATCGAAGCCATGGCCGACTACATGCAGGCCAGCGGCGAAGACCGCCCCGACATGACGCTGGAAGTCTGGTTCGACGGCAAGAAACAGAAAGAAGTCAAGATCGACAAATCGAACCTGTTTACGTTCGACAATAAGTTCGTGCTGCTTGGCGACGCCGTCGAGACAGGCAAGCACACTATCGAGCTGCGCCGCCAGGGAAGCGGGCCGGTGTACTTCAACGCGTACCTCACGAACTTCACGCTCGAAGACTTCATTACGAAGGCCGGGCTGGAAGTGAAAGTCGATCGCAAGTTCTACAAGCTGGAGCGGGTCGACCAGCAGGTCAAAGTCGCCGGGGCGAAAGGACAGGCCCTCGATCAGAAAGTCGAGAAATACGAACGGCGCGAGTTGCCGAACCTGGCGGCACTGAAGTCGGGCGACCTCGTCGAGATTGAGGTGTGCTTCTTCCTGCGCACCCTGGCCCGCGGCAAGCACAGTGTCTCGTATCGCCTGCGCGCTGAAATCCCCGGCAAATTCAGCGCCCTGCCCACGCGGGCCTATGCCATGTACGCGCCTGAACTGAAAGGCAATTCGGACGAGATGAAGGTGGCGATTGAAGATTAGTGTTTCGTATTTGGTGTTTGGTGTTTAGTTTTTGTGTCAGCGCGGAAAGAGGCGAAACACCAAACACCAAACACTAATTACCGAGTACTCAACCTTTCACGATTTCCAGCAACGTCTTCACCATGCAACCGGTGCCTCCCCCTTCGCGGTGCGGTTTGTCGCTGGAGGCGAACGCCGGGCCGGCGATGTCGAGGTGGACCCACGGTTTCTCTTTGACGAACCGCTCCAGGAACTTGGCCGCGGTGATGGCGCCCCCCCAGCGGCCGCCGACGTTGCGGATGTCGGCCACGTCGCTTTTGATCAATTCGTCGTAATGGCCGAACATCGGGAGCTGCCAGACGTCTTCGCCGGCGGCTTTTGCCGCCGCGAGGACTTTGTCGCACCAATCCTGGTTGTTGCTCATCGCTCCAACGACGTCTTCTCCCAGAGCGACGACGCAGGCGCCGGTGAGCGTTGCCAGGTCGATCAGCCGGTCGGCCCCCTTGGAGACGGCATAATCGAGCACGTCGGCTAGCACGAGGCGTCCTTCGGCGTCGGTATTCTGGACTTCGATGGTGACGCCGCTGCGGGCCGTCAGCACGTCCCCCAGTTTCATCGCCGAACCGCCGGTGAGGTTTTCGACGAGCCCCATCAGGCCGATCACGTGAACCGGCAGCTTGAGCCTGGCGATCGCCACCATCGTCGCCAGCACGGTGGCGGCCCCCGCCATATCGCATTTCATCGTGAGCATGTTGTCGTTGGATTTGATCGACAGGCCGCCACTGTCGAACGTCACCCCTTTGCCGACTAGCGCCACAACCGGCGCCCCCGCTGCCGCCTGGTTGTGCTCCAGAAAAACGAGCCGGGGCGGCTGGTCGCTGCCCGCTGAAACCGCCAGCAGCGAACCCATTTTCTCAGTCTCGAGGGCCGCCTGGTCGAGCACCTCGCAGCGCAGGTTGTGCTGCCGCGCCAGGTTCTGGGCCCGCTCCGCGAAACTGACCGGGAACATCACCTTTGGGGGCTGGTTGACCAGCTCGCGAGCCAGGTTGATCGCCTCGCCGACAACGGTTCCCGCTTCGAGCGCAGCCTTTTGCTCGGCGCCATTCTGCCCCGGTTCGACAAGCAGGTCGACATTCTCGAACGGAAACCGTTTCTTCTCGGCACGATAAAGGTCCTGCCCGACGCAGCCGACCGTCATTGCCGTGGCGACTGCCTGAATACACCGCCCGAGTGAGAGTCGCGACGGTCCTGGTGACGGCACGGCGACGGCGACACGATCGGTTTTCTTTCCCGACGCGGCCCGCGCGGCGGTCATCAGCGCCTTGTTCAGGCCCGCTTCATCGAGCTTCTCGACCGGCCCGAGACCGACGAGCAGCAGGCGCGCGGCCCGGATGCCGGCGGGTGCGGGGATCAGGGCGGTTTCAGCAAGCTTGGCAGTAAAGTCCTGCGATTCACGCAGCCGCCCGATCTGCCCACCGAGCGCGTCATTAAGCTGACCGAGCCGGCCGTTGAATTCGAAGCCTTCCGAAACCGGAACGATCAGCCAGTCGCACGCTGCCTCGTTCAGTGGAGTTGTCGCAAGTTGCAGGTTCATGGGATTCTTCCGGCGGGGTTTTGGAGTCGTGACTCATTCAAACGGAAGATAGGGGAATTCGCAACCACAGAGAATTTGTATCCGTGGGGTTGCCACGCCATCCGTGGGTAAATCTCTTGCCGCGCCCTGCCAGACAAGAACCAAAAAACGAGACCGCGGATGACGCTGATGGCCGCGGATTTGCAGGTGCGCTCGACACTGAAGATCCGCGTTGATCCGCGCAATCCGCGGTTATTTATTTTTTGATTCCAGCAAAACGTCGGCGCTGGAATTCCCGGCCACTGCTGCTTATCATTGGCCGCAATTGGTGCCGGTAGTTGAAGTCTCCAGGTATCCCCCAGCCGCGGAAGCCGTTTCCATGCCGAAGATCAAGTTCGTCAAAGAGAAGAAAGAAATCGAAGTCGAACCGGGCGCAAACCTGCGCAAGGTGGCGATCAAAGAAGGGATTGAACTGTATCCGGGAGTCCACCAGTACGTGAACTGCATGGGCTTTGGCCAGTGCGCCAGTTGCCGCGTGCACATCACCAAAGGGGTCGAAAACCTCAGCCGGCAGGGATTGTTCGAAAAGCTCCGGCTGCTCGGCGGCCCAATCACGTTTTTCGCCCGCCTGGGTCACGAGAAAGACCTGCGGCTGGCCTGCCAGGCTCGCGTCAACGGCGACATCGAAGTCGAAACCCAGCCCGAAGTGAACTGGCACGGCGAGCGCTTCTGGGGATGAATTAGTCCGGCAGCGGCTGCCCCTTCGTTTCGGGTGCCAGCCAGATGAGGACCATGCCGACCAGGTAGATCAGCGTCACGGCCGCGCCGGCTTTCGCGTAACTTTCGCCGAAGTACCCAACCAGGTTTCCCTGAACCACCGCGCCGCCAGCGGCGAGAATTCGGCCAAAGTTGAAACTGAGGCCCTGGCCCGTGGCGCGGCTGCGCGTGGGGAACAGCTCGGGGAGATACAGCGGCAACCAGCCGTAAAATGATGCGGTCGCTGCCCCAACAACCGCCATCATGAGCAGAAACGAAGTGTTGTACTCGTCGAATGTGCGGAACAGAAATCCGCAAGAGACAAGCGAGGCCAGGCACAACAGGAAATAAGCCGGACGCCGGCCGATGGCTCCGCCGACCAGCGGCCCGACAATGCACCCGACGATCGCGCCGAGGGCCGACATCAGACCGGTGAGGGCCTTGGCTTCGGGAACGGTTCCGCCCGTCATCTTGTCAGCCCAGAGGGGGGCCCATTGAACCGAACCCCAGGTCCCAATCAGGGCCACCGACGAAAAGCAAATTGCCAGAAGCGTCTTCTTCAGCAGTTGGGGTGCGAAGATTTCCGAGAGTGGACGCGAAACCTGCTGGCTGACCGAGTCTTTCCAGCGTTCGGATTCGGGAACGAACAGGCGGATGAAGAACGTCAGCAATGCGGGAGCCGCGCCGACCACCATCACCCAGCGCCAAGATTCGGCGGTGATTGGAACGAACATGCCGATCAGAGCGATCAGCGCGAAACCGACATTGGACGCGGCGCCGATGGCCGCCGCCAGCCACGGACGATGGCGTTCGGGCCAGCATTCCATTACCAGGGCAACGCCCAGCGACCATTCTCCCCCCATCCCCAGGGCCGAGACGAATCGCAGGGCGCCCAGGTGCCACGGCTCCCTGGCAAAATAACAGAGTCCCGAAAACAGCGAGTACGTGAGAATGCTGAGTGACATGGCGCGCACTCTGCCAATGCGGTCGCCCAGCCAGCCGAAAACGAGCCCGCCACTGGCTGCCCCCAGCAAAAACAGGGCCGTGACGAATCCCATCCACTTGCCGACTTCGCCCGAGTAACCCATCTGTTGCAGGGCCGGTCGGGCCACAAGGGGAAAAATCCCCATTTCGAGGCCGTCGAACATCCATCCCAGAAAGGCCGCCAGCAGAGTCAGCCATTGACCACTGGAGAATTGCCCTCCGGCTGTCCGGTGCAGAGCGCCATCCGCAGGTTGGTCGGAAGTCGGAAGCGTGGCCATGAATCAGCTCACAGGTTTTTCTTCTGCATCAAACAAACGCGAAACGAGAGCGCTATCGGGCGGCGTCGTACACAGGCTGACGACGATTCCCGCCGCCAGAGATACGCCCAGGCCCCACAGCAGCGGATCAAGGTCGAACAGGTAGTACGGCCGAAACGACGTGACGGGGCCGATCTTGCGGTCACCCCCCAGATTGAAGATCCCTCCGAGGACGTACAGCGTCACCATGGTTCCCGCCCCTCCGAGCATGGCGGCCAGCATTCCCGCGGCCGTCGTGCGGCGCCAGAACGCCAGCATCAGGGCGGCCACGCAGAATGTGGCGGCCGCTCCCGTACCGCTGAACACCACAATCGCCTGCAAGTACGCGACCGGCTTGATGTTGGCGAGCACGGCAATGGCCCCCACGCCGATCATGGCGAGGTACGACAAGCGCCGCAGCTCGTGCGACCCGGCCTGCGGATTGACGAACCGCTGATAGACGTCGCGCACCAGCCCCGAGGCGATCACCACCAGATATGAGCTGACGGTCGCCATCACCGCTCCGAACGGCGCCGCCAGAATCAGGCCGGCGATAAATGAGCCGACCGGCAATTTCGCCGTCGTGAGCAGCGCCAGTCGCGGAATGATTTCGTCAGTCTTGCCGGGAGGCAGATCGGGGACCAGCGCCCGGCCGCAGATGCAGATCACGACCAGCGGCAGATAAATCAGATAGTTGTAGCCGCTGAGCAGGAAGATCGACTTGCGAATCACCTCGGTGCTCTTCCCGGCCATGATCCGCACCATGCCGGCCGGCGATCCGACACCCGAATAGACCCACACCCAGAAGAATGAAAATGCCAGACCCAGAGGCAGATATTCCCGCCCTTCGTGTTTGGGATCATACCCGGGACCGAATACGAATCCCGCGTCGGTCTTGCCGACCGCCGTCAGTGTGGCGGCCTCCATGCCCCCGGCCGCGCTCACCGCCAGAATGGCCAGCAGCACCACGCCGATCAGCATCATCACGCTCTGGAAGAGGTCGGTCCATACGGCGGCGAGAAAGCCTCCCAGCATCGTGTAACCGACGACTGTCACCGTAAAAATTCCCAGGCCGACATAAAACAGCCAGTCGATCGGCGAAGCCGCGGCAACGAGCTTTGATTTGAGCTTGTCGAATTCGTCTGCCGCCAGTTCGGTCTTCAATTCGTCCGTGAACGCGGTTTCATTTTCGAAGTCGCGGTCGACAAGTTTCGAAAGCTTGCTCTGCACGTCCGGATTGAAGCCGAGTTCGGGCAGCTTTTGTGACGGCAACCGGAAATACGCGGCATCTTCCGACAGGGCGAGAGTTCCACTGTTAGGCCAGGCGATCTTCATCACCAGCGCCCCCGATTTGAACTGCGCCACCATCATGAACGACATGTAAAACATGATCAGCAGCGAGGCCGTCAGCCCCAGTGCCGGGCTGTTGAAGCGGGCGCGGAACAGGTCGGGAACAGTCAGCGCGCCGGTCTTTCGCGAAAGTTGGGCCATCCGTTTGCCAAGGACACCAAACCCGGTAATTGGCACGACCATATAGCCACAGATCCACAGCGCCACGGACCAGCCATGCGTGTAGACCAGCGACGGAAACCCCATGAACGTGCCACCGCTCTGCACGGTGGCTGTCAGAGCCAGCGCCCAGGCCCCCAACCCACGATTGCCGAGGAAGAATCCCTTCATGAAGGTCCCCGACTGCATCGCCTTGTTGGCGAGCATGCCGATCCACATCGAAGCCACGATGAAGACGACGAGTGCGGCAAGCGTTCCGTAGCCGACACTCGGCGTACCGGTGGGAGATGCCGCCAAAAGAAGGAGGGAGCCAGCGGGAACCATCACCCGCCCCCCAGTCCAAGCTCGTCTTCCTGTTCTGGCAGTTCCTCTCCCAGGTCTTCGTCACACATGAACGTCGCACCGAAATAGAACGAGACGACGACGCAAACCGTCCAAGGCACGAAAATCCCCCAGAAGACCCAGTCTGGGAATCCGAGTACGAATTTAAGACTTTCGACCGGCCGGTTGTATCCGTTCAGGTAGCAATACGTGACGGTATAAACCATCGCCGCCAGCCAGATCAGGAAGACGACAACAGCCTCTCGTCGTGCGCTGCGCAATACGGGGTCATCGTTCGCAGGCGGCATCGATCCTCCGTATGCGGGGTGTGCAGGTTCGGTGGCGGGAAATTCCGGTGGCGAGAGCGAACGACCATCGTAACCAAAGCCGAAGCGGATGGGTACCTTTGAACATGCGTTGAATTGACCTTGGCGGCAAATATTAACCGTGGGAGTCGGGATTGCCGTAATCTGGGGATTCTGCTAAATCCCCACGCCACCGTCCTTTCCGTCCATTTAGATTCGGGCTTTCAAAGCTGTCGGCATGTCTTCCGACGGTTCAAGTCCGATTCTCTGGGGCTGCTTCACACATCATTCGATTAAGCTGCTTTTGAACGCCACGCCATCGGGACAATTCATGGAAGGTCACGTCTCCGCAAGCCGCCGCGGCATCGTGGAAACGGTTCTGCACGCGACGACACGTCTGGTAGCGAAGTTTCCCATCTTCACACTGGCCGTCTGTCTGGGGCTCGCCGCCGCCTGCGTCATATACACCCGAGACCACCTGTCGTTCAAAACAAGTCGCGCCGACCTCATCGATCCCAAGACTGAGTATCACCAGCGGTGGATCAATTACACCCGTGAGTTCGGCGACGTGACGGAAGACATGATCGTGGTCGTCGAAGGCAGTGATTCGGCTACCGTGACGGCCGCGCTCGACGACCTGGGGACGAGGATGTCGAGCGAGACCGAGCTCTATAAGAACGTCCTGTACAAAGTCGATCTGAGCCATCTGCGGCAAAAGGCGCTGCAGTACACGTCTCCGGAACAACTGCAGATGGTGCTGATGCAGCTCGACGAATTCAGCCCGCTGCTGAAGCAGTTTGAGCTACTGACGCTGAAATCGTTCATCCGCGAATTGCGGTTGGCACTCGAGCGCGCGGCGTCCCAGCCGGCCGAAATTGCTCAGATGGCTTCGGAACCGCTGTATGGTCAACTGGCAATTCTGGCAGGCAGTCTCGATGCCTATTCGCGCGACCAGCGTCGGTACAACTCCCCCTGGCAGGCGCAGATGCCCTCCGAGCTGGCGCAGCTCGAATCGGTTTTCCGCGACAGGTATCTGCTCAACGAAAAGGGGACGATGGGCTTCCTCAAAGCGCAGCCCATGGGAACCACCAGCGACTTCAACGGCTCGTCACCGTCGATCGACCGGCTTCGCGAGGTGATTGCCGAGGTGGGCCAGCGGCATCCCAAGACGCGCCTGTCGCTCACTGGCATTCCCGTCCTCGAAAGCGACGAAATGAGGTCGTCGCAGACGGCTATGTTCTACGCGTCGATTCTGTCGTTCCTGGGCGTAGCCGCGCTGATGGTGATGGGATTCAAAGGGCTGCGGTACCCGATCCTGGGAAATCTGGTGCTGCTGGTCGGCATGGCCTGGTCGTTCGGTTTCACAACGTACGCCGTCGGGCACCTGAACATTCTGTCGGTTTCCTTCGCCGCCATGCTGATCGGTATCGGTATCGACTACTCGACGGTATATCTGCTGCGCTACCTCGAATGCCGCCATGAGGGGCTCAATGCCGAAGCGGCGGTCATCGAAACGGGAACGAGCACCGGTCCCGGCATTCTGACGGCGGCCCTCTCGTCGTCGGTCGCCTTTTTCTGCGCGATGCTCACCGATTTCGCCGGCGTCGCCGAGCTGGGTATCATTGCCGGCGGAGGCATTCTGATTTGCACTGTGGCCGCATTCACGGTGCTGCCGGCTGTGCTGGTCGTCGCCGACCGGCATCGCGGAGGCCAGGCCATTCCGCAACCTCTGCAGAGCCGCTGGCTGCGAATGTTGACGTCAAAATATCCGGCGGTCGTAACTGTGGCGTCGAGCGTCGTCATTGGCGGCATCTGCACGTATGCATTCCGTGTGCAATATGATTACAACCTGCTCAACCTGCAGGCGCAGGGACTGGAATCGGTCGAAGTACAGAAGCGCATCTTCGAGCAGTCAGACAATTCGCTGCTGTTCGCCGTGTCGCTGGCCGACAGCCCCCAGCAGGTGCTCGAACTCAAACAGAAATTCGAAGCGCTGCCGACGGTGCACCACGTCGAAGAACTGGCCGCGATCCTGCCCCGGCATGCTGCCGAAGATACGCAGCTTCTGGTGCAGGCTGTGTACGCGCAACTGGCGGCGCTGCCGGCCCGCACGCAGACAGCCGCCGAGCTCGACCCCAGCTCTGTCGGCGCCGAGCTGGAAAAAGTCGAGAAGGCCCTGCGGTCGACGGCTTCGCCGGCTGGCGTCGCCGCACGCCAGCAGATCGGCCGCTTTCTCGATCAACTTTCCGAAAAAGACAAAGAAGACCAGATGCAGCTCTTGCGCGACTATCAGTCGCGTTTTTCGGCCGACCTGCTGACGCGACTGCAGAGCCTGGCGTCGATCGCGTCGCCCGAGCCGGTCAGCCCCGCCGACCTCACGCCGGCCCTGGTCGGCCGATTCATCAGCCCGCATGGCAAGTGGCTGCTGCAGGTCTATCCCAAGTCGCAGATCTGGGACATTCAGCCCCTCGAAAAGTTCATTTCCGACGTGCGTTCGGTCGATCCCGAAGCGACCGGCACGCCGCTCCAGACGTACGAAGCATCGAAAGCGATCAAACACAGTTATGAAACGGCGGGGCTGTACGCCCTGATCGCCGTCACGATCATGCTGCTAGTCGATTTCAGAAACTTGCGCGACTGCCTCCTGGCGCTGTTGCCTCCCGTCGCGGGCACGGCCCTGATGTTTGGCGTGCTGGGGATGCTGGAAATCAACCTCAACCCGGCCAACCTGATCGTGCTCCCCCTGGTCGTCGGACTGGGAGTCGACGGCGGCGTCCACGTGATCCACGACTTCCGATCGCGTTTGCAGTCAGGGCCTTACAAGCCATCGGCCAGTGTGATCAACGCCATGATCGTGAACGCGACGACCACCATGGTCGGCTTCGGCAGCATGATGATCGCCGCGCATCGCGGCCTGTACAGCCTGGGCCTGGTGCTGACCATCGGCGTGGGGACGTGCCTGCTCGTGTCGATTATCCTCGTGCCGGCCATTTTGACGATCATCTCGCGCAATCGAGCGGCGGTCCCCGCGGAACCATACGTTCACGTTCCAGACGCGCAGAAAGCCGGCGAGATCGCCTTCCCCCGGATGGCCGACCTCGACCACGAGGAAGCACCCGACGCCCACGTCGTGCGGTTCCTTCGCGGCAGCGAAGACTCCGCGGACCCGGAATCCGGCTTTCGAGCCGTAGGCTGATCGCCCGTGGGGCAGGTTTCCAACCTGCGCCTGGCATCGTTTAACCCGGAGCCAACGGCGACGGCGCGTGTCGCGGAGATCCGACGGCGCGTGCCAATTGGTGCTCGAAACCTAGTCGTGTCCTGATTTGCCAGTGCAGTGCCCCGGCCGCTCCTAAATTGCCGGGGTACTTTTGCGGTGCTACGGCAAATGAGCACTGCCGCCCAAAACGCCGTCGCCGTTGGCTCCGGGTTAAACAATGCCGGACGAAGTCCCCCCCGGCGAACCAACCGGCGCTTGCCCGTGTCTCTCCGTGGATTCAACCTCTCAGGGAGCCCGCGCCATATCTCATCCGCACCGAACGCACAAACCAGACCGCAAGCTGTTGCAGCTTTGCAGCCAGGTGGCCGACACGCTCAACCAGGTTCTGGGGGGCGAATGCGGCGACGACGTCTTGCGCAGTCTGTACGTCGTCTCGGTCACCGCTGCACCCGATGCGGCACAGCTTCTGGTGGTTGTCGCGCCGGCGCTGGCTGGAGAGCTGATCGATCCGGCAGACGTGCTGCGACGGCTGGCGGCGCGCGCCGGCCAGCTCAGGCACGCGGTGGCCATGTCGATTACGCGACGCCGCGCACCGCGCCTCGTATTTCAATTGACGGCCGAACCATTTGTCGGTTCGCCTGTCCGCTCGCAGGGGAGCTGAATTCGACGGAATGCAGGCGCGAGGCTTGAGACTTCAGGCACCGCTCCCGAACTATGGCGCGTTCGGCTACGGAAAGGCATAAAAATACCAACCCGAAGCGCTAGCGAGTGCGTGCATGTGCATGATCACGCCTCGCTTGCGCTTCGGGTTGGTGTGTCGGTGCCTACTTTCCGGCGACAATCCGACCCGTTACCAGTATCCGACGCTCATGCCGAATCGTGGATACGCGGTCGCACCGTAGGAAGGATACCCGTAGGCGTAGCCGCTGCCGTACCCGTATCCACCATACCCGTATCCACCGTATCCGCAGCCGCAGTTCCCGTAGCCGTAGCCTGAATAGCCGTAGCCACCGTTTCCGTACCCATAGCCGGGGTAACCGAATCCACCAAAGACATACGGACGGTAGTAGTACGGACGGGCGAAACCGTATCCACCCCAACGGCGATACCCGCCCCAGCCGTAACCACGATACCCACCCCAGCCGTAGCCGCGGTATCCACCCCAACCGTAGCCACGAAATCCGCCGCCCCAGCCCCCGCGGTAGCCACCACCCCAGCCGCCGCGCCAGCGAACCAGCTCGGCCTGCAATCCCGTTTCGGCGGGTTGCGATGCATCAGCCGGTTGCTCGACGCTGAGAATGGCGTGCGAGATTGTCACTCCGGCATTATCGGCTCGCGCCGATGCCGCCGGCGCACCGAGTGCTGCGCCAATCGCGAGTCCAAAAACTGCTGTTCCGATCAGTCCTTTGTGCGTGAACACGGTCGAGTCTCCTTTTCGTCATGATGCGCGGCCCACAAGCCAACAGGCATCCTGAGAGTCGATCGTACATTCACGCCGCAGAAAAATTCAAGAGGGGGGCGTGTTACGATTTTGTAAGGCATCGTTTAACCGCAATACCGTTCGGCGAAGAGCAGATGTTCAGGAGTCTGCCCGTAAGCCGGAAAAGGCTGGCAAGCTGGAG
>JACQFH010000252.1 GCA_016200145.1 Planctomycetia bacterium | reverse complement strand
TCTCGTTCCCACGCTCCGCGTGGGAACGCGCGTCCCGACGCTCTGCGTCGCGTATAGCCGTTTTGTAGGTCAGGCTCTGCCTGACGCAATCGACTCGCGTCGGCCATAACGACCAGCGGGCCAGCGCATTCGGCCAGCGTCCAGTTTCGTACGTCAGGCTGTGCCTGACGCAATCGGCTCGCGTCGGACATTAAGGCCAGCGGGCCAATTTGCTCGACAAAAGTCGAAAGTTCGCCGTCGCGCGCCGCACGAACGCGCGCGTGTCGTGAGCACTGGCCTTGAGTGCGCTGAATGCGGTGGGGGGCACATTGCGTCAGGCACAGCCTGACCTACGAATTCACCCCCGCAAAAAAATCAAAAACCAAACACTAAACACTAAAAATCCAAAATCCGAAATTCGAACCATCGCCATCTTCCGCAAAATCCTGACCTTTCTCACGCGCCTGCGCAGCGGCGCGATCGAGCTTTCGACCGGGCGGTATGATCGCCAGGTCGCGGCGATCGCCGCCCGCGAACAGGAATTCGCCGCGCTCACCGACGACGGCCTCAAGCAGCGGAGCACCGCGCTGCGCGAGCGCATCCGGGTCGGCACGTCTTCAAACGACCTCGTCATCGACGCCTTCGCGCTCATCAAAGAGATCGCTCGCCGCACCGTGGGGATGTTCCCGTACGACGTGCAGGTTCTGGCGGCCGTCGCCATCCACGACCGCAAGCTGGTCGAGATGCAGACCGGTGAAGGCAAGACGCTCGCCGCCGTCCTGCCCGCGGCCCTCGCCGCCTTCCAGGGCCGCGGCGTTCACGTGCTGACGTACAACGACTATCTCGCCTCCCGCGACGCCCGCTGGATGGGCCCGATCTACCACTTCCTGGGCCTCTCGGTGGGGCACGTCGCACAGGGCCTGGTGCCCGACGAACGGCGCGCGGCGTACGCCTGCGACGTCACCTACCTGACGGCCAAGGAAGCCGGGTTTGATTTCCTGCGCGATCAGGCGTGCCTCGATCTCCCGCAGCTCGTGCAGCGCGGTTTCCATTTCGCGATCGTCGACGAGGCCGATTCGATCCTGATCGACGAGGCGCGCGTCCCGCTTGTGATCGCCGGCGCAGAAGACGAACAGCATGGCGACCTGCACCGCCTGGCCGGGCTCGTTCGCACTCTGCAATCCAACGCCGACTACGCGATCGTCAAAGGCTGGCGGAACGTCAATTTCACGACGGCGGGGTTGAACCGGCTGCAGAAGTCCCTGCAATGCGGCGAGCTGCACAGCGAACAGAACGCGGACCTGTTCACTCGCTTGAACCTGGCGCTGCAGGCCGAAGTCCTGCTGCGGCGCGACGTCGATTATCTGGTGCGCGACGGCCAGGTCGAGCTGGTCGACGAATTGACCGGCCGGGTCGCCGAGAATCGTCGCTGGCCGTACGGCTTGCAGGCGGCCATCGAAGCCAAAGAGGGGCTGGTGATTCAGCCGCAGGGACGGATCCTGAATTCCATCACGCTGCAGCACTTCCTCGAGCAGTACGCGTCGATCGCCGGCATGACGGGAACCGCTCAGGACGCAGCGGTCGAGCTGCACGATTTCTACAAACTCACCGTCGTCATCGTGCCTCCCAATCGACCCTGCCTGCGGATCGATCATCCCGATTCGGTGTTTCGGACGAAGGCAGCCAAGTTTGCCGCGCTCGTTCTAGAGATTGCGCACCTGCACCAGACCGGCCGGCCCGTGCTCGTGGGGACGACGAGCGTCGCCGAATCGGAGCACCTGGCGGCGCGCTTGGCCGAATCGGGGACAAGTTGCCGGGTGCTCAACGCCCGCAACGACGCCGACGAAGCGGCCGTCGTGGCCGAGGCCGGCGCGCCGGGCGCGGTGACGATCTCGACCAACATGGCCGGGCGCGGTACAGACATCCGCCTCGGCGGCAGCGACGAGCGCGACCGCGACCGCGTTGTCGAGCTGGGGGGCCTGTTCGTGATTGGCACGAATCGCCACGAGTCGCGCCGCATCGACAATCAGTTGCGGGGCCGCGCGGGTCGACAGGGAGATCCCGGTGAGTCTCGGTTCTTCGTCAGCCTGGAAGACGACCTGATTCACCGCCACGGCATCGCCGATTTTCTAGCCGGCCTTGCCGATCGGTCCGGTAACCTGCAAGACGATCCGACAGTCGGTCGCGAGATTGCCCACGTGCAGCGGGTGATCGAAGGGGAGAGCCTCGAGATCCGCCGCACGCTGCGAAAGTACTCATACTGCCTCGAACGCCAGCGCCGCCTCATTTACGAGCGCAGAAACAAATTGCTGCACGACCTCGAAACGCCGGAGCTGCTCCGTAGGGTGGAACCCGAATTGTTCGAGCGCCTGGCCGACGAATTCGGTGAAGACGTGGTGCTGCTCGCCGAACGGCAGGTGACGCTGTTCCAGATCGACCGCTGCTGGTCGGACTACCTGTCGCACGTCGCCGAGATCCGCGAAGGGATTCACCTGGTGAGCTTCGGCGGCCTCGACGCGTTCGACGAGTTCAACCGGCAGATCAACGCGGCGTTCCGCGAGCTGTTGCAGCGACTCGATACCCAAGTCGTCGCCACGCTGCGCACCGCCCGCATCACGCCTGACGGCGTCGACCTCGCCGCCGAAGGCCTGCTGGGCCCCTCCTCCACCTGGACGTATCTCATCAACGACACCCCCATGGGCGACATCCTGCAACGCCTGCTCCGCGGCCTGAAGCGCTTCGTCACTGCTGATCCTGCGGACGACGACGATGAAGAGGACGTGAAGAGCGAAGAGTGAGGAGCGCGGAGCGACGATGTCGACAGGATGGTCGGAACTGTGGCGGGCGGGCGATTATCAGCCACGGATGAAACACGGATCAAACACGGATACGGGTTTTCGTTGATCCATGTTCAATCCGTGTTTCATCCGTGGCTCGTTCAACCGTGCGAAAAAAACTGGCGTTGCCACAATCCCTACACACGCCGTCGCCGTGGGCTCCGCGTTAAACGATTACGGGGCGACCTCGATCACAAACGTCTGCTTCGCCTTGCCGTACGATTCGGTGCCGGAGGCCAGGATTTTTTCGCGGCCCCATTTGAGGTCGGCTTCGTCGAGGCGATGCAGGGGGCGGTCGAGTGTGGATGTGATGACGACTTCGGCGCGCTGGGCGGTGTCGGGTTTGCCGATGAGCCGGCCGGTGGCTTCGTCGAGCTTGAGCCAGGCGGGGGCTTTTTCAAGGTGGAAGCGCGGCTTCTCGATGTCCCAGAAGTTCATCGTCTCGCGCCCCTCGATCATCCGCATCCGCAGGTCTCCCACGGACCGGATCGCGGCGAGCTGGTATTCGTAATCGGCGCCGGCCTTCGCTTTGGCAACCGGCTGGCTGTAAATCACGGGGCGTGGGGCCGCGGCGTAGTCGGAAGGGCCGCTCCGTTTGCCGGCTTCGTCCACGGCGACGACGCGGTAATACGCCTTGTTCGCAGCGGGCAGTGTGATGCTGGGGCCAAACACGCGAAATTACGTCGCGCGGGTTTCGGCCAAGAAATTCGCGGGGAATGGCGATTTCAAATCTTTCTCTTTCGACGTTCCAGTCGTCACCTGATAGGGTTCATCACTCGCCGTGAAACCCTTCTCGTCGCTGGCGTAGATGCGGTACGACACGGCGGGGCGGCCTCTCGGGCTTGGCTTCCAGCTCAAGACGCCGGTGTTCCGGTCGGCGTCGTAGTCGACCTGCACTTCGCGCGGC
>JACQFH010000251.1 GCA_016200145.1 Planctomycetia bacterium | reverse complement strand
CGATGGGCCGGCTGCCTTCGATCCCCAGCGGCAATCCGGTGCTGGTCAGCGTGGCGACGACGCCCGAGTCATCGATCACGCATCCCTCGTGACCGGCTGAGGCGTACGACAGCGAATGCCTCTGCGGATCGAGCGCGCACAGCAGCACCGTCGCAAACCGCCCGTCCTCCAGATCGTCGCACAGAATCTGATTGGCTTCGGTCAAGACGATTCCCGGATCAGCCTGAGTCAGCGCCAACGCACGCAGGTACGCGCGAATGAGCGCCATCACCAGCGCCGGCCCCAGCCCGTGGCTGCTGACGTCGCCGATCGAAATCCCCAGCGCGCCGCCGGGCATCCGGATGTAATCGTAAAAGTCCCCCCCCGTCGCGCTGGCGGGAATGCAGGTCCCTGCGATCTCAAATCCAGGGGCTGACGGGGCCGACGAGGGGAACAATCGCGACTGGATTCTTCGGGCCACCGAGATCTCATCTTCGACTTCCACGAGCGATCGGTGCGCCTGGCGCCAGCGGTCCTGGGCGATGCTGGCCAGGCACCCCACGCCGGCGAATGCGGCAAAGTCGATCAGATCGAGCAGTTCCATCTGGCCCGTTGAAAGAATGCGGACGAAGTAATAATCGAGAGCGGCAATCGACAAGAGCGACGCGACGATCCCTGCGGCGATCCCTGCGTACCAGCCGGTGAGCACCACCGCTGTAAAGAACAGCAGCGTGGGCGGCTGCTGGTGGAGCGGCTTGACGAAATACGTCACCACCAGCGCAACCGCGACCGAGGCGACTGCAAATCCGTAACGCCCGGTGCGCCCGAATTGAAACAGCAAGGGGCGGTCGCGTTTCCGCCACGCCGCGGACGAATCGGCGCCCTCTGCCGGCTGCGTCTGATCGAACACGGTCCCCTCCCTCATCGAGCTGCGACATGACACAGACAGGCTACGACGATAGCGGGAACGCGGCGTACGCTGCAATCGACCTTGTGCCGCTACGATCCGAAGATCATTCCGGGAGATGCCGGAAACCGATCTTCGCCGTTCAACGTCAGGCATGATTTGTGCCATTCATTGCAAACGAGGTCCCGCCCGGCAGGCGGGACCTGCTACTGGGCCGGCATTGCACCGGGCGCAGTCATCGCATGGGGCGTCGCGTGCTTGCGGCGAGCTTCGGACCACGACTGGCACGAATCTTTGACCCCGGTCGACAACAGCTCTTTTCCATTGCGGTCGACGACGGCAAACGTGATCTCGACCCCCAGGATGCCGAACAGCCGCGGGTGACCGATCGCCACGGTTGCGCTGCCATCGGCGCTGGCGGTGCGACCAATTTCGCGAGGTCCTGAACCGAATCCGGCCCAAACCAACACGCCGACGCCGACCGCCGCCAGAACAGGCCACAGAAATCGTCGGCGTCTCGTCATAGAAGCCGCGTTCTCATTTTCCCGGCAGGTTGCTGCCGCTGATCGGGCGCCGCTTGCCATCGATGATTTCGACCGCCAGCTTGCGGGTTTGCTCATACGACGGCAGCCTGGAACCGATAAACGCATACGTCGAATGCGCGCGCCCGGCATAGGAATCGAGATGATACATGCGTTCGTCTTTTTTGATCTGCCCTAATTCCCGCGAGAGCTGCGTCGTCACGTCGTAAGAACCGAGCGTGATTCTGTACAGCGATTTGTCTCCTTTTTTCCCACTGACTTCAAACCGGTACTTCACGGCCATCGGCCCGTTCAGCTCGAAATACTCGAAGGCCACGACCTGTTTTTCGCCCGCGGTGAATTGCTCGCGGCAGAACCACGGCTGCGTGCCGCCAGTCTTCTCGGAAATCCGTCGCACATTGGCCAGATGCTCGTCGCGCTCTGTGGTTTTCTTGAGCGCTTCGCAGAGCTGCACGAGTTTCGATTCGGCGAGCAGGCTCTGGGGATCGAGTCTGGCCAGCGCGGCGAACTGCTCGTAGGCCTGCTCGCTCTCGCCGGCATTTTGCAGGGCCTGCCCGTAGTCCCGGCGCACTTCGGCAGAGTCGGGGTTCTTGTCGACCGCCGTTCGCAACTGGTTCAGCTTCTCGGGAGATTCTTGAGGTCCAGATTCCCCCCCGCCTCGGACCAGTGTTTCCCGCTCGGCGCTCGTCACTCGACTCGACGGGGCTGCAAGTTCGCTGACTGCGCCGGTTCCCATGTCGGTCAGCGTCAACTTGATTGTGCCCCGCGCGTCGATCTGCTCGCCGCTTTTGGCTTCGAAAGTCCAAAGCGCCGCAACGACTCCGAAGGGAACCGAATCGTGCAGGCGCTTCTCAAATTTCAGGTGGATGACGTTGCCAGGCACACGCTCGACGTCGTGTTCGCCCGTCACGCCGGCGCATTTCAGTTTGCCGAGTTTGCCGTTTTCGATTTCGAGCGGTTTCAGGTCCCCGGCGACTTTCGGCTGACCGGCCAGGAATGCGGCATTCTCAACCTGAAGCTGCGGCGCGCTGCCGTCTTTGATTTCGATGGCCTCGTCGTCGCCGGATTTGACCCAGCCGCGGAGGGCTTTGCCTTCCGCCGACTTCCCCGATCCCAGGTGCCTCGCCGGGATCAGCAGTTTGCTGATATTCGGCTTTTCCTGCCCGCCGATCTTGATTACCGTCCGGAACTCGATCCAACGGCACGCCTCTCCGTCAACCGTGGCCTCGCCGACCGAGCTCATCGTCAACGAGCCGGCGATGGGGATCTCCTGCCCCTCAACGAAGCGGATCTTGGCGTCGAGGTCGTACTTGACGAACGTGCCGTCGGCCGGCAGACGGTAGACCATACCGTCACCGCGAGCCGGGTGTACGGCCGCTGTGGCAAACAGCAGGCCAATCAGGGAACCGGCGAAGATCGCGAAACGCATGGCACGGGCTCCGGCTGAGTTGAGACGCTGCCTCCCTGCTCGTGATGGGTCATCACGGCGATTCTATGCTGACTTGCTTCGAATGTCATCCGGCGTCAATCGTCAAAGATCGCGTCGATGACATTCGTGGGGATGTTGTCGCTCGAGGCCGACAAGGGCTGCACCGGCGACACGTTGGCCCAGTCGCTCAAATCGCGAATCACATCGGCCATCGACGGATAGCGAGCTTCTTTCTTCTTCGCCACCATCCGCTGATAGATCGAATCGATCTGCGGCGGGATTTCGGGGCGCGCGGCACGCAGCGAAGGGGCCGGCGTTTCCCGGTGAGCAAGAACTCGGGCCATCAGCGTGGTGCCGCCAAAGAGCGGTTGCCCGATCAGCAGGAAGTACAGCGTCGCCCCCAGGCTGTACACGTCTGAGGCGTGGTCGGCCAGGTGCGAATCGACAGCCTGTTCCGGGGACATGAAATCGACAGTCCCCATCAGGCTGCCGTTCTGGGTGAGGACCGTGGCTTCATCGACCGGCGCGGCGGCGTTCGCCCCTTCCTGGAACCGGGCCAGCCCCATGTCGAGAATCTTGACCGTGCCGCGAGTGTCGAGCAGCAGGTTGGCCGGCTTAATGTCGCGATGGACGATTCCCTGCCGGTGCGCGTGTTCGAGGCCGTGGGCGGTCTGCAAAATGTAACCGACTGCGGTCTCGACAGGCAGAGGCCCGTGCTGTTTGACGTGGCGGGCCAGGTCGATCCCTTCCACGAACTCCATCGCCAGGAAGTGGACCCCCTTGCTCTCGTCGGCGTCGTAAGCGGCGACGATGTTGGGATGCGTCAGTTTGGCGACCGCCTCGACTTCGCGATGAAACCGCTTGAGCGCGGCGGGGTTCTTCAGCGCCGTCGGCGGCAGAACCTTGACCGCCACGATTCGCTTCATGCGGCGATGCTCGGCCTTGAAGACCATGCCCATCCCGCCCGCGCCGATCTTCTCCAGAATCACATAATTCCCAAGCGTCAATCCCTGGGGAGTGCCGGAATAAATCGCATCGGCCTGAAACACCGTGAGCTTTTTCGTCCGCACGAGTTCCTTGGCCAGACCTTGCGAATCCCGCGTCCGCAACTTCTCCGGAATCTGCGCATCGACGGCCAGCAAGTCGGCCGACGACAAAATGCCGCTGTCGTTCAGGTGTTTGAGAAACTCGTTGATCGTCGCGCCCATTCGCAATCTTTCTTGCCGGCTTCCATGAAGGACGCGCCCCTTCAGCAACGAGGCGCGGGCCAAGCCAACGGCTTTCCAGGGCTGGCAGCCTGTTGGAAAACGTGGGATAGGCTTCCAGCCCGTCGTGATTTCGCGAGGATTCACAGGCTGTCAGCCTAGGCCACGGATTTTTCAACAGCTGCTAGGCGAGATTTGCGGCCCGGCGCAACACGCGGCCTGTCCGGATTGTCAGCGAATCCGCCTGGCCGGCATCGGAAACGGCAGCCAGTCTGCCGGTCAAGAAACCGCAAGTTGAAAGATTGCTTTCAACGCGCGAGCACGCGGCCGGATCGGGCGTACCGAGGTCGCCGCGACAGAAGATGGCCCATGGCAGTCAATCCGACCGCGCCCACGAACGTTGCGAGTCGGATCACCGACTACTTCTTGGATGCCGGTGCTCCCTTTGTGGGAGCCGACTTCTTAGGTTTCTTTTTCTCGCGCTGCTGGCTGTTGTTGCCCTTACCCATGATTGCCTCTTTGTGTTCGAGTGCGTGACGCAGATAACTTGCAGAGTTTTTGGCCGAATTCCGATTCAGTCCGACGGCTTGATCCACAGTGCCATGACGCCAGGATCAACAAGATAGCACAAGTGCGTCACAGCGGCCAGTCGAGTGTTCGCATGGGGGTGTCCCGATTTGATCTCGCAGCGCGAAAGTGCCCGCAACTAAAGACACCACCGCTCGATTTGCACCGCCGGCCCGCGGTCCGCGACTGCGGTCATGATCCGCGGGTCGCGAACCGCAGTTTCGCCGCTGTCGAACGGGGATTGGCGCGCTGCTCTTCGGCCGAGGCGCGGATGACTTCATCTGCGATCGTGGCGTAGACACCGTCGCGGAGGCCGGTCTTAAAGGCCAGTTTCACCCGCCTGTCCTCGCCGGAGTGAAACGTCAGAATGGCGGCGCGGCCTCCCGGTTTCAGGCAGTACGGCAGGTTGCGCAGCAAAGCCCCCAGGGCGCCGAATTCGTCGTTGACGGCGATACGCAGCGCCTGAAAAACGCGGCGAACGGCATCATCGGCGCTTCCCCGCGAATGACGTGGCAGTTGCGTGAAGGCCGCGTACACAACGTCTGCCAGCGACCGCGTTGTCGTGAGCGACGATCGCGCATGTGCGCGCAGGATCTGGCGCGACAGTTCAAGGGCATTGGGTTCATCTGAGTTATCGGCCAGGAGCTGAGCGAACTCATCCACGTCCAGCTTCGACAGCAGGGCCGACGCCGACGGGCCCCGGGACGGGTTCATGCGCATGTCGAGCGGTCCGTCGGCCTTGAATGTGAAGCCTCGTGCGGGATCATCGATCTGCATCGAGGAAGCACCCAGATCGGCCACCAGCAGGTCCACGCCGCCGGGCGATTCGGCGGCAATGAACTGCGCCACTCCGGCGTAGTTCATTCGTCGCACGATCAGCGATTCTGCAGGAAAGCCCAGAGCGCGCAGTCGCGCTTCGGTCTTGGGCAGTTCGATCGGGTCGGCATCCAGGCCGAGCAGTCGCCCGCCGGGTTGCACGGCGGCGAGAAGTTCGCGGGCGTGGCCGCCGTAGCCCAGCGTGCAATCCACGGCCACCTCCCCCGGCCGTGGTGCAATCACTTCCAGGATTTCCCGCACCAGGACCGGCCGATGTGTGCCGGCCGGCGTCTTGCCGCTCGCAAGCACCTTCGCCACGTCGTCGGCATAACGCTCGGGCTGGTGCTCTTTATATTTCTCGTGGAAATGCCGCGGGTTTTTGCCCCGGTAGCGCGGGCGGCGACCTGGCTTCTCAGGGGCGGGATCGGTCATACGCGCGTGCTCTCGGCCGAGTGATGCGACTGCTCACTGACGCATCCGATTGCCAGTTACCGGTTGCGTCGTGCCAATTCTAACGACTGTAGCAGACCCAAATCGTCAATCTCTATGCAGTCCATGTGCTTTGCCTGTTTTTCCTGATTCGCACAACCGATACCAGGCAGTGCGGGGTCTCTCCGCTTGAGCACATTTTCTGGAGTATCGCTTGAGATGTCGAACGAACGTCCGAACACCGATCGCAAAGCTCTGACCATTAACCTCGACCTGCGCCGCTACGGTACGTTCGCCGAGATCGGCGCCGGACAAGAGGTCGTCCGCTGGTTCTTCCGCGCCGGAGGCGCCGCGGGCACGATCGCCAAAAGCATGTCGGCGTACGATATGGCCGTGAGCGATGCCATCTACGGCGAATGCGACAGGTACGTGTGCCGGCAGCGGCTCGAAGCAATGCTCGACCATGAGCACGACCTGAACCTCAGCCGGTTGCGCGAGAGCCGGGGCGACACGACCGCCTTCTTCGTGTTTGCCGACACGGTTTCCGCCCGAAACTTCAAGGGCACCAATGAATGCCACGGCTGGATGGGAGTGCGGTTCCAGGCCCACCCCCGCGACCAGGACAGCCAGATCATCCTGCATGTGCGAATGCTCGACACTGAAAACGCCCTGCAGCAGGAAGCGCTGGGCATTGTCGGCGTCAATCTGCTCTACGGAGCCTTCTGCCTGAACCACGAACCCGACGAGCTCGTCGATTCGCTGCTGGACAATCTGAACACGCGGCGCATCGAAATCGACATGATCGAATTCTCGGGGATCGCCTTCCGGCACGTCGACAACCGGGTGATGAGTCTGCGACTGGTGCAGTTGGGGCTGAGCAACGCGGCCATGTTCTCGGCCAGCGGCGAGGTTCTGCAACCCTCGGAAGTGCTGTACAAAAAGCCGATCCTCGTCGAGCGCGGCAGTTTCCGGCCCGTGACCCACGTCAACGTCGATATGCTGCGCTCGGCGCACGAAAAGTTCTCGCGCGAGCCCGAAGTGGCGGAAGAGTCAGTCGTGTCGCTGATGGAAATCACGATGCACAACCTGCAGGCTTCCGGCGGGCATGCCAACGGCAACACCATCGACCTGCGCGACTTTCTGGCCCGGGCCGACATGCTGGCCGCCTGCGGAAAGACGGTGCTCGTTTCCGATTACTTCGAGTACTACCGGCTGGCCGCGTACCTGGCCCGCTACACAAAGAAGAAAATCGGCATCACGATGGGAGCCGGCAGCCTGTGCGACTTGTTTGACGAGAAATATTACGGACGGCTGGACGGCGGCATCCTCGAATCGTTCGGGCGGTTGTTCAAGAACGATCTGAAGCTGTACATCTACCCGCTGCTGGACCGGAAGACGGGTGCGATGACAACGGTCGAAAACCTGCAAGTGGCCCCCGAACTGCGGAAGCTGTACGAACACCTCGTCGAGCGGGGCCGCATCGAGCAGTTGGACAACTACAACCCCGCGTATCTGTCGATCTTCTCGCGCGACGTGCTCAAGCAGATCAGCGCGGGCGATCCCTCGTGGTGCGACAACGTGCCCGTCGAAGTCGCCGACGTCATCCGCCGCCGCGGTTTCTTCGGATTCCGCCGGCCGGCCCCGGCAAAAGAAGCTTCGCCCGAACCCGCCGGCGTCGACGGCCCCGATCGGCGCGAACTCGTCGCGTGCTCGACAGCCGTCGTGTAGTCGCCGCGAGAGGTCTCGTTCCCGCGCTCTGCGTGGGAACGCGCGTCCCGACGCTCTGCGTCGCGTTCGCCTCAGGTGCCGGGTGATCTGCAATGACGGCGAATGGGACGAGAGGCAGAGCCTCGGCGGCAGTGCGTTACCAGGCAGAGCCCGGTAAAGAGAGAATTGAAGAACGGTGTCAGCCCGCAACTGTTTCATCAGCTTGCCGTGCGATTTCAGTTCGCCTCGGGCTTGCCTCTTCGCGCCGTCCGTGAGAACGCCTTCCCCCCGCGATCATGAGAGCGCATACTGCATGGTGTAAGATCATGCCGATCGCATCCCCGGCGCTGCGGGAGCGCCCTGCCGGAACGGCGTTCAATGAGGAGAATTCGACAATGACGTCTCGCGGATTGCTGATTGCTGCCGGCTGGCTGCTCTTGTCGATGCGATTCGCGCTGTCCGCAGAGGCCGCGGACTGGTCCTCGTGGCGCGGGCCGCTGGGGAATGGCAGCGTCGCAGAGGGGAATTATCCCGTTAAGTTCGGCGAGGAGAAATATCTCTGGCGGACCGAACTGCCGGGCAAGGGTTGTTCCACGCCCATCCTGCTCAAGAACCGGATCTACCTGACCTCCCCGGCCGCCGCGAGTGACGCGCTGCTCTGCTACGACCTGGACGGCTCCGAGAAATGGCGGGCGGTCTTCGGCAAAGAGAACCCGGGGAAGCACTGCAATGGATCGGGATGCAATGCCTCCCCGGTGACTGACGGAAAGGCCGTGTTCGTCTACTTCAAGAGCGGCACCCTGGCGGCCGTTGAGCTCGATGGACAGGTGCGCTGGAAAACCGACATCGTTCAACGTTTCGGGAAGGACACCTTGTTCTGGGATCACGGCACGTCACCCGTGCTGACGGATCAGTACGTCGTCATGGCCCGCATGCACCAGGGCGAGTCGTGGCTGGCCGCGTTCGACAAGAAAACCGGGGAGATGGCCTGGAAGGTCGCTCGCAATTACTCAACGCCGATGGAATGCGATCATGGGTATGCGACGCCGCTGGTCATCCAGCACCAGGGAAAGGAGTCGATCCTGGTGTGGGGGGCTGAACATCTCACCATTCACGATGCAACCGATGGACGGGTGACCTGGTCGTGCGGCAACTTCAATCCGGACGCCAACAAGTTGTGGCCGTCGATCGCCACGCCCGTGATCGTGGGGGACATGGCCGTGATCGCCTACGGTCGCAACGATCGCGGTACTCCGCGCTTGCACGGGATTCGATTGACGGGAAGTGGCGACGTCACACAGACCAATCATGTCTGGAAGCGCGACGATGTGGGCACGTTCGTCCCCACTCCGGCGGTTTACAAGGGACGCGTCATTCTTGTCCGGGACCGCGGCGAAGTCGCGTGCATCGACCCGGCCACGGGCAAGACGATTTGGGAGAAAGAGCTTCCCAAGAATCGGTCGAACTTTTACGCCTCGCCGCTCATCGCGGGAGACAAGCTGTACGCGCCGCGCGAGGACGGAACCGTGTTTGTCGCGAGCATCGCCAACGACCGATTTGAATTATTATCCGAAAACAACATGGGCGAGCCTGTCATCGGTTCACCCGTTCCGGCCTCAAACCGAGTCCTGATTCGCGGCGAAGCGCATCTCTTCTGCGTAGCCACAGAAGACGTGTCGCCGTGACCAATGCCGTTCAATTCTTTTGAGCGATCTGATTCAAAGTGGCGTAGGTCAGGCTGTGGCTTACGCAATGGGCCGCGGGATGGCATGCGTAGCAGCCGGGTGGCACGCCCTGACCGATAGGGAATACGTGGATGCCCTGGAATTGGTGAGCCGGGGGTTGTCCGCCGACAGCGAACGCTTTGATTACGAGCCGCACTATGCTTCGGCCTGGAACATGCTGGCGCGCTGGCAAGGGGGTGATTCTGAAGATCGTCTGCGGGCTGCCGTCGCGATCGAGCTCACCGGCTATCAAGCGAATCCTCCGCCAGGTCGCCAGGCCAAAGTGGTTGGAGCGGCATTCGGTGCCGTGTGCCGCGCCGTGGGAGTCAAATAATCGGCATTCACCGTGAGAGGACAGACGCCTAAGCTGGTGGCATTGAGAATGTCGCATCGCCAAAAATGGAGCGTAATCGCCGCGCTGGCGATCGGGTTGTCCGCGGCGGCCCTCGTCGTCAGCGTTTGGCCGCGGCGCCCTGCTATCACATTCGATGTGCCCGTGGCCGACAGTTACTCCCTGGAATTGTCTTTCTCACGCAGCAGCACGATTATTGCGATTACGAGTAGACTTCGAGCCGGCGCAGTGAAGTTTTACGACGCGTCGTCGGGTGCTTTACTGTCGACGTGGGAACGACCGTGGTGGGTACACTGGGACGGGGGGTGCCTGGGGGTCGGTGAGAAGTGGATCGCAACGACGTGGGAGAAGCACGGAGACGACTATCAGGTGATCGAGGTGGATCCGCGAGACGGGACGGAGTCGGTCTTGCTGCGACGGCCCTGGTCCGAATTGACGTTGAGGAGATCCGAATTCGACCGCGAGCAGCATTTGTCTGACCCGGTCGCCATCACACCGGATGGGGCCATGTGGCTTCATGCCTTGCCAAAAGGCGGGGTCGAAATCTGGGAGCTCGCGACAGGGCACCAGATTCGAATTGTCGATGAACACGCAATCAAGAACATTGCCGTGTCCCCAGACAGCAAACTCCTCGCCGCATTCGCTCGCGACGGCGTCGTGCGAGTCTGGGAGTTGCGGACCGGGAAGCAATTCACGGCATATCCGGAGCTCAAAGAGTTTGCGGAAGAAAATACGTCGATCAAGATCAACGACGATGGT
>JACQFH010000250.1 GCA_016200145.1 Planctomycetia bacterium | reverse complement strand
GCTGGCGCAGGCCTCGACACAGCTCAACCAGCGAAACCTCGACGTGGCGACGTTGCTCGACCTGGGGATGGCCGTTCCCGCGCAGGATAATCTCGCATTCGGCCTGTCGCGCCTGCTGAAGGCGGCGGCGCATCTTTCGGGATCATGGAGCGCGGCGTTTTTTCTGCTCGACCCGGGAACCGAACGGCTTAAGTTGCGGGCTGTCTTTCGCATCGAACGCGACGACGTGCCGCAGCCGTTTCGCGAGCTGCATTCCGGTTCGATTGAGCTGGCGGCTCTGGCCGACGAGCCGATCACCGTACAGGTCGACGAGCCGGGAGGGCACCCCCTGCTGCCGGCCGAGATGAAGTCGGCCGTGTGTGCCGCCGTGCAGTCGGAAACGGCGCCGTTCGGCGTACTATGGGTGTATGATCGACGCGGCAAAACGTATACGCGGCGCGACATTCATGTGCTGCAGTCGATCGCAGCGCAGGTGGCGGCGCTGCTCGAGCGCTCGGCGCTGCTCCGCGGCAGCGAGTTGAACGACCGCATCCACCGCGACCTGAAGGCGGCTTCGGAAATCCACACCGACGGCACGCTCTGCGATTTGCCGCGCGACCCGCGCTTCGAGCTGGCCGCCCGCTGCACGAGCTGCTACGAGCTGGGCGGCGACCTGTGCGACGTGATCTCGCTGTCGGCCGACCGGACGGCGATCGCCGTGGGCGACGCCTCGGGGAACAGCATTCCCGCGGCAATGATCATGTCGGCCGTCCGTGGCGCGATCCGCGCGCACGCCTCTCACGAGCCGGTCATGACCGAACTGATCTCGCGGCTGAACCGGGCCCTGTGCAGCATTACGGGCGCGCACCAGTTCATGAGCCTGTGCTATGGCGTCTACGACGCGGGGCAGCGGTCGTTCACGTACGCGAATGCCGGGCACCCGGTGCCGCTTTTGATCCGCGACGGCCACGTGCAGATGTTCGAATCTCACGGCCTGCTGCTGGGAGTCGTTCCGGAGGCCCAGTACGAATCGTCGACGGTCGAACTGCAACAGGGCGACTTGCTCGTCATGTACAGCGACGGAATCACCGAGGCACGGTCTTCCGCCCATGAGCTGTTTCGCTGGGAAGGCATCTCGGCGAGCATTGCGGGGCTCGCGCACAATTCGGCCGAGTCGCTGCTCGATCTGATCTGGAACCGGGTCGACGCCCATGCCGGCGCGGCTGGCGGCGACGATCGCACGCTGCTCGTGCTGAAAGTCCTCTGACGGCCGCAAGCGATCGTCCCGCTGGCAATCACCCTCCCCCGTTGGTATGGTGCTGGTTGTCATCCGGAGTGGTGCTGCATGTTCGGACAGCTCTTGCCCTGCGGCGGTGGCGACGCAATTCCACTCGTGCGTCCGCGCCTGGTCGTGGGTCGGAATGCCGACTGTGACGTCTGTCTGCCGCTGGGCACCGTGTCTTCGAAACACTGCCTGCTGGAAATGCGCTCCGGTGTGTGGCACGTCAGCGACCTGGCAAGCCGCAACGGCATCCGCATCGACGGCGTACGATGCCAGGAAGGCAAGCTGTCGCCGGGCGCTGTCCTGTGGATCGCCACGCAACGCTTTCAGGTCGATTACGTTCTCGAAGCGGCGGCCCGTCCGCCTGCCGCCCGATCGCCTGTCCCCAGTCCATCTCTGCAAGCCGCGGCGAACCTTCGCGAAAGTGATACGACCGAGGTCGAACCGCCACCGCGCCACCAGGAACTGCCCGTGCGCGCGCGCCGGGGCGGCGCGGCAGGTGGCCACTCGCTGGGCGAATTGATCCCGTGCGGCGGGGGGTCACCCATTCCGCTTACGAAGCGCAACCTGCTGGTCGGCCGCGCGCCGGCATGCGACATTACTCTGCCCTCTCCGCAGGTTTCGTCGAAGCACTGCCAGCTCGAATTCAAGGGAGGCTTCTGGCACGTGCGCGACCTGGGGAGCACGAACGGCATCCGCGTCGACGGCATCGTGCACCTGGCAAAGTTCTTGAGGCCAGGCGAAATCCTGTCGATCGCCAAGCTCCGCTTCGAGATCGCTTATTCGCCGCTGGAAGACGAACCACCCCAGGAAGAGAACCCGTTCGCCCTGAGCCTGATGGAAAAAGCCGGCATAGCGCGCCGCGGCAGTCCGGCCGCCGAGCCGCGTCTGCCCCGCGAGCCCGACGACGAACCGGCCCGCAAGCGCTGGTCGATCGACGAGACTGGCACCCTCTGATGCCGCAATAACACGACAATCACATTCGAAAAAAACCGCCTGCCGCCAGTTCTTACCGGGAGATGAAAGTGCCTATAGTGCTTGTCGTCGATGATTCGGAAGTGGATCGTCGCCTGGTGGGCGGCCTGCTCGAACGTCATGGACGATGCGGCGTCGTGTATGCCAACGACGGCAAAGAGGCGCTGCTGCGGTTCGCCACGGCTGTGCCCGACCTTGTGCTGACCGACCTGCAGATGCCCGAAATGGATGGCCTCGAGCTCGTCGCGGCGATTAAGGGGGACTACCCGCTGACCCCCGTCGTGCTGATGACCGCACAGGGGAGCGAAGAAATCGCCTCGGAAGCGCTGCGCCGCGGAGCGGCCAGCTACGTCCCCAAGAAAAAGCTGGCCGAAGACCTGGTGGAAACCGTCGAGCGCGTGCTGGCGGCGGCCAGTGAAGACCGCACGCATTCGCGCCTGATGCATCACCTGACCGAGTGCGAAGAGCATTTCGTCGTCGGCAACGACCTGAACCTGATCCGTGCCCTGATCGCTTATGTGCAGCAGCACTTGCGGTGCATGCCGCTCGGCGATGAAACCGAACGCCTGCGCGTGGGGATCGCGCTCGAAGAGGCGATGAAGAACGCGTACTACCACGGCAGTCTCGAGATCGGGACCGGCGCGGGCTGGCCGCAGCGCAAGGCGATCGACCAGATCGTCCGCGAGCGGCTGACGGAAGAGCCCTATCGCAATCGCAAGATCTTTTTCGAGGCCCGCATCTCGCGAACCGAGGCGAAATTCACGATTCGCGACCAGGGACCGGGCTTCGACGCCTCGCTGCTTCCCGACCCGGCGGCGCCCCTCAATTACGAGAAAGCGTCCGGCCGCGGCATCATTCTGATGCGAACAATCATGGACGAAGTCCGCTTTAACGCCGACGGAAACGAGGTCACGCTCATCAAGCGCCCCCCTGCCCCGGAAGAAATGCCCGCGGATGACGCGATGGAGTAAGTCTGCCTGCTACTTCAGGCCGATAATCCTCGCGACACGGGGATCATTCGGTTTCGCGAAGACTTCCGGCACCGGGCCCTGCTGCAGAATCTGGCCGCCCTCAAGCACGATCACGTGATCCGCCAGCGTCGTGACTTCGACTGGGTCATGCGTGACGATGATCGTCGGAATCTCGAGCGCAGCGAGAACCCCGCGCAGCTCGCGGCGCAGCTCGACGCGCGTGGGCGTGTCGAGGGCCGACAGGGGCTCATCCAGCAGCAATAGCTTGGGCCGGGGCGCGACCGTCCTGGCGAGGGCTGCGCGCTGCTGTTGCCCTCCCGACAGTTCGCGCGGGTACCGTGACTCGAGTCCGGCGATCTGGAGCATCGCAGTCAATTCCCCGACGCGGCGGCCGATTTCCGAAGCCGATTCGTGTGCCAGGCCGTAGGCGATGTTCTCGAACAGCGTCAGATGGGGGAACAGCGCGTATTCCTGAAACAAAAATCCGATCCCGCGCCGCTGCGGGCTGGCGTGGATCCCCCGGCTGGCGTCGAACCAGACGTCGTCGCCACAAGTGATCGTGCCCTGTTCCGGCGGATCGAGCCCCGCCAGGCAACGGAGCACGGTCGTCTTGCCGCAGCCCGACGGGCCGATCAGCGCCGTGACTGAAAATGCGTTCATCGGCAGACGCAGAGACGCTTTGATCGCGGGCCCGCCTGGGTAGCGGCGTTCGAATGTGGCGATAAGCCGATGGTTCATTTTGAAAAACGGGTCAGACGATCCTCAGTCTCAACGACTCTGCGACCCCTTCAGGGTCGTGAGGTTCTTTACACCTCGTTCCGGGGGTGTCGCTGCGCTCAACCCCCGGCTAATAGCTGCGACCCCTACCGGGGTCGGTCACCGCGTTGCAAAACGTGCAGCAGCGACAGCATGCCGAACGCGAACGCCAGCAAAAACAGCGAGCTGCGTCCCGCCGCCGCGTAATCGAGCGCCTGAACATCATCATAGATCGCCACCGAGAGTGTCCTCGTCACGCCGGGGATGTTGCCCCCCACCATCAGCACAACACCGAATTCGCCCACCGCGTGGGCGAAGACGAGAACCAACCCTGCCAGAATGCCTCTCCAGGCCAGGGGCAGCGTGATCCGGCGAAACGTGGCCACGCGCGACACCCCCAGGCACCACGACGCCTCGATCAAGCGCCGATCGACTGCCGCCAGTGCCGCCGTAAAGGGGCGCACGGCGAACGGCAGGTTGTAGAGCACCGACGCCAGCACGACACCGGAAAATGTGAACGGAATCCGCGAGTCGAACAACGCTTCGTACCAGCGGCCGAAGACACTGCGCGGCCCGGTGGCCCACAAAATGTAAAACCCCAGCACCGTGGGCGGGAGCACAAGGGGCAGCGCCACGACGACCTCGACCAGGAACCGCCAGCCGCGCTGCGGCCTCGCCAGCCACGCCGCCAGCGGCAAGCCGGCGACCAGCAGAATTCCTGTCGTGCAGGCCGCCACCAGCAACGTCAGGCGAATGGCCGTCCAATCGAGGTCCACGCGTCATTCTCCCGGCGCGTCGAACCCGAATTCCTTCAGGATCGCCACGCCTTGCCCGCTGAGCAGTAAATCGCGGAATTCGCCCGCGAGCGCGGCATCCTCGGCCCACGATAGAATGACCCCTCCCTGAATGATCGGCTGGTACGCGCCGGCAGGTATCTGCCAGAATTCGCCGCGATCGCGCAGCGCAGGCGAAAGCGCCAGCGACAGGGCAATGATGCCCACATCCGCGGCCCCCGATTCCACCATTTGTGCCGCCTGTGCTACTGATTCGCCGTAGACGAGCTTCGCTTCCACCGCATCGTACACACCCAGGTTTTTCAGCGCCTCGATGGCAGCCCGGCCGTACGGGGCCGTCTTGGGATTCGCGACTGCAATCGACTTGATCTCCGGCTTGCCGAGCAGTTCGAACCCCTGCCGTTCGACGCCGCGGTTCGAATCTTTCGGCGTCCAGAGCACGATGTAGCCGCGCGCGTACGGAAACGCGCTGCCCGGGGGCCCGTGCCCCTCTTCGGCGAGGCGCCTGGAGTATTCGACGTCGGCCGAAAGAAACAGGTCGAACGGCGCTTTGTTCGAGAGCTGAGCGAAGAAATTGCCTGAGGACCCGAATGTGACCGTCACCGTCGCACCCGAGTGCATGCGATTAAACGCCGCGACGAAGTCTTCGAGCACAAATTTCAGGTCCGAAGCCGCCGCAATACGCAGCTTGCTGTTTCCTTGGGGTTTCGCTTTCAACTCGCCTGTTAATTTTTGATCAGCCGATTCACTCCCGGTATCCGCTGGCGCATTTGGTTTCGCGCTCTCGTCTTTCCCGGTGCACCCCACAAGCACCAGCAGAGCGCACGCGACGAGCGCAGCGAGTCGACCCCTCCCCCCCTTTGTAAGGGGGGGCCAGGGGGGGGGTGACGATATTTCTGTGCTACCGCTTACACTCAGCGATTTGCCTGGTTTCGTCCTCATCCAATCGCCTCCATCTCTCCCGCCTCGCGCGTATCGTAACCAGGAAGCTCCCCCAGCAACTGCCGATACGGTTCCGATCGCACCGCCTCAATCAACGCGACGATTCGCGGGTCATCAGCCGCGTCGGTCGGAAAACAGAGGTCATACGTCTCGTCGCGGACGTCCAGGAACTCGAGTCCGGCATCTTCGCTGACGAGGCGCACGCAGACGCCGACGTCGGCCCAGCCGCAGCGGATCGCCTCGGCCACTCCGCGATGGTCGCGCGCCTGGCGGCGGGGCTGCTCGCGCGACTCGAGCAGTTCATCGAGGCACTGGCGTGCGCCCGAACCCGCTTCGCGCCCCACCCATCGCAGATTTCTCTTTCGCAGTACACCGCCGACTGACCGAATGCCCAGCCCCGGCGCCAGGGCCAGCCCTTCCTGCCAGCGGGCGACGCGCAGCAGCGTGTAACCGCGGCCGAGCTGCCGCCTGACCTCGGCAGCGTTGCCCTTCTTCGTGCCGGCTTTCGCCAGGTGCACGCCAGCGGCATGAACCAGGTTCTGCCCAAGCAGGCGCAGCGCCGCCGAGCTGGATCGTGGAATGACCAGCAGCCGAAAGGGAGTGGTGCGGGCGAGTTCGGCGGCCAGCAGCGTCGACGCCGGGTCGCACGACGCCAGCACCAGTGTCTGCTCGGGGAGGTTCTGGCTGCGCGGCTCGAACACTCCGTGCGAAAAGATGCCGTCGTGCCCGATGACCCCGGCGCCGGTGGCTTCGACCGGATACAGCAACACCTTGCCTTCGACCTCGGCGTGCCAGTAGCGACAGGGCTCGGTCGTCGCCGGCCAGGCCCATTCCGTCTCCGGCCCGGCCGCGCAGTTGAGCGCGAACAGCGCGTCGACCCGGCAACCGAAGGCCTCGGCCAGCGACAGGGCCGCGGCAACCGAGGGAACGAGCCGTTCGATCTCGATGGCGCTCACCGCGGCGCGGGAAATTCCCGCCCGCCGCGCGAGTTCGGCCTGAGACCAGCCCCGCGCCATGCGGAGCGCCTTGACGTTGTTGCGCAGGGTGTCGGCCTGTGACATGATCATGTCATTCTACGGATATGATCATGTCTGAGTCAAACGCCCGGGCAACGTGTCCCGGCCGCTTTTTAGGTGCCTGAGGCACTCCTGCGGCGCGATCAGTCTTCCAGCACGAGCCGCAAGACGTTTTCGTCGGCGTCCTCGACGGTCACCTTCAGCGTCGACGTTTCCGCTGCCGAGTATTTCGTGGGGATTCCGCCGCGAGAACCTTTGACCGTCACCAGGTATTCGCCGGGCCGGACTCCCTCGCTCGAGTCATTCGTCGTGCACCGGAACTTCCCCTGGGCATCGGTGACCGCAATGGCCGGCTCCGATGCGTCGTCCCCCAGAAACGTCAACTGCGCGTCCGCAACGGGCTGCCCCTGATACATGAGCGTCCCCTGCGCCGGAACGACATACCCGCGTTCTTCGACGACCGAATTCGAGCAGCCCGCTGCCGCCAGCAGAATAATGCCGCCGGCCAGCAGGCTGCGACTGGCGGCCCCCTTCCGAATAATCGTGTACATGATTCCGTCTCGACAGAGAACTCGTTCGTGCCCGATCGACAACGTGTTCAGAAATCGGAGACGATTTCCTTTCCGTTCCGGCTTCCCAGCCCCTGCCAGATGGCCAAGTTGACGCTGTCGTTTACGAATTGAATGTGTCCGTCGCAGAACAGCGTCTGAACTCCCCCGGCGTGCAGACTGTGGGCCGTCACGTTGTGCGACAGCACGTTCCACAGCGCCACGGTCTTGATGCTGTGGGGAATTCCCCCGCGGCAGTCGGGGCCCTTCTTGTCGTTGGGCGGCCGGATGTGGTTGTACATCGAATGTCCGGGCGCGCCGTACAGCCACTTGCTGCCGCGCGTCTGTTGCAGCAGGATTCCGCTGCTCAGGCATTGCGACGTGTAGTCGGTCAGTTCCGGGCCGGTGAATCCGTTGTCGTTGCCCTGCGTGAGCACGAAGCCGTTGGTGAAGCTGACTCCGTCCCATTTGGTCGGGCCAGTGGGTTCGGATTTCACCGTCTCGCTGATGCAGACGGTCTGCGACGAGCCGTCGGAAATGTCGGCCATGCGGATTTTCGAATTCTCGAAGAAGATTCCCGTGATCGGCGTCCCCGCAGGATTATTGCGTGAGACAGGGTAAGTCGTCCCGGTATTGAGCGGATAATCGTGGATTCCGGAGCCTGCCTGCAATTGCACGTGGGTGTCGCTCGGGCACAGCAGCACCGGCAAATTGACGGCCACCACGGGCCCGTTGGGCCCGGCCGTGTCGTCCGGGTTAGCCGAGAAATTGATCTGGTTGAACAGCGGTCCCTGGTCGAGGTACGGCAGCAGATGGGCGTACGCCGAAAAACAGTGCCCCTGGCCGTTCACCGGATTGACGAGCCGCCCCGGGGGCATGACGCCGCACGCGTCGAGGTAGCTGTGCAACGCGATGCCGATCTGTTTGAGGTTGTTTTTGCACTGCGAGCGCCGCGCCGATTCGCGCGCCTGCTGCACTGCAGGGAGCAACAGGCTCACCAGCACGGAGATGATGGCAATAACGACCAGCAGCTCAATCAGCGTGAATCCGCGTCGGTGAAGAATTCGTGTTCTCATGATGAATCCTCAATGAAGTCCGCGCATGATGTCGGGTGGGCTGCCGGCCACAAGCTGGGTCGTGGCGAGAGTCCGCAAGTGGCCCCCGGAGTCTCTCCTGCAATGAGGATCAAGCTACGCCCTGGCCTGGCACGGCACAATCATTTCCAAAGAATGATACGATCGTATCTTTCGTCTTTGGCGGTGCAATGCGCCGGCCGCCCAAAAAGCGGACCAGGGCACATTCGAGATGACCAACCCTCGAGAAACAGATGCCCCCGAAAAATCGGAAGCACTGGGAGCGAGCACTACTTCTCGCTCTTCCCGGTCGTGCTCTTCTGAGGCGACTCGTCGTTCTTCTCCGAGGCGGACTTTGCCTTGTTTTCCTTGTCCTCGCCTGGCGATTTCGACTTCGCGTCCTTGGCCTTGGGATCTTTTTCGAGCGATTTGCGGCTGACCAGGTTGAGGGCGGCTGAATTCATGCAGTATCGGAGACCGGTTGGCTGAGGCCCGTCGGAAAAGACGTGCCCCAAGTGGGCGTCGCAGCGGCTGCATTCGACTTCCGTGCGAACCTCGCCCGCGCTGTTGTCCTCGATGTAATTGACGGCCTTGTCGTTGAGCGCCTGAAAGAAACTCGGCCAGCCCGTTCCCGATTCAAATTTCGTCTTGGAGTCGAACAGCGGCTGCCCGCAGCAAATGCAACGGTAAATGCCGTCGGTTTTGGTGTGCGCGTATTTGCCGGTCCCGGCGATCTCGGTTCCCTTTTTGCGCGTCACCCTGAATTGCAGCGGATTCAAGATTTTCCGCCACTCGGCATCGGTCTTCACGACCTTCTTGGGGGCGGTGTCGTCTTCCGCGGCGCTCTCGGGCTTGTCGGCTGCCGCGTCTTTCTTGTCCTGCGCGTCGGCCTTCGATTTTTTCGAGGCGGAATCGGTCTTTTTGGATTTGTCGGCGGCCGAATTGGGCGAAACAGCCAGCCACAAACCCCAGCTCAGTCCGATCACTCCGACGATTGAAAGAAGCCGAACCCGGCGTGACAACATCGCTTATTTCCTCCACAGACAGTCGATGCAGGCCTTTACACCATTATCGCCGCCGCGGATTGACCAGTCAAATCTGTAACCGGTCTCAAACGTTCTTGCGCTTGGCATAG
>JACQFH010000249.1 GCA_016200145.1 Planctomycetia bacterium | reverse complement strand
TGCATCGAGCGGATGAGACACAGGTCGTCGACCACGGTGCCCAGCCCGGGCAGCATGTCCGAGAGCTCCATCCCGCATTGTCCGAATTTGCGGAATTTGAACACGCTGGCCATCAGCTTGTCGCTGTTGCCCGGCTGCAGGACTTCGACTTTCTCGGCGTACACCTGGCCGTCGCGCCGCTCGAGCTCGGGCTTGTGGTCGAACAGCTCCATCTGGCTGGGGCCGCCGTTCTGAAACAGCAGGATCATGGCCTTGGCACGCGGAGTGAAATGCGCCGTTCGCGGCCGCAGGTCGAACCGGCGCCCGGTCGGCGCAGCGGCGGAATCCGCCGCGACCAGTCCGTCGCGCGCGACCAGGTGCGCCAGCGCGAGCGATCCAAACCCCAGCGCGGAGTTTTTCAGGAAGTCACGGCGCGACGGATGTTCAAATGCGGTTGGCATGATCCATCTCAATTCAGTCCCAAGGGGGCTGTTGTCTTATTCATGAATCCAAATGTGAAGGGATTTTGACCGTTCAATCACGGCACATACAAAAACTCGCTTGTGTTGAGCAGCGTATGGCACAGGTGGACTAAAGCCCTGTGGTCGGCCTTCTCTGCGCTCTGTTCCTGCTGGCGGTAGGCGGCCTGCTGGCGGTCGAGAAACGCACAGCTCTCGCGCAGCTCGTCCGCGCCGGGCAGCCGGCCAAGTGCCAGTTGAAATGCTCGCGCTACGCGGTCAGCGGGCGACGCCTGGGCCGGTCGTTCCAGCCGCGATGCAAATTGTTCCGCCTGTTCCCACAGCCACTCGCCGTTGAGCATCGTCAGCGATTGCAATGGCACGGCTGAACTGGTGCGCTCCGGACAGTTCGTAGCGACAACGGGCTGATCGAAAACGGTCAGCTCCGAAAGCTGAAAGGCGCGCCGGGCCAGCAGGTACACGCTGCGCCGCCATTTCGCCGTGGGAGTGCGCAATTGCTTTTCCGCGACGACCACCATGCCGTCGGGCCGCCACTCGAGCATCACCGGCGGTCCGAACGCCGTCGCATCGAAACAACCCGACGTTGCCAGGACGCTGTCGCGGATGATTTCGGATTCCAGCCGCTTCAGCCGCATCCGCCACAGCAAGCGATTGTCGGGATCGACGTCGACCGCCGGCTGGCGGACTTCGGCCGTTGATGGAACCGCGGACTGCCTGTAGACGCTGGAACATGCCATGACGCGAATCAGGTGCTTGACACTCCAGCCCTGCTCGACGAATTCCGCGCTCAGCCATTCGAGCAGCTCGGGGTGCGACGGAACGGCTCCTCCGAACCCGAAATTCTCGGGGGTCGAAACGAGTCCTGTGCCGAATAGATGCTGCCAGGCGCGGTTCACCATCACGCGGGCGGCCAGCGCGCCCGCGCGGGAATCGCGCGCCGTCAGCCACTTCGCCAGCGCCAGGCGCCGGCCGCTCGTCCCTTCATACGGCGCGACCGGAGTGGCCGTGGCGGCCGAATCGCCGTCGCACAGCACGCGCAGGAAGCCCGGCGAAACTTCGGGCCCGGGCGTTTCGAAATTTCCGCGGGTCAGCCGGTGGGTCGGCGGCACAGTTCCCACGTCCCACAGCGCCTGAATCTTGCCGTAGCTGCGGCGGCGAGAGTTCTTCTCTTTCGTCTCGTCCGCCAATTTGGCCACGGATTGCCGGTCAGCCTCGCCGAGGGCGGCTGCCAGTTCGTCGTCCGAGATCTTGAGCTGCCCCGAGAACTTTCCCGCCAGGTACTTTTGAATTTCAGACCGTTTCTCGGCCGGCGTTTCGACGGCGGCCTTCGTGTCGGCACGGATCGGCTCGGGGATCGCGCCCAGTTTGCTTTCGAGAAGTTTTTCTCGATGGGGCCGGCGAATTTCGTCGATCCGCTTCGTCAGTTCCTGGACCTGGCGTTCGATTTCGGCATTGTGCCGGTCGATCTCTGCCCGGTCGGCGGGAGACACATCGGCCAGAGAGCGATCGGGCAGTTTCTTATCGTACGACAGCACGACGCGCCAGTCCTGTGGGTTGTACGCCGGTGTAAACGCGGCCATCAGGCGGTAGTAATCTTCCTGCGGCACGGGGTCGAATTTGTGGTTGTGGCACCGCGCGCAGTTGAGCGTCAGACCCAGTACGCTCGACCCCACGATTTCGAGCGTATCGTGCAAAATGTTGAAATGATTCTGCGGGATGTTTCCTACGTCTTCGTGCGTGAAGTCCTGGGCCGTGCGCAGGTAGCCGGTCGCCGCCAGCAGGTCGCGAATCTCGTTCGTAAACTGCGGCGCGCGGCGCCAGTCGACCAGCTCATCGCCCGCGATCTGTTCCTGCAAGAACCGGTCGTAGGGGAGATCGGCGTTGAGGGCCCGGATCACCCAGTCGCGATAAAGCCACTTGCTGTCGCTGGTGATGATGTTGTCGGCATCGACGTCGAAACCGACGGTGTCGACGTATCCTACGACGTCGAGCCAGTGCCGGCCCCAGCGTTCTCCGAAATGTGGCGAAGCCAGCAGCCGGTCGACCAGCCGCTCGCAAGCGTCGGGCGATTCGTCGGCGAGAAACTCGGCCACCGCCTCCGGCGGCGGGGGCAGACCGACGAGGTCGAGCCACAGCCGGCGGATCAGCACGTTGCGCGGTGCTTCAGGCGACAGGCCCAGCGTCCGCTCCTCGAGATGGGCCAGCACGAATGCATCGACTGTCGTGCGAACACGATCGGCCTGGCGCACCGCCGGCACGACTGGCCAGGAGAGTTTGCGAAACGACCAGAAATCACGTTCGGCCATCTCGACCGAATCGCTGGGCGGGGCGGCGAACGCAGCGGGCGTCGGAAGCAGCGCTGCCACAATAACTGCAGTCGCCACGCAACGTGCGACAAGCCAGATCGGGCGCATGAATTGGGATCGATCCGCTGGCATGGTCACCCCGTTGACTGCAACAGATCAACGGTACTCGATGGATCGGCACCCGTCAATTTTCGGGCAGGTGGTTTTCGCTGCGGGAATAGACCTGAGGCTTGCGGCTTGAGGCTTGAGGCTTGAGGTTAATGGAGCGTGCGGCATTTTCCTTCACGTCTCAAGCCTCACGTCTCAAGCCTCAAAGAAAAAAACGACCCCCGGAACGAATTCCGGGGGTCGCTGTCGATCGAACTCACTCGGACAAGTTCCGAGAATGTTCGGTGATTATTGAAAACTCTCAGCCACGCACGCCGAAGAGGTTCGCCAGACCGCTCTTGCGAGCCTTGGTCTGCTGGCTCTTCAGACGCGAGGGGAAGTACGCTTCGGGTTCCGCCGAGGCGGGAGCCGGAGCAGGAGCCGGAGCCGCTTCTCCGCCTTCGGCCGGGGTCGGAACAACCGACTGGCCAGGAGCGGAGCAGGAAGCCGGCTGCGTGCAGCACGTGTTGCAGCCGCTTTCGCAGCAGGACTTCTGAACGTCGTAACCGCAGGCCTTCAGAGCACGGCTCGCCGCACGAACGACACCCTTGTCGCAGTCACCCAACGCGTAGGTCAGGGCGCACACGACTTTGTCGTTGCAGCAGCAGCAGTTCTTCTTGGTCTGCTTGCGGATCTGGATCGCGGCCTGCTTGCGAACCTTGTGGTCGCAGTCGTTCAGGCCGTAGATGAAGGCGCACATGATTTCAGGATTGCAGACGCAGTCGAACTTGCCGAGCTTACGGAGCGCCTTGCGGCGATCTTTGGCATGGCAGCCGGTCTGCGATTCATAGATCCAGTGAGCGACTTCGCAGGGATCAGCATTGCAGCACTTGGTTTTGCAACCGGTGTCGCAGCACTTGCTCTGGCAAGGTGCATCGCAGCACTTCGCCGGGGCCGGGGCCGGAGCCGGAGCACAGCACGTGGGAGCCGGAGCCGGAGCACAGCACGTGGCCGGAGCCGGAGCCGCACACGTCGGAGCCGGAGCGCACTTGGGCGCACACGGAGCCGCACACGTCGCCGGAGCCGGAGCACACGGAGCCGCACAGGTCGGAGCCGGAGCCGGAGCGCACTTGGGCGCACAGGTGGCCGCCCACGTCGCCGGGGCCGGAGCCGCGCACGTCGGAGCGGGAGCCGGAGCACAGCACTTGGGAGCGCAGGTGCTCCCCGGGCATGTGTTGCAGCAGCTCATGGGTTTGGCACACGTCCGCTGATAGTTGTGAACGTGAGGGCAGCACGGCTTGTAAATCACAGGCCGGCAGCACTTGGGCTGACAAGAGGGGGCGCACCCGCAGCTCTTCTCAGCGCCGCAGCAGTTGTGGCTGGTCAGCACGATCGAGCCGGCATTCGCCGTCCCCACCATACCAATCATGGCCACCACTGCACTGTACAGTGTCGTCCATTTCATAACGCAACATCTCCTTCCCTTGGGAATTTGGGTTGTCCGCCGTCCTTACCACGGATGGGTCGGTGTGTATTTCGTCCGAAGGCGATTGAGGGCGCCTGGTCCTTCAACCAGGCAAACCGCCTGCGACGCGCGTCGCTTTTGTCCGAGACAAGACCGACGACCACACCGCAGACTCAGACGGCAAACCATCCGCTTATGGGCTAGCACTTGGCATCGGTGCCGTCGGGCCTTTCCGCAGCCCGAACCTTTCCTCGGCAACTCCGATGATCCCTGTGACCGGCGTAGATGCGGGAGCCGGAAAAACAGGTCTGATGCAAATGATCGGCGGCTTGTCCGGCTGGCCTTGAGTGTCGCAAAGTATTATTAAAACAAGCATTTACGACGATTCCGGGCATGAGTTTCACGCTCTTTCCGGCCAGCGAAACTGCATGCGACTTTGTCGTCCGTACCCTCGGATCATCCCTTACATCCGGGTCAATCTGGGGATTCTGCGTGCCCTGGGAATCGGCGGAACTCACATCGGCCTGTGCCGGTTGTGGTCGAAATGCCGCGTTCCGCCGCGATCGTCCCATGCTACATCACGACCAACCCGCTCGTTCGACAACTGTGGCGTAATCCGCACAGCCGTTGCGTTGGTAACCACAGGCGCGGGCCGGCATCCATTGTGGTCGCGCGGCAACACCTGTGCGGGCTGTTCGTGCACCGATTGCGACGACCGGCGCGATTTTGAGGGCTGCCGCACGGTCGGCTCTAACCGTTACAAGTCGAGCGCGGCGGTCATCACAGGAAATGCTTTCGGCAGGGCAGGCGGGACGCGGTTCGAATCGTGGAAAAATGCAAAATATGAGAAGATTTTGCTTCATTCAGGGACGAGACTGAATATACAATGAAGTCATCCCGCGCGGTTCTGCGCGCATTCTCGACCAGCGGGAATTCGTGAAGGTCTTTTGTTTCCCGAACCACTGTGTTATGGAGCCGCGCAATGCTGTCTCGCCGTCGTGTTGCTGCCCGTTCGCTGGTCATCGTCGGATTCGCCTCGTTGTGCGTGTGGAGCGTCGCGGGGGAGAATCGTCCGGTCGCCACAGAACCGGCTTCGGACCTGATTCGGTTTGACGTTCCCGGCGGAGAAACGGTCTTCGCCCTGTCGCTGCAGGCGGGGGCATCGGAAGCCGCCGGTGCGCACGACCATGTGATCGTCTTCGACACCTCGGCCAGCCAGGCGGGCGGTCATCGCCGGCAGGCGCTGGCCGTGCTCGAATCGTGCCTGGCGTCGCTCGCTGCGGCCGACCGCGTGCGGCTGATCGCCGTCGATACGGAAGTCAAGCCGCTGTCGGAAGGCTTCTCGTCTCCACAGTCGGCTGAAACCCGCGCGGCGCTCGACGCCCTCGCGCACCGTGTGCCGCTGGGCGCCACCGACCTGCAACCGGCGCTCGAAACGGCGCTGAAGTCGTTCACCGGCAACCGCGCTGGCTCGATGATTTACATCGGTGACGGCATGAGCACCGGCAGGCTGATCGAATGGACCGGATTCCGTACGCTGATCAACGAACTGCGCCGTCTGCACGTTCCCGTCACCAGCTACGCCATCGGCCCCCGTACCGACTTGCAGGTGCTGGGAGTCCTGGCGCAGCACACCGGCGGGATCGTCGTCGTCGACGGCCTGATCGACGACTCGAAACTGCCTGCCGAAAAGCTCGGGCAGAAGCTGGCCCGCGCCGCGGCGGCGAATGTGTTCTATGCCGATGAGCTGGTTCTCAGCCCCGATGTCGAGAAACTGCTTCCCGGCGTTGTGCCTCCGATCCGTTCCGACCGGAAGACGGTCGTGCTGGGGAAAGGATCGGTGGGAGAAACGCTGAAAGTCACTGCGACCGGCGCCGGGCGATCACTGTCGTGGACAGTGAAGCCAGAGGCCGTGCAGCCGGGAAATACGTTCCTGGCGGGATTGTGGCAGCAGGCCGAGCAGAGCGACGGGTTCCTGGTGGCTGTCGCCGGAAACGAGCTACTGAACGTGGCCCGCGAAGAATACGAAGACCAGGTCCAGCAACTGCTGGTCGCCGGCCGGCAGGCCGTGGCATCCCGCGACCTGAAACAGGCCGAACAGGTGGCGCAGGCCGTGCGGCAGATCGACCCGGCCAACGTCGAGGCGGAAACGATTCTGAATGCCTCGCAGAAGATCAAAGAGAAGAAGATTCAGGCCGTGCAGACGGCGCTGGCGCGGCTGAAAGACGAAGATGTTCAGGAAACCCCGGAGCCTCCGGCCGCGGGGATCGAGGGGGACGAGGCCCCCGCCACAGCCAAGAGCAAGGGTCTGCTGGAAGATCAGTCAGAACTGTGGAGGCTGCGTGGTTTGAAACTCACCAAAGAGGTGACGCGGATGCTGGACGTCATCAACCGGACCGGGACGGCCGACCCCGATTCCAGCCTGAACGAGCTCAAGCGAACGATGACGGCGGTTGTTTCGTCGACCGACATTGATCCCGACACTCGCGAAAGGCTCAGGGCCAAGATCCAGAGTGCGATTGATCGGATGCACAATGCGAAACACAACATCGAACAGGTGCAAATCGCCCGTCAGGAACAGGCGTCGGCGCTGCGGGCCAAAGAACTGGCGACCGAGCATCTGCTGCAGCGCGATGAGCAGCTCGAACAGCTCATCAGCAAGGTCAGCTCGCTGATGTACGAAGGGTACATCGGCAATGCCGACGCGTTCGAACGGGCCGAAGAAGTGGCCCGTGCCTCGTTCGAGCTGGCGCCGTACCAGGGGGTGACGGTGGCGGCAATCTACGATTCGGAAGCGGCCGGCCAGCTCGACAAGGCGCAGCGGCTGCGGTATCGCCGGTACGACCAGTTCCTGGCGACGCTGCATCAGCTCGAGATCGCGCACATTCCGTTCCCCGACGAACCGCCGATCGTCTATCCGGCCCCCGAGGTCTGGAAGTCGCTGTCGGAACGCCGGCGGAAGTGGGCCTCGGTCGACCTGATGCGGTGGAACCCGGCGGAAGAAAAAATCCGCCGTTCGCTCGAGAATCCCACCAACGTCGAATGGTCGGAGCTGGCGCTGGAAGACTGCATCACCTACCTGCATGAATTCCACAACATCAATATCATTCTCGACAAAGTGAAGCTCACCGAAGACGGGGTGGCGCTCGATCAGCCGATCACGCTGAAGCTGCAGGGCGTGTCGCTCCGCAGCGTTCTCAAGCTGCTGCTGGAACCCGTGCAGCTCACCTACATGATCGAGAACGAAGTCATGAAGATCACCACCGCAGCCTCGGCTGCCGACAAACTCACGACGCGTGTTTATCCCGTTGGCGACCTCGTGATTCCGATCATCACCCCGCGGGCCGGCATGGGAGGCATGGGGATGATGGGAGGCATGGGCGGCGGCGGCGGCATGGGCGGCGGCATGGGCGGCGGTGGAATGGGTGGCGGCATGGGCGGCGGCATGATGGGTGGCGGCGGCATGGGCGGCATGGGAATGATGAATGTCGCTGATCCTGCGGCAGACGAAGTCTTCAACAACAGTTCCGTCGACAAAGAGAAAAAAAAAGCCCTGACCCCAAGGTAAAGCCTGATTCCAAGGGGGGGACGTCCAAGCCCAGGTCCCCCGAATCTCCGAAAGTCCCAAATCCTCAGCGGAGCCAGCCGAAACCGGCTGGTTCCGCTGAGTCTGTTTCTACTCCCGCCAATCGTCCGGCAGCCGGCGCGCCGGCCAGGCCCCCTGTCGAAGAGATTCCTCTCGATCCCGCGGAGGGGCCGCTCGACAAAGTCTGGGACGATTACTTCCGCACTCACGACGCCGATCCCCGCGCCGTCTGCAATGTTGTTCTCAAGCTGCACAAAGCGAAGCGCACCGAAGCCGTCATCGCCTGCATCAATGGGGCGATCCTGAACGGCCGGTCTCAGCCGTGGATGTATACGGTGCTGGCGCTTGAGATGCAGCTCGCCGGCCGGCCGCGCGAAGAGGTCGAGCGCGTGCTGCTCTCGAACGTCGACTTCAGCGCCGTCAATGTTTCCAATCTGCTGTACTCGGGGGCGTTTCTCACGCGGTTCGGCGCCAAAGAGCGGGCCCTGGCGCTGTACCGCCAGGCATCGATCGTCGATCCCACGCGGCTCGAACCGTACCTGCTGGGTCTTAAACTCGCTCAGGAAGCCGAGAATCCGGAAGCGGTCGGCTGGGCCGTTTCCGGAATTCTGCAGCGTGCCTGGGGACGCGACCACGAGACACTCCACAAAAATGCCCGGGCCATCGCCGACGAACTGGAAAAAAAACTTCGCGACCTGGGCAATCAGCCTGCGGCCGACCGGCTGGCGCTTGAGGTTGCTGACGCTTCGAAAACCGATCTGACGATCGAGCTCACCTGGAGCGGCAAGGCCGACCTCGACCTGCTCGTCGAAGAGCCTTCGGGCGCCGTCTGCTCGTCCGAAAACCCGGCCACCACGGGAGGCGGGATTTTCGTGCACGACGGTTACGGGGGCGAACAGAAAGACTGCCACGACAATTACGTCTGCCCGCGCGGCATGCCGGGCGATTATCGCGTCATCGTGCGGCACATCTCGGGCGACGTGGTGGGCAAGCGCGCTGTTTTGAACATTATGCGCTACGGGGGAACATCCCGCGAAACCATCGATCAATTCACTGTCAAGCTCTCGGACAAAGACAAAGTCGTGCGCGTCACACTCGAGCACGGCCGGCTCAAGGAACTGACGGCCGTGCCCCTGCTCGACATGCCCCGTGAACATCTTGGCGGGGCCCGGCACAACCGCCGCGAGCGGCTCGTCGCCGACAGCATCGCCGACAAAGCGGCCCGCGGCCGGCTGATCGAAGAGCGCCCGCGGCAGCGCGGCAACCGGCCCGCGCCGGGGTACCAGCCGCTGATCACCGTGCTCTCGGAAGGAGTCACGAACACGGCGATGGCCGTCGTGACCGGCGACCGGCGCTACGTGCGGATGACGCTGATTCCTCAATTCACGTCGATCACCGAAGTCCAGACTTTTACGTTCTTCCAGTCCGGGGGAGGCTCGAATAACGGGCAAACCGGCGGGGGAACCGGCGCCGGCCGCTGATCCTGGTGTTGTCATTTGACGCGACAGCGCAATCGTGCCCTCCGCCCGAGGCGGACCGAATAAGCGGCCAGGGCACGCTCGTGGTGCTTGCCCCCGCCTAACGGATGTCCCCGGGAGCCGCCCTCATCGATCGACGGGTGCGTCGATTCGGAGCCGAGGGTACTATTGGTCGCTGAACTGCTGCTGACAACGAGACTTGGCACGGGGCTTCACGATCATGCCTTCGACAGTCAACGGCTGCGGCACGCACTATTACGGCAAGAGCAACGTCAAAACCCGGAACGGGATCTGCCGCCGGTGCCATCGCGAGGCCAATCTCGTGTCGTACGACACGCGGTTGTACATCGTGATCGTGTTTGTACCCGTCTGGCCGCTGGGGCGCAAACGGATCATCGATTCGTGCCCGTTCTGCACGGGCCATTACGCGATCTCGGCGCGGCAATGGGAGGTCGGTGGACAACTGAACCTGTCGGACGCGCTGACGCGGTTCGCCGAAGACCCGTCGGGCGAATCAGCCGCTCGTGCCCACGGACAGTTGCTCTCGTATTTGCAGTATGACGAAGCCAAATCGCTCCGCGAAAAGGCTCTGGCGCAGCTTCCCGAAGACGGCGCCCTGCGTGCCGACCTGGCCTGGCAGTTGTACGCGTTCGACCAGCACGCCGAGGCGTCGCAATTATTCGACGACGCTTTACGCCTGCGCCCCGACCTGCCTTCGGCACGTTCGGGCAAGGCGCAGTATCTGATGGGGCATGGCAAGCTGGACGAGGCCGCCGCCCTGCTCGATTTTCTCAAAGAACCGGGCGCCGGCCAGCTCTATGACCTGCGGCCGCTGCTCGTCCTGTTCGAGCAACTGCACCTGGCCCGGCGGTCGGACGAAGCGCTGAACCTTGTGCCGCACATCCTGCAGGAGTTGCCGCACATCAAGGACGACTTCTGGTTTCGCAAGATCGTGCGGCAGGCGGAATCGGCCGCGGGCCGCCGCGAGAGCGTGCTGCCGCGGCAGAATCGCTCGCTGTTCAGCCTGCTGTTTTCGAATTCACGGGATTTTGCCCCCCGCACGCGCAACATCGCACGGCTGGGAATCCTGGCGGCCGGCGTGCTTGTCGCGCTGGCGCTGCACAACGAGTCGATCCGCCAGCACCGCACCGTTTACGTCGTCAATCAGACGGGGACCCCGGTCCGCATCCACGTCGACGGTGGGCCGCCGATCGCCGTCGATCCGCGGGGGTCATTCACTGTCGCCGAGGGGCATCACGAAGTGCAGATTGCGGGCCCGGTGGAATACACCGAAAAGCTCGCCGTCCAGAGCGGCTACTTCTCGCGCTGGTTCAAAAAACCCGTCTGGCTGATCAACGTCAATGGCGAGGCGGTCGTGCTGCAGGTCGAAGTGATCTATTCGGCGACGAGGGCCCCGTCGATCCCGCGCTGGCTCGCTGGCGAGACGCTGCTGACGTTCCCGCACATCGACTACCTGTTCGACGAGCAGCCGCCTCAGAGTATGAGCGTCGAACGCAACCAGAGCATCGTCAAACAGCAGTTGCAGATCGTGCCGCTGACGGCCGTGTCGGCCCTCGTCAGCCTCTACGACACCAACCCCGGCGGCACGATGACGATGGCCGAAAGGCGCCTGGCGCGTGCACCGGATGCCGAATTGCTCGAGACGTACGCCCGGACCGCCCAGGCTCACAAGGTGGCCGATCGCGCCGCCCGCTTTCTGGAAACGGGCCTCGACCGGCGGCCGATCGACATTGCCTGGCATCGCACGTTTCAAAACCTGCGCGACACGCCGGCCGCCGCCCGCGAGACGCTGGCGCGATACGAAGCGCTGGCGCAGCGCGAACCCGAAGCGCCAGCCGCGTGGTACCTGTTTGCCCGGCATGATCCGGATTTCGCCCGCAGCCGCCGCTCGCTCGAGCGGGCGCTCGAACTCGACCCGCAATTCGCCTGGGCCCTGTACCTGCGCGCCAGCCGGGCCCTCGACCATCACGATTGGGAACAGGCCGACCAGAGTTTTGCGGCTGCGCTCGCCGCGCCCGGGCATGACGACTCGTGGCATTTCGTCAGAATCTTGAGCCTCCTCGTGCAACGGAAATACGAGGCAGTCGACGACGAATGCGATCGCTGGAACGGCGGCCCCCGCCATGCCGGGGCGATCGCTCTCGTGCGATTCTGGTCGAAACAACAGCGCGGCCTGCCGGTCGATACGGCCGGACTGATCGCCGCGGCGACCCGGCAATACTCGCCCGAATCGGCGACATCCGTGCGACTCTTCCTGGAATCCCAATTTGCGTATGCCGTCGGCAACTGGGACGAGCTGCGCACCCTGCACAAGAATCCGCAACTGACGGGCTTCCCACCTGTGGAAAGCACGTTGCAGCTCATCAGCACGATGTCGCCGGCCGAATTGCAGACCGCCTTCCGGCAGCCCGCCATGTTGACCGATGGCAGCGATACGCTGGCCGTGGGCCTGGCGTTCTCGCTGGCGAACGACCTCGAATCGGCGGCGGCCTGGAACCACAGCGCGATTGAGCGGTTAAGCCAGGGCGACAACGACGATCGGCTGATGGCGGCCGCGCTCTCGGCTCAGGCCCCGCCTGAGATCGACGACGCCCGCAATATTCACGCCGGCAAATATCAGCGCCCGCTGTTTTTCGCGGCGCTGGCGCAGCAGTTTCCCGCGCAGCGCAAGAGTTTCCTGGAGGAAGCCCGCTTGTGGCAGATCCTGCCACTCAAGCACTACTGGCTCGTCGAGCAGGCCCTGCAGAAACTTGGTGAAGGAGATCCGTGACCCGCCTCAAATTTCACGAGCTGGTCGAGCGGCTTGCGCAGCGCTACGAGGGGCGGCCCGGGGCGCTGGCTCTGGCAACCGCCGCCTGGCTCGTCTGCGGCTATGCAGTGCTGTTTTCCGGACTCGCGGCGGCGCTGTGCGGCGGGCTGGCGCTGATTGTCGTCGGGTTGTGGCTGGCGCATCAGTCGGCCGTGTGGCTGGTGGCGGGGGGCACGGTCGTGATCCTGCTCGGGCTGGGCCTGTACGGCCCCCTGATCTGGAGCCCGCGCCGATCGCGCAAGGAACTCCCGCTGTCTGCGGAAGACGCTCCCGCGCTGCACACAGTCGTCGAAGACATCCGGCGGGCTGTCGGCTGCCGGCGCTTTCACCGTATTCTGCTGTGTGCCGAGGCGAATGCCGCCGTCGTGACCGAGCCCCGCTTCGGACTGCTGGGGGGCTCGCGCAGCGAGCTGTTGCTGGGACTGCCCCTGATGGAAGTCCTGTCGGTCGACGAATTCCGCTCGGTGCTGGCGCACGAATTTGTTCATCATTCACGGGCCCATGGCCGGTTCTCGGTCTGGGTGTATCGCGTTCGCAATTCGTGGGAGCGCGTCTATGCCGAGTTGGAATCGGGCAGCCTGCACCGGCCGCTGGGGTGGGTGCGCTGGTTTCTGCGCTGGTACTGGCCGCGCATGCACGCGCGGGCCTTCCTCTTGTGCCGCGAGCACGAGTACCAGGCCGACCGGTTCGCAGGCGAGCATGTGAGCCCCGCAGTGGCCGCGACGTCGTTGTTCCGAATTGAGACGATTGACCGGTATCTGGATCTGACGTTCTGGCCGGTACTGCAGCGGGAATCCGAAAAAAACGCCGCCCCGCCCCGCGATTTGATGTCGCGCCTGCTGACCTGGATGGCGGCGCCGCCGGCCGCAGAACACGGAGCGTGGTGCTCGGCGGCGACGTACGCACGGCTCACCGACGGCTCGAACACGCATCCCGCCTGGGCCGACCGCACGGCCGCGCTGGGGGAAGATCCCGCGCGTTTCGAACGGTACGGGTTTCCGCGGCACCCCAGCCCCAGCGCGGCCCGCGCGCTGCTGGAGCACGACTGGTCGCGCCTGTCGCAACGGGTTTCCGAAATCTGGGCCGAGACGGTCGCCGAAGCCTGGGCGGCGCAGCACCGCCGCCTGTCGGGCCTGCGGCGCCGGCTGCAGCAGATTGCGCCCCTGGTCGAATCTCGTCCGCGCGATGTCACTTTGCGCTGGGAACAGGCCTGTCTCGTCAAGGAGCTCGACGGGCCCGAAGCGGTATCTCCGCTGCTCGAAGCCCTCTGCAACCAGGACCCTCCCCACCGTGGAGCAACGTTCGAACTCGGCCAGATCACGCTTTCCCATGGAAATCCCCGTGGGGCCGAACTGCTCGGGGAAATCGTGCACAGGCAGCGCGACGCGTACTACGAGTCGGCGTGCCTGGCGCTGTGCTCATTCTTCTGCCTGTCCGGTCGATTCGACGACATGCGTGAAATGGAGGCCCGGCTTGATGGCCGCGACGCCTGGGCCGATTGGATCCGCGAAGGCCATCGGCACCTCGCGCGCGGCGTTCCCGTCTTGCCTCACGGACTGGCGCCCGACGAGCTCGAGCCGCTGATCGAAGCACTGGCGCGCCATGCAGAACTGGCTGCGGCCTGGCTGGCTCGCGTCGGTAGCCGCTATCCCGGCTCTCCGCCATTGTTCGTCCTGTGCGTGAGAACCGTCCGCCGCCTGTTCGGTCTGCTGGGGTCCGCCGCCGAGCAGCGATTCGCCCGGCAACTTGTGGGCCAGATCGAGGTGCCCTGGCGCCTGCTCATTGTGGCCCGCCACGGCGCCGATCGGCGACTGGCACGCCGAGTCTGCGCTGTCCCCGAGTCGCAGATTCATCCGCGTCACAGCGACCGACCCGACGAGTAATGCTGGAATTCAGGCTTCACACGTCCTGCGACCGGGCGCCCATCAGCGCCTGCAGCCCGCTGACGGCTGCGGCGGCAAATTCCGGGTCATTGATATGACGGTCGAGCTCGATCAGACGCACGCTCGGTGGCACATTCCGACGGATCCCGTCGAACAGCGCCGCGTCGGCCTCGGGCCACCAGAATGGCTGCCCCTCGCGATCGATCGCCGAAACCCCGCGCAAAGGCAGCAGGATGGCCGTCGGGCCGGTGGCGGCGCGCGCCTTGTGCGCGATCTCGCGGCCGAGCTGGGCGTTTTCTTCGGGGGTCGTGCGCATCAGCGTGACGTTGGCATTGTGCTGATAGAAACGCCGCCCCTCGAACCGGGGCGGCACCGTGTCGCGCGGGCCGAAGTTCACCATGTCGAGCGCGCCGGTCGAGATGACCTGTGGCACGCCGCGCCGGCCGGCCGCCGTCAGCCGTTCCGGGCCCGCGCTCAGGATGCCCCCCACGAGCTCATCGGCGAGCTCCGTCGTCGTGATGTCCAGCACGCCATGAATGAGTCCGTCGGCAATGAACGACTCCATCGTCAGGCCGCCGCTGCCGGTGGCGTGAAAGACCAGCACTTCGCAGCCTGCTCCTTCGAGTGCGCGGCGGGCTGCATCGACGCAGGGCGTGGTGACCCCGAACATCGTGGCGGCGATCAGCCGCGCGGAACTTAAGGCCCGATCGTGCGACGAGCGGCCCGCGACCATTCCGGCCATCGCGCGGGCTGCGTTTTCGAGCACCGTGCGGCTGATGCGGTTGAGCCCGCTGATGTCGACGACCGAATGCATCATCAGGATGTCGCGGACCCCGACGTAAGGCCGCACCTGCCCGCTGGCCAGCGTGCTGACCATCAGCTTCGGGACGCCGAAGGGCAAGGCCCGCATGGCCGCCGAACCGATCGTCGTGCCGGCCGACCCCCCCAGGCCCAGAATGCCGTCGATGCGTCCTTCCCTGTGCAGGCTGGCCGCCAGGTTCGCAGCGCCGCGGGCAGCCGCCTCGACCGCTGCGCCACGGTCGTTTGCCCCGCGGACCTGCGCGAGGCTGGTGCCCCCCGCCGCATACAGCGCGTCACTCGTGACATCCGGCACGATTCCGACCGGCTCCCGGACGCCTGCATCGATCGCGATGGTGGCGACTCCCAGCGCGTGCAGCAGGTCGCGGACGAACTGGAATTCCGTCCCCTTGGTGTCAAATGTTCCGATGAGAACGACCGGCATGCCACCATCTCCCTGCGTTTCGGCCCCGCTACGCAGCCTAGTCGCGAGCTCTGCACGTTGCAACGCCACGAAGTTGCCGACCTGCAACTGGCTTAGTACAAGGCGGGCGAGCTCAAAGTGACGATGCTCACCGCCGACACAGCCCTCGTGACCTATCCCTTGAGCCAGAAAGGGAAATTCAAGCAGCGGCGACTCGCGCCGAAGAATTACGCCTCGGCCGTATGGGTGAAGCGCGACGGCAAATGGCAGGAAGCCGCGTATCAGGAAGCGCCGCTCGGCGGAGAGTAGCGTACGGCGGTGGCGTCCGGTTGTCGTTTCGGGCCGCGAGTCAATGACCGTGTCGACGAGTACGATCGACCGCAGATGGCATCATTCTTCCGAGCGTTCCCGCCACACCAGCCACGCCAGCCAGGCGAAGCTGCCCGCGGCGATCGACAGGGCCCATAATTCGTGGTCCTTCTTGAGCAGTGTGTCGTACAGGCCGTGGAGCACCATCGCCGCCAGCAGATAGTGCAGCAGGAAATTACCGATGTCTTCCCAATCGAAGCCGTCGTCCCCCACATAGTCCTGGTTGCGATTGATGACGAGCGCGACGGCCCCGGCCCAGATCGAATGCAGCGCCACGCACGACGCGAATCGCACCAGGTACGTCATCCCGACGGCAATTCCGTTGTACGAGTCGGACGAATAGTTGACCCCCTCAGAAACACCGAAGCCCACGCCGCTGGCAAGACCGACGACGCACGCGGCCCGCCATCCGGCATGGGGCCGCGCCCGCAGAAACAGCACCACAGGAATTGCCTTGCACAGTTCTTCGCACAAACCCACGCCGCAGGTGAATCCCATGAAACTGAGCAGGAACCCGTTCTCCGGATCAAGCGCGGCACGATACGAGAACCCGATAAACTTCACAATGTAGAACAGCAGGACAACGATGCTGCGCCCCCGCAGGTTGAAAGTCTGGGTCCAGGCGGCGACCCACTGAAACCCCAGCAGCAGTATGATGCCGACCGTCCCCGTAATGAGACCTGTCCACATCAGCCGCGCGAAGCCGGCGGCGTCGTTTGGAAACATCTGCGTCAGCAGCGCCAGGAACAGCACCGCCGAGACGGTGGCGTACGCCCAATGCATCCAGGTGTCGCGCGCCAGGTGTGCGCCGGCGATCCTGTGTCCCGGCAGAGCCGCGAAAAACGCATCGACCGACGTGACGTCCGGCACGGCGGCTGGCTGATCGAGGTCGCGATTCGCGTCGCCGCCAGCCGGCTGAATCGTTGCTTTCAGCCGTTCCTCAAGGGGCTGTTCGGGCCAGACTGTCGAAATGGCCAGCGGCGAGATTGCCACGAGCAGCAGCCAGTACAAGTGATCGCGCCAGACGGAACTCGAATCGACGGTCGCGCCGGTTTTTTCGGCGCGGCGGGGCGCCGGAGCCTCGTTGTCGTCGGGATCCATATCGACGCGACTGGCGACAAACGTGCTTTTCCCGCGCTTGCGCGCCGCGCGTGCCGGCAACTTCAGGCTGTCAGCGGCCGGCTCGTCTTCTGAGCGCGGGGCAGATGCGTACGAACCCGCAGATGGCGGCTCTTTGCCGAACAGCCAGTCGTCGGGGATATCCGCGGGGCCCGACGGTGAAGGGCTCACCGGGAGGGCTGGCGCCAGGCCCGGCGCGCCGGCAGCCAGTGTG
>JACQFH010000245.1 GCA_016200145.1 Planctomycetia bacterium | reverse complement strand
CTGATCGCCGAGTATTTCCAATCGCTCGACGATGACGATTCTTCAGCAGACGAAGAGAAAGCCCCCGAATCCGCAACGGGTGTCGACAATTCGAACGTGAACCGGGTCGCCCCGGTGGCCAACGGAGCTCCTCCCGCGGCCCAGTCGCTCGTTTCGGCGCAGTTCGCCGCCGCCAGCGCGCGGCCGAACGTATCGAGCTGGGACGGCAGCGTCGTTGACCACCTCCGCTCGAAGAGCCACGAAGAACTGGTCGACCTCGTCTGTTCGCTGCTGCAGCGCTTTTCGGAGCTGCGCGCCGAAGTACGCGATCGCATCGGCGGGGCGAAGCCGCCGCACAAGAACTGATCAAGCCAGGCCCGCCAGCACTTCGTGGGCGGCGGCGATTGTGGCGTCAATGTCGGCCGGCGTGTGCGCTGCCGACACGAAATTCGCCTCGAACTGGCTGCACGGCAGGTAGATGCCCCGCTCGATCATGCCCCAGAAGTAGCGGGCGAACCGCTTCGTGTCGCACTGCGTCGCCAGCTTGTAATTGACGACCGGGTTCCCGCTGAAGAACAAAGTGAACATGCTGCCGGCCGAGGCGACGGTGTGCGGCAGCCCCGCGTCGCGTGCCGCCTGCGACAGCCCGCGGGCCAGCCGCGCCGTCTCTTGTTCGAGCCGCGCGTAAGGGTCGGTTTCTTTCAGAACTCTTAAGGTCGCCAGACCGCAGGCCATCGCCAGCGGATTGCCCGAAAGCGTGCCCGCCTGGTACACGGGCCCGGCCGGCGAAATGCGCTGCATGACGTCTTTTCGGCCGCCGTACGCTCCCACCGGCATGCCCCCGCCGATGATCTTCCCCAGCGTCGTGAGGTCGGGCCGGATCCCGAACCGGGCCTGCGCCCCGCCGTACGCCACGCGGAAACCCGTCATGACTTCGTCGAAAATCAGCAGTGCCCCGTAGCGGCGGCACAGCGCCGAGAGCCCCTCCAGAAAGCCGCATTCCGGCAGCACGACCCCCATATTGCCCACAACCGGCTCGACGATCACGCCGGCGACGCTGCGCGGCCGCGACGCAAACAGCGCTTCGACCTGCGGCAGGTCGTTGAATTCGAGGCAGACCGTGTCGGCCGTGCAGCCTTTGGGAACGCCCGGGCTCGACGGCACCCCCAGCGTCGTCGCCGCGCTTCCGGCCTGCACCAGCAGGCTGTCGACGTGGCCGTGGTAGCAGCCGGCGAATTTGACGATCACGTCGCGGCCGGTGAAACCCCGCGCGAGCCGGATCGCGCTCATCGTGGCTTCGGTCCCCGAGCTTACCATCCGCACCTGCTCGATCGACGGCATGGCCTCGATGATCGTCTCGGCAAGCAGCGTTTCGGCTTCGGTGGGGGCGCCAAAACTGGTGCCGCAGAGCAGCGACTGCTGTACTGCCTCGACGACGGCGGGGTGGTTGTGCCCCAGAATATGCGGCCCCCACGACCCGACGTAATCGAGCAGACGGTTGCCGTCGACGTCAAAGAGGTGCGCCCCTTCGCCGCGGGCGATGTACAGCGGGTCGCCGCCGACTCCGCCAAAGGCACGGGCCGGGCTGTTGACTCCCCCCGGAATCACGCGGCAGGCGCGCTCGAAGTGTTTTCGGCTCTGGTCACGATTCATGCGAACGTTTCCACAGTCTCTTGCGTCATGATGCAGAATCAGTGTAATGGATGACGAACCGTTCGGGAAACGCAATGCCGGAAACACAACCTGCGATTATCGTCCGTCCTGCCCGCGGGGCCGACGTGCGCCCGCTGGCCTTTCAGAATTACATCGCGAACCGCCGCGACGAAGCGCGCCACGCGGAGCGCCCTCACGACGCTCCCTGACATACGGCAGACTTGCGGGAGAGGAGAGGGGAGAAAGTCGGTTCCCGGGGTAATCCGCGACAGGCTGACAACCCCGGGTTGGCGACTTCAACGCCTTCAGCGTAGGCGCCCGACCGTCCGACTCAATTCCAGCCCTTCTTCAGCAGTTGTCGCAGGTTGCCGCGATAAGGCACGGTCGGGTTATCCACATACGGAATTACGTCAAAACCGACTGGCAGGTTGGAAAACCTGCCCTACAGGTCGAGGCCCAGCTCTTCGATCTTGCGGTACAGGCTCGACAGGCCCAGGCGCAGGCGCTTGGCGGCTTCGCGTTTGTCGGGCCATTGCCGCAGGACCCGGCTGATGTGCAGGCGCTCGTAATGCCGCAGGGCGGATCGCAGATCGTCGGTGTCGGGCAGGATCTGCCCCACACCCAAGAGGTCGGGGGGCAAGTCCTTGGGTTCGATCTGCGTTCCTTCGCACATGATCACGGCCCGTTCGATGGCGTTGTCGAGCTGCCGCACGTTGCCTTTCCAGCGGGCCGACATCAAGAGCCGCATCGTTTCGCTGGTGACTCCCGAGACCCGCTTTCCCAGCGCGGCCGTATGCCGGGCGATGAAGAACTCGACCAGCTCGGGGATGTCATCGAGCCGGTCGCGCAGCGGGGGGATCCGCACCTTGACGCCGTTGAGCCGGTAGAACAGGTCTTCCTGGAACCGCCCCTCGGCGACTTCGCGCATCAGGTCGCGCGTGGTCGAGGCGATGATCCGCGCGGCGACGCGCACCGGCTCGGTCCCCCCCAGCGGCGTAATCTCCTGGAACTCAATCGCCCGCAGCAGTTTCGACTGCGTCGCCAGTGGCAACTGGCCGACTTCGTCGAGGAACACCGTTCCCTCGCCGGCGTGCAGCAGAATTCCCGGCTGGTCGTTCTGTGCTCCCGGGAAGGCGCCTTTCCGCTGGCCGAACAGTTGCGCTTCGAGCAGCTCGACCGGCTGCGTCGAGCAGTGAACCGCCAGAAATTTCTCGCGGTTCCGGGGACCCGAGCGGTGGATGACCCGCGCGAACAGCTCTTTGCCCGTGCCGGTTTCCCCTTCCAGCAGCACGTTGCTGTGCGCCGCGGCGACCTTGCGGATCGCGGCCTGCACTTCGTGCAGCGCCTTGCTCGAGCCCACGAGGTCGTCGAACCGGTCCTGCCGCGTCAGCTCGCGGCGCAGCGATTCGTTCTCGAGGAACAGCTCGCGATAACGGAACAACTGCTTGAGCTTGTGGTGCAGGTCGTCGAATAGCACGGGCTTCACGAGGTAGTCGTAGGCCCCGGCCTTGAACGCTTCGACGGCATTCTCGACGGTGGCATAAGCGGTGATGATCAGCACGAACAGCTCGGCGTTCATCTGCTTGAGGCGCTTCAGCAGTTGAATGCCGTCGCCGTCGGGCAGGCGCACGTCGCAGATCGCCACCGAGAAGTCGCGCTGGCGGACGAGGGCCAGGGCCTCGGCGACGTTGGCGGCCTCTGTGACGAAGAAGCCCTCGCTCGTGAGGAACTCGCGGAGCGTGTTGCGGATGATCTTTTCGTCTTCGACGACGAGCACCTGCCGGGCGTTTTTCACGATCAGCTCACCTCGGTGGAGACAAGGGTGGCCTGGGCGACGTCGGGATGCCGCCGCACGTTGTCGCACGTCAGGAACACGGTGAATTTCGTACCGGCGGCCGAGGTTTCCGAGAGCTCGATCCGCCCGCCGGCCGCCTCTTCGATGATGTGCTTGCAGACGAACAGCCCCAACCCCGTGCCGGTTTCCTTGGTCGTGAAGTACGGGCGAAAGACGTGCACCTGGTTGTCGGGCGAGATGCCGTGGCCGTCGTCGCGCACGGCGACTTCGATCCACCCGGAGGAAAGCGCCGTCGAAATCTCGATCGTGCCTCCCTCGTCGGTGGCATCCATCGCGTTCAGGATCAGGTTCAAAAACACCTGCACGAGCTGGTCGCGCACAACGCGCAGCAGGGGAAGCTGATCGGCGTAGGCGGTGACGATCTTCTTCCCCTTGGTGCGTTTGTAGTACTTGGCGATGTTCAGGGCCGCGTTGATCAGCTCGTGCACGTCGCACATGCTTTTCTGGGTATTGGCCGGGCGGCTGAAATCGACCAGCTCGCGCAGCGTCCCCTGGATGCGCCGCAACTGGTCGTCGACCATCTGCAGGCGCTCGCGGGTGTAGTCGTCGTTGGGGCGGCGGTTGAGCATCTGCACGAGCGAGCTGATGGCCGCCAGGGGATTGCCCACCTCGTGAGCGATGCCGGCCGCCAAGAGGCCAAACGCCGCCTGCTTTTCCTGCTGCACGACCAGGGCCTGCGACTGCTGAAGCTGGCCCGTGCGCTGCTGGATCCGCTCTTCGAGTTCGACTTGGTTCGTTCGCAATTCGTCGTTGAGCTGCGCGAGCCGGCGACCGGCGGCCTTCATCAGCCCCACCAGCGACGTGCAGGCCCACGTCACCCAGCCCATCGAAACCAGCATCACGAACAGCGGCGTCAGGTCTTGCGACTGCAGGCGCCGGCTGAAAAACAGCTCGCCATAGCTGATGCTGTGCAGCACGAACGTCGCCAGCGTGACGACGGGCGTGTAGCGGATGGCGCACACCAGCAGCGACAGGAAGTAATAGAACCGGAACGGGCTGTCGAGCCCCTGGTCGAAATAGCACAACAGGCCAATGAACACGGCCTCCATCACCGAAATGCTGAGCGGCCAGCGGCTTAGGAAAACGCGGCCGCGCAGGCTCCACAGCGTGTCGACCAGCGCGTACGTCGCCCCCAGCGTGAGGATGGAATTCATCACCGCGCGGTGTTCGGCCGCGGGCCGGTCGAGGAAATTCACCACCAGGTAGCCGACCGCGACCCCGAACCAGCGGATCTTGACGGTGATCGACTCCGCCGCCAGCTCCCACGTCGAGGGTTCCCGCGCGGACGTGATTGATGCATCGGTCATAATGCCGTCCTATTATATACGCAGTTTCGCCCGACTGGGGATGTTCATGACGCTTCTGCGTGCTGCATTCCCTTGCCTGGGGGAACTACTCACCCCCAATTCGCGTCTAAACCCTGGGGACATTTCGCCCTTTCTCGATCCTCCATCTTCTCTCTTCCATCCTCGATCCTCCCCGTCCCCCGCTCTGGCAACTTGCCGGGCACGGCTGTATTCTGAAAGTACACTTCCTCTCACGAATTCCAGGGCATTCGGCAACATGGATCTCCCCACATGTCCGGCGTGTAAGCAGTCGGTGCTCGACGACGATGCCGTCGATTGTCCGTTTTGCGGAGCACCGCTGAAGGGGGGCGCGGCACCCGCCCGCCCGGCTCCCGCAGCCAAGGCGGCCGCGGCCAAGTCGCCTTCCGACAGGCCCGGCCCGACCAAGGGCGGGTCTTCGACGGCCACCGCGGGCAAACCGTCGTCCCCCGCGGCGCGCGGTGGAAGACCGGCCGAAGAAGCCCCCGCGGCAACGGCCGAGGATGATCCGTTCGGCGTCGATCCGTCAGCGGCGGCGAACGCCATTCCGGTCAGCCGCCAGCCGGGAGCCGGGAAGACGATCGAAGTCTCGTGTCCCATGTGCGAGACGAAGGGCTACATCTCTCCGAAGGCGTCGGGCAAGCAGGTGAAATGCTGCAACCCGCAGTGCATGGTGCCGCTGTTTACCGCTCCCGACCTCGAAAAGAAAGTCGTGGTTGCCGCACCTCCTCCGCCGAAAAAGAAACTCCCCTGGATGTATGTCGGGCTGGGCGTGGCCGTCGTCGCGATCGCCGGCGTTTCCATCTATTACATGCAGGATCATGGTCCAACCGAGCTTCCCCCGTTGGCGCCGTACGTACCGCAGAATCCAGGTGCAGAGAACGACCTTCTGGCACCTCCCGGAGGCAACAAGAAAGCAGCCGACGCAGCCGAGGTCAAACGCACAGAAGCCCAGACGCCCGAAGCCGCGCGCGACGCCATCGTCAAGCAGGCGCTGGCCCGCATCCTGGAAGTGGGCGCCAACATTCCGCCGCAGCGCAAACCGACATGGCGGCGGCTGGCCGCGACGGCGTATTTCTATGCCGACGATCAGAAGCTGGCTGACGAGCAGTTGAAACTGCTCGAACGAGCTTCGAACCAGAGCCCGTGGGAGCTTCCAGTGCGCGGGCGGTTCGCCACCGAGGCGTCGGTTGCGCTGGCGCCGCTGCTGGTCGTAACGGGCAAGGCCGACGCCGCGCGGGCGTTGCTCGCCAAACACCGCAGCGAGGCGCCGCTCGAACAGCTCGCCGCCGCCGTGCGAATCGTGATCCAGGACAATTCCTTCAATCTCGACACGGCGCTCACGGGCCGGTCGCTGGGTGAATGGCAGGCCCCTCTCGAAACGGCTGTCACGCTGATCCTGACGGCGCATGGACGGTGGAACGAAGCCGCCGCATGGGCCGGCCAGATCGCCGACCCGGTGGCCAAAGCCGAATCGGTGATCGCCTGGTCCGAGAGTTTTCTGCGCCATGATTCTGCCGGCGTCGACCAGGCCATTGCCGCGGGCAAAGACCTGGCGCCCGAAGACCAGGCCCGGCTGCTGGCGCGCCTGGCCGCAGTCCGTTTCGCGCAAGGCGACAAGTCCGCGTCGGCCGAGCTGCTGAAGCGCGCCCGGGAAACTCTGAATCCGCTCGCGCCTCCGGGCCCGGTGATTGTCGAAGGGATCAAACCGCTGCTCGATCTCAAACAGGAGCCGGCCGTTCCGCTCAAGCAGAAAGCGCTGGCGGCAGCCGAGATCGCCGGTGTGCAGGCCCAGATGGGCGACGCAGGGGTCTGGGACAGCATTTTGCTCAGTCTACGCTATCTGAGCGGCATCGGTCCGGCGATCACCCCCACGCAGGCTCGTCGCCGGCAGGTGGATGGCGATTCCGGCGCCGTCAGCGCCGAGCTCAAGAAGGCGATGGCCCTGAAGAAGCAAGATGAAGAGCGCCGGGCCCTCACACAATACAAGCAGAAGCTTCGCGACGTCGAAGCGGCCGCTGCAATCCGTTTTCAGGCCGAGGTCCACGTGCTGGAAGCGGCCGCGAATTTCGGCCTGCTCGACCAGGTGTGGGATTTGCTGGATTCCTACGATCGCAGGGGACCGAAGGAACATCAGCCGCTGATCGCTTCGCCGGTGTCGTTTCTGGTCGCAGAGCGGTTCATCGACGCAGGAAACGCCAAGAAGGGAGAACAGATCGCGACGGCCGTCGAGTCGCGAATCGACCACGCCGATCCCGAAGTCGTCAAGCTCGCTGCCGAACGCGAGCTCAAGGGGGGCAACGTCACCCGCTGCGCGGCTCGCCTGAACGCCGTCATCACCCCGAACGGCCACGTGCACCAGTGGGTGCTGCGGCTGGCCGACCGCCTCGTGAACGCCGGCAAGATCGGCGAGGCGATTGATTTCTGCAATCAGATC
>JACQFH010000228.1 GCA_016200145.1 Planctomycetia bacterium | reverse complement strand
GGCCCAGCACCTGCTCGGTCGCGGCGGACACGGCCCGCCCCATGTGTCCGAGCAATTCGTCGAGCGCCTGATCGCGCGCCCGTTCGATATCATGCACCGCACGCTGCCTGGTGGCTTCACCCTCTTTTTGTGCCGTGGACATGATGTCGGCCTTGGTGTGCTCGGCATCCCGCTTGGCCTCGGCCAGGATCTCGCGCACTTTGTCCTGCACCTTATCCAGTTTTGCGGCATGATCGGCCAGCATCTTTTCAGCCTTGATCCGCGCCGCCTCGGCATTCGCAAGATGGTCGAGCACGCTCTGTTCACGTTTGTCGAGCCCGGCAATCAGCGGGCCCCAGGCGAATTTCCTGAGGACCGCCAGGAACACGATAAACGTGATCGCCGACCAGATCGCGAGGTCCGTATCCTTCTTCGTCATGGTCATCGAGGGCACGGACGTGTCGTGGGCACCGCGCTCAGCCTCAGCATGCACAGCGTCTTCTGCGGCTACGCACGCAGGGGGCAGAAGAATGGCCGGCGCCGCGGCCGTTCCGATGATGATCGACAAAGTTACCCAGAAGCGCATGAAACCACCTGCTGATGCGGGCCTATTCCACCAAAGTCGAGTCCCGAATGACTGCGAACTCCGGCGAGAAGACTTAACCTTTCGCGATGCAGACGATCAGGGCAAAAAACGTGGCCCCTTCGAGCAGCGCGGCCGCGACGATCATGGCGCCGCGAATATCACCGGCCGCTTCGGGCTGACGGGCGATGCTTTCCAAAGCCGCCCCGCCGATTTTGGCAAAGCCATATCCGGCGCCGACGATCGTCAGACCTGCGCCGAACGAGGAGGAGAATGAAACCCCCCCGTCCGCCGCGAATGCCGGCGTCGCCAACAGAACCACTCCGACTGCCATTGCGATCATACGCAGGGTTCGACTCACGTGAACATCTCCTCTCGAAACAGATTGTGGTGTGAAACTCTGAATCCAGACGGTTTCTTGAAATTCCGCGAAAACTCAAAGCCTGAGATCGAGCCGATCTTCTCCCGGAGCACCCCGCGCTAATGCGGATGTGACGCGATTGAAATAAACACGGTCGTCAGGAAGACAAAAACGTAGGCCTGCAGAAACGCGACAAACAACTCGAGCATGCCAATCGCGACCTGCCCGAATACGCTGGCAGGTGCAACAATGTAAAAGAACGGGCTCTCGCCGATCGCCAGGATGAATCCCAGAATGACGGCGATGACCGTGTGGCCCGCCATGATGTTCGCAAACAACCGCACCGCCAGGACGCCGTGCTTGATCAGCAGTCCCACGAATTCGATGACCCACATCAGCGGGACCAGAAAGATCGCCAGCACCGGCGGAAGATCCATCTTCGGTACCATTTTCCAGAAGCCGAGAACTCCCACTTCACGCATCCCGGCGGTGATGACGACCAGAAAACTGCTGAGTGCCAGGACCCCCGTCACCCATAGATTCCCGGTCGGCGACCCCATCCAGGGAATGGCGCCGAGCAGGTTGCAGAACAGGATGAAGAAAAAGACCGAACAGATGTACGGCAGGTACTTGTCCGCGGGATGGCCGGCCGTGGCATGCTTCGCATGGCCGTGTGAACCGTGTGAGTCGTGTTCGTCGTGGTGATGATCGTGTCCTGCGCCAATCGTCGGCCGCACGACCTCGTCTCGCAGGAACAAAACGATCGCCTCCCAGAAATGCCAGAATCGCCCTCGAATGGGTTGCCCGCTGGCGACCTTGACCGCCAGGGTCCGGAAGATGACGAAAACCAGGAACGCCGCGATCAGCTCCAGAACCATGAACTTCGTGATCACGAAGCTCTGGCCGAACGGCTGCGGAATATGCCATTCACCGCCGAGGATGCGCGGCACCTCGAAGGATGTCGCGTCTCGCACGTGGTGAAAGACGTCTGAGGAATGATCAGCAGCCATATTCGCAATCTGAGAAGTCGGTTTCCGGAGAACTCAACGTCAAGGCAGGCTTTTCCGACCGTCCCCGCCATCCCCGGCAGGTGCCTTGAACCGCACCAAGAGCAGCGTTTCGACCGTCAGCGAAATGAGATAGAACAATGCCAGCCAGATCAGATAGTTGTCGTAGGTCAGATTCAACAGCAATTGCATAATGGCGACGGCCGCAAGGGCGAAGCCGCCGCGAATCAGCGTTCCGATGAGCACGGCGAATGCCTGCACGCGAGTCCCCGGAGCCCCCTCGACAACCCGAAACGTCAGGCACCCGGCTGCCAGGCAGCAAATTGCCGAGACGAGCGTCGCCTGAACGCCGGCGCTGCCGTAGAAGTGCATGGCCGCCGCGGCGGAGGGCACCCACAGACCGACGACGATCAGGCACAGCCATTTGCAGCGGCCTGCGGCAGTATCGATCTTGAAGTCCATGAAAGTCAACGTGGTTCCGAGTCCTGATCCGACTCTTTCTTCGAAGAGTCTTGCCTGCGATCCATTCCGCGGATGACTTGCAGCATCCCCGCAAAAAGTCCGAATACTGCGCCGCCACAGAGAAGCCAGGGAGACGTTCCCAACTTCGAATCTCCCCAGTAGCCTGCCCCGGCAGGCAAGGCCATCATCAACGCCACGGAAATGACCTGCGACGCCAATTCCATTCCCACCGCATACGGTGGACGCCTGTCACCACCTGGTGAGGCCATGGAACGGTCCACGCAAATCGATGCTCGCCACCTCGTCAGCGAAGGGATCAACGCAATCTTGCGCCGTCTCCACTGGACCGCGCCTGCGAGCGAGGCGCGACGTGAAACAGAACCGAAAAACTTACCAATCTGTAATCAATTCGGCGGCCAGTGTAGCGGTGCTCCGGATCAATGTCAAAGTTGGCGATGCATCGTTTTTTTGATTTCTCAAAGCTGGTGGATTTGATTCCCGGCAGCGGGGAAGCCGCACCCGTGACCGGGGGCCGAGATTGGTTTTCCGGGAGGCCAGAACCGTCCATCTGTGACATGCCGACTGAGGCAGGGGTCCGAATTGAAAGCCGTTGCGACTTTGGTCGGAACGTCGCAAGGCATTGTATTTCCACTACTTGCGGGGATTCTGTGAACAGTGGGTGAATGCCGCGAGTACCAACGCCATTGAAACTTACTCCCGAGTGTGATAAAAATGACTATACGTTTGCTACGTCGTCGTTTGAAAAGTTGGTCGGCGTTCTTAATCCTGAGAAATGTCGGCACAGGTCACGGACGACTACGACTTTTCCTCGGATGCGGGCCTCTGTTGCCGGTGGAAAACAGTCGGAGTTTTTTATGACCTCGGAAGTGCTGAAGTCGCGATCCCGTAAGATCCTCGCCGGCATGGCCAGACGGAATGGCATTTCGGGCTGGCATTCCATGACCAAACCCGAGCTCGTCCGGGCTCTGCTGCGGATGGCCCAGTCGAAGCGGCCAGCCAGTCGTGCCGGAACTCGCGCGCGAACCGCAGAACTGTCGCTGTCCCGCAGCCGCAACGGCCGCAAACCGTCCAAACGCCACCACAAAAACGGTTCCAACGGTTCGGCAAATGGTCACGTCCTTCCCTTGAAGATTCGCGATCTGTGCACCACGGAAGGCGGTCGTCGGAACGGCTCAGGCCGCAAAAACTACATCGACGCCACGGTTTCCGACGCGCATTGGATTCGCGTCCAGTGGGACCTGACGCGCGACAGCATCCGGCGGGCTGAATCGCGCCTGGGCGTCGACTGGCATACGGCGGTGCCCACGCTGCGTCTGCTGGGAGTGGCGGTCGATGACGTCAACAGCGTCTCGGAAGGGGCCGTCAAAGACGTGGTGATCGAAGCCGGCGTCAACACCTGGTACGTGCACGTGCCCACAGAAACGCGGGCCTATCGCATCCACATCGGTTACAAGACTCGCAATGGCCTCTTTTTCGCGCTGGCGAAATCGAACGTCTGTACGCTGCCGGCCCTGAATGCCAACCTGGCGCCGGGGCTCAACGGGCAGCACTCCGCCAACGGCGAAGAGGCCCAGGCAGTCGATGCGGGCGACAATAAGGCGACCGGCAGGCTGGGGCGCCCCCTGGGCTTCTCGACCCTGTCGCACTTTGGCCCCGCGGCGACCGAGGAACGCGAGAAAGGGGAGTTCTCGTTCACTCTCGACACCGAGCTGATCGTCCACGGCGCCACGCGCCCCGGTTCGATGCTCACAGTTCAGGGAAACCCGGTCGAGCTGCGCGACGATGGGTCGTTCACGATTCGCGTCAATCAGCCCGAAGGCCGGCAGGTCGTGGCGTTCACCGCCATGTCGCCGCGCGGTAGCGAACGCCGCATGATCGTGCTGGGCGTTGAGCGGAACACGAAAGAACTCGAACGCCAGTACTTCGACGGCGGCCACCCCGAAGATCACGTCGAGATGTAGAAAATACAGTGCCCCGGCCGCTTCAATGGTCGTCTCACATTCGGCCCCACCGACCTCGCGTCGGAGGTGAGATGATTTTGCACTAACACGAACACATTAGCGCCGGTCACCCCCGCCGAGTTCATCTCGGTGGAGCACATGATTCTTCACTAGCCGCGCAGGTTCCTGTAGGGTGGACTTTAGCCCACACGAAAAAACTGTCACGCGGGGACTAAAGTCCCCCCTACGCGAGACCGACGGCACGCAGAGCGAGATGACATCTGGCGACCGACTAGGCCTTGTCTTCTTCCGGCAACGCGACCGGCTCGGGGCGGGGCTCGATCAAAGCCGACTCGGCCGGTTTATCCGCCTGCGGCTGCG
>JACQFH010000227.1 GCA_016200145.1 Planctomycetia bacterium | reverse complement strand
CCGGTCGAGTTCCCGCTGTATGTGTCGAGCACGCGGCTCACCGACGTTCCCGGCGCGATCGTCCCGTTCGACCGCGAACAAATGACGCCGCTGCCGCCGATTCGCACCGTCATTCGTTCCGGCTCCCGGGGCGAAACCGGCCGCGTGCCGATTCAACTGCATGCCCGCCTCACGGAAATCGGCACGCTCGATTTATGGTGCTCGTCGCTCGATCAGAATCGGCGCTGGAAACTGCAGTTCGACGTGCGCTCGACCACGCAATCGGATGTCGCGCCGCACGAAGGAGCCGGGGAGCGAGAAGGGTTTGTCGATGAAGCCGTGTGGGAGCGCTGCCAGGAGCTGATCGGGCGAACGTTCGGCCCGCAGGGAATGGATGATCCGGAAAGTCTGATCAAGCGGCTGGCGGAAGCGATCGGTTCCGATCGCCGCGACTGGCCGGCATCGCTCTTGCGACGTTTGTGGGAAGCACTCCTCGAAGTGGAGGCCGGCCGCACGCGCACCGCCATGCACGAGGCGCGGTGGCTCAATCTGGCCGGTTTCTCCCTCCGCCCCGGCTACGGCCTGGCGGCGGATGACTGGCGGGTGAGTGAAACCCGGCGCATTCTGCTGGGCAAGCCGGGGCATTCCACTCCCGCCTGTCTTTCTGAACGCTGGATTCTCTGGCGGCGAATCTGCGGCGGATTGCCGTCGGGCCAGCAGCGGGCCCTGGCCGACAGCGTGTTGCCTCAATTGCGCGACATGGCCGCGCGTCCCGGTTCGAAGCGCAGTTCCGGAGTACGGGCCGGTTCGCACACGAGCGCCGAGATGTGGCGCTTGCTGGGTGCGCTCGAGCTCTTGCCGGTGCAGACCAGGATTGCGGCCGGCGAGATGATCGTACCGGCCCTCGTCTCCGGCCGACTGGCGCCGCTGCGCCCGGCCCTGCTTTGGACACTGGGCCGGCTGGGCGCCCGCCAGCCCAGCTACGGCCCGCTGAACATGGTCGTTCCGGCCGACGTCGTGAGCGGCTGGCTCAATGAGCTCGCAGCGGTCGATGACTCGGCCAGCGTTTTCCAACTCGCCCTGATGCAACTCTCACGCCGCACGGGAGATCGTTACCGCGATATCCCCGATTCCACTCGCATCGCGGTGCTGAAGGCAATGCAGGATCACCACGCACCCGCGCATTTTATCGCGCTCGTGCGGGAAGGAGGTTTGCTCGACACCGAAGAACAAAACCTGATCTTCGGCGAAGCGCTGCCCAGGGGATTGCGAATCCGGCAGGAGTAACGCGGAGAGCGTCGATCGCCGGGAACGCAATTTTGCGGCGGACGTCTGATAGCCGGGAATGAAGAGGCGAGAGTCGACGACGGGGAGCGCAAGCGTGGGCCGGGGACGTGAGTCCCCGGGTGCGCGTCGGTGCAGGGATCGCAGAGGGGGAGAGACGAGAGGCGAGAGAAAATGCGGAATTCGGGTCGTGTCTTAAGACCGTGTTGCCGGGCAAGAATGGCTACTGTCAACCAGAAGCCATCGCTTCTGAATTGTGGTCCGAGAGATCACTGACCCAAGATGACGAAATGCCAGTTTTGACCCATCTTCCATTCTCCTTTTCGAAATCGAATTCTGAGCCTCCGCCATCAAGAGGACCACGCACGACGCCAGTCGTGACCGTGACCGAACCCGATTTTCGAACCGTTATCAAAAGTATTCGTTCTTCCGTCAGTTTCGAGACAAGTGATTCAATCTCAGCCACGTCGGCCGCGCTCAAATGACCACCGACGACCCGGTATTCGCGAGTTGGCACCGATGGGAATACAGGCTGGGTCTGATCTTCCTGGGGAACGTGATGCCAGGTGTGAAAGCCGATTCCCACGAGGGCGAACACGACCAGCGCCAAGCCGGTCCAGAGAATCCGAGATGACTGTGTCGAGATCCGCGTTTTCGCTGAATCCGGGATGGGTTCGGTGACTGCCATACTGCAATCTTAACTCTGTCAGTCGGGATGGTGAATACCAGTCAGCCGACACAAGAAAACCCCGCCGGCCTTGTACTGGCGGGGTTCCGCGTAAGTCGAGAAAGGGTGCACGCGCATGATGCGTTCACTGCCGACTGAGTGAAGGGATTTTCCAGAGACGCTCACCACGCCCTTATCAGGGCGTGCCACACGAGCGGATTTGCGGTCGTTGTCTCGACCGCGTAGCATAGTGTCGAGACCGCTGCTGCCCTGGCTGACAACAGCCGATTTGAACAGGAGGCCTGCCGTGCGTTGTTTTCTTGCGATCCTGGCCCTGGCAATTCCGACGGTGGATGCTCGTGCCGAGGATCGTGACGCGGATGTCAAAGCCACGATCAACCGCGGCCTCAGCTTCCTCGCGAAAGACAGCGTGGCCTTTAAGCAAATGAAGCAGTGCTACGAGTGCCACCACGCCCCCTTCACAATCTGGGCCTTGAATGAGGGGAAGAAACAAGGCTACGCGGTTGATGAGGAAGTGCTGGCTGATCTGACCTCGTGGGTGGTGGGAGAAGACTTTCTCGGGGGGCTCATCAAGGAGCGGGCCCCCCAGGCGGAAATTGTGTTCAATGAAGCGCCGTTGCTGCTGGCTCTGGGCATTGAAGCGGGAAACACGAACGACAGGCAGGAGGGCCTCAAGAAACTGCTGACCTCCGTTGTGAACGATCAGGGCCAGGACGGCTCGTGGAAGCGTGTCAAGGAGGCCCGGCCGGTCCTCTCTTCGCCCGACACGTTGACCATGCTGGCCCTTGTGGCGCTTTCCGCTCCGAATGCTCCGGACCTGGGCAACGAAGGAAAGGTGGCGCGGGAAAGAGGGCTCCAATTTCTCGAGACGGCCAAGCCGGACGAAGAGCTGCAACCCACGGTGCTGCGTCTGATCCTGTGGCGTCGACTGGGCCGGCCTGATTCCGAATGGAAACCGCTGGAGCAGCAACTGCGCAGCGCCCAGAACGAAGACGGTGGCTGGAGCCAGCTCAAGCTGGCGAAGAGTGACGCTTACGCGACCGGGCAAACACTCTACGCACTGGCCGAGGCGGGAGCAGCGAAGGACGATGCGGTCATTCGAAGAGCGCAATCCTTTCTTGAGAAATCCCAGCGCGAGGATGGCGCGTGGGCGATGACGTCACGAGCGATCATGGGGAATGGCAAGGTGGCCACAAAGTTCGAACCCATCACCCACGCCGGGAGTGCCTGGGCCGTGATGGGCCTGGTCCGCACCGCGCCCGCGGAGACCAAGCCGGCCAGCACGGCTTCGAAGTAGTGATCGGGTGACACGCCCTGATGACAGGCAGGGCGTGGCGGGCGTCTCGGAGTTAGCCGGTGGCGGGATCCATCGTTGTTTTCTCGCAGCCTTGACGGAATCCATGTCCCCTCGATGACGATCGCGGGTCGGTTCCGGTCCGCTGGATGGTCAGCGTGACACCAGTCGCGGGGGGGCCGGGGGGCGAGGGGCGCACCTGTGCATAATCCCCGTTTTGACGGGGCGAGCCAGTGCCATCATACTTGCGAGGATGTTATGGGCAGGCGCCAGCGCGTGACGATGGCATAGGCCCGTCACGGCGATGTCCTGCATCAATTAATTCAAGGGGAGCACGAGCATGTCTGCGAATTGGGAGTACAGCACTCGAGTCGCGCCGACCGTTGAGCAGGTCGCTGCCATCCTCGGTGCGGCTGGAGGGAACGGGTGGGAACTTGTCACGGTATTTGAAAAAGGCGGCGGTGGTGCGATCGCGTTCTTAAAGCGCCCGATTGCGCCGCCGAAGAGAAAGCGCAATAAAGCCAAGCGGTAGCTTTGTGGGGTCAGATGTGATATTCCAGGCGGTCGCTGGGAGGCTCCCAGGGTTGGGTGGGCGGAGGTCGGCGGCGGCGGAGGATGGTGAATACGGTGACGGTTACTACCGTCAGGCCGGCGGGAAGGGCGGCGCTGCGCGGGACGCCGGCGGGATTGAGGACGAACACGAAACCGAGGTACAGCAGCAGCGTTCCGAAGAGGAATCGCAGCACCCACAGGGGCAGGTGCTCCACGAGGTGCGCTCCGAAAAAAGCGCCGATCGCAAAACCCAGGGCCAGCCAGCCCACCACCGGCAGGCGCACGTAGCCGTGCTGGTAGTAGACCAGCGCCGCGAAGATCCCGATGGGAGGAATCAGCACCGCCAGGCTGGTCCCCTGGGCCTGGGGCTGGGTGAACCCGAACAGCAGGATCAATCCCGGGACGAGGACGATCCCTCCGCCGATCCCCAACAGGCCGCTCAACAGGCCGACGGCGACGCCAAAGACAAGTAGCAATATGGCCTGCGACATGGCGTGGTCTCCGGTGGGTGGAATAACCGGCAGGGGCCTGGATCGAATCGTTTAACCGCGACCCGCCAGGGGAGCGCGTATCGACGGCTGCCGACGTGCCCCGCAGACTTGGTTTCAGGAACCTCCTGGCTGGCAGATACCTGTCGCCCAATTAAGAGCACAGAGTCTGCGATACGCGCTCCTCTCCGAGTCGCGGTTAAACGAGTCCGAACAGTACATGTGCTACGCGTGGGCCGGTTCGCTGTGCGGGACGGAGTCGCGGATCACGAGGGAATAGAGGGCCGGGACGACAAACAGGGTCGTCACGAGGCCCGCCAGCAGTCCGCCGATTACGGCCCGGCCGAGCGGCGCGTTGGCTTCGCTTCCCCGCTCCAGCGACAGGGCCATGGGGACCAGGGCGAAGAATGCAGCCAGGGCCGTCATCACGATCGGTTTCACGCGGATTCCCGCCGCCTTGCGGACCGCCTCAGTCGGCGAAAGACGTTCGTGCTCGCGGATATGCTGCGTGAAGTCGGTCAGCAGCACCGTGTTCGAAACGACGATGCCGACCATGAAGATCACCCCCAGCAGCGATTGCACATTGATGGCCGTTCCCGTGACGTACAGCACCAGCACGACGCCGGTCACTCCGATCGGCACCGCCGACATGATCACCAGGGGCGTCACATACGACCGGAACAGGGCCACCATCAGGAAGTAGATCAGAACCGACGCGCTGACCAGGCCGATCCCGAGGTTGTAAAACGTGTCTGTCATCCGCGTGTATTCGCCGGAGAGCACGATCTTGCTGCCTTCCATCAAGCGCGGCGCGCCGGCTTCGGATTCACCGGGGTCATACGGCGTCCAGACGCCGTGCTCCCCCGCGCGCGGTTTGCCGAACTGGCCGACGATGGCGTACACCTCGTCGGCGACATGCCCCAGGTCGCGCTCGTAAACGCCCATCGTCAGGTCGATGGTGGGGGCCAGGTTGGTGTGCGTGATCTCGGCGGGCACTTCAGTGCGGCGCGGAGTGCGGACGAGCGTCCGCAGCGGCACCGGCCGCCCCTGCACGGGACTCGTCACCGGCACGTCCAGCAGCGTTTCGATGTCTTTGATGTCTCCTTCGGGATACTGCACGCCCACGAAGTACTGGTTGTGGCTGACCGGGTCGATCCAGAAGTTCTTTTTGTTGAACTGGATGCTCGAGTTCAGCGCGGCGACCACGTTTTTCATGACGTCGGCCTGGTTGAAGCCCAATTCGGCCGCCTTGGCCCGATCGACGTCGATGATGAACTCCGGATAGTCGAGACGCTGCATGATCCGGCAGTCGACCACTCCGTCGACGTCGACCACTTTCTGCTGGATGGCGCGGGCCACGTCGCGGGCTTTGGTCAGCGTTTTCGACTCGATGCGGATGTTGATCGGCGTCGACTTGCCCTCGTTCATCGCGCCGCGAATCATGCCGCCGGCGTCGAAGGCGAATTCCAGGCCCGTGAATTTCGGATCGTCGGCCAGCGCCCGTCGCAGCTGATGCACATATTCTTGCGCCGACTGTTTCCGTTCTTCGGAAAGCTGCACTTTCAGGATGGCGTCCATCGGCCCCGAATTCTGCGTGTAGGCCGCCGACCAGTCGGGCGTCACGCCCAGCTCGCTGATCAGCGTGGTGAGGTCCTCTTCCCCGATCTGCTCGCGGATGAATTTCTCGACCTCGACGATCCGCTGCTCGCTGACTTCGATGCGCGTGCCTGTCGCCGAACGCACGGCGATTTCAAATGAGCCGGCGTCCACTTCGGGGAAGAACTCGCGCCGCAGTTGCGGGCCGAGCACGATCACGACCGTCGCCAGGGCCGCCACGGCGACTCCCACGGTGGCCAGGCGGAATTGCATGACGCGGTCGAGCAGGCGGACGTACAGCCTGATGCCGGCTTCGATCAGCGCTTCCCAGCGGCCGAACAGGCGGCCCACGGGCCCGCGGCGATGAGGCTGCTCGTGGCCCGTCTCGTGCGCGTGCAGCCAGGCGGCGCAGCGGGCCGGGACGAACGACCGCGACAGGATGTACGCGGCGATCATGGCAAAGGCCACAGCCATGGCCATGGGTTTGAACAGGAACTGTCCCATGCCGGGCATCATCGCCAGGGGCGAGAGCACGAGCAGCGTACACAGGCTGGCGACCAGCTCGGGCATCGCGACCTCGCTGGCCCCCAGGAACGCGGCCTCTTTGGGCGTCGCGCCCAGGCCCAGGTGCCGGTGCGTGTTCTCGAGGCAGATGATGGCGCTGTCGACGAGTGGGCCGATCGCCAGCGACAACCCGGCCAGCGTCATGACGTTCACCGTGTTGCCCGTGTACTTGAGCCCGATGAAGGCCGCCGTCACCGAAATGGGGATCGTCATCACGGCGATGACGGTCATCCGCCACTCCCCCAGGAACAGCAGGATCACCAGCGAGCACAGCACAGCGCCCAGGATGCCTTCTTCCGCCAGGCTGACGATGGAGTGCCGGACATACACCGACTGGTCCATCACCACATTCAGCTTGACGTCGGGCCGCGACAGGCGGCTTTGCATGTCGGGGACCGATTTCTTGAGATTGTTGACGACGTCGAGCGTACTGGAGCCAAGCTGGCGATAGACCGGAATGTAGACCTGGCGCTCGCCGTTCACTCGCACGACGTTGGTCTGAATGAAGGCCGTGTCCATCGGGGTGGCCACGTCGCGCAGGAACGTGGCGTTGCCCCGCTCGGTTCTGAGCGGGATCTCGCCCATCTTTTCGGGCAGGTCGTACATCGAATTCGAGTCGATGGCGTAATCGGTGTCGCCAAATTTGGCGCTCCCCGTCGGCAGAAAGATGTTGTAGTTGTCGAGGGCCTGCATCACGTCGACAGGCGACAGGTTGCGCCCTTGCAGGCGTTCCCGGTCGAGATAGGCCAGTACGGCCCTGAGTTTGCCGCCGTAGACGACCGGGGCGACGGCGCCGGGCGAGGCCATGATCATGTTGCGGACCTCGTAGCGGCCCACATCGTACATGATGGCTTCGTTTTCTTTTCCGCCGCTGTCGAGCGCCACAAGGCAGGCCGGAACCGTGCTGGTGGGATCGAACGGCAGGACCACGGGAGGCAGCGTCCCCGGAGGCAGGTTGGGAATCGCGGCCGACGCCAGCGAATTCACCTGGGTGAGCGCGCCGTTGGGGTCGATATCGTCACGGTAATAATTGCGAATGATGCTGGCGCCGACGATCGAACGCGATTCCTGCCTTGCCGTTCCCGCGGCTTGCCCCGTCCACCGCTCCATGCGGTTCGTGATGTCTTTTTCGATGCTGCTGGCAGGCATGCCGCCGTAGAACGTCAGCACCTGCACGGCGGGGGACTTGAAGACCGGCAGGATGTCGATGGGGATCGACGTGGCGGCGAAGTATCCCACGAACAGGATCGCCAGAACCGAAACCGTCACCGCCCGCGGGTTGGCCAGCGACGCTCGAATCAGACCATTCATCGAGTTCCACCTCTGACGAAGTTTGCTGCCGAGGGGCCGCTCATTCGTGACCGGTCGTTTCAGGCGCGGCCGCGGCCGCTTCTTCGGCTTCCACGGACGCGCCGTCCGCCAGGTCGGCAGGGGGCCGCGCGACCACGGCGTTCTGGCTGGAGACGCCCGACAGGATCTCCGCACGGATGCCGTCATCGCGGCCGAGTTCGACCGCAACGAGATGTGCCTTGCCGTCACGCACCACAAACACCGAAGGCTTCTTGCCTTTTCCGCTGCGGAGCAGCGCCGACGAAGGGACCGTCACCCCCTGGCTGGCCTTGTCGAGGTAGATCGTCACCCGGCCAAACATGCCGTCGCGGAACACGTTCCCCTCGTTCTTCAGGTCGATTTCCGTCCGCATGCTCTTGCTGATCCGGTCTTCCGATGCCGCGACACGCGACACTTTGCCATGGAATTTCTTTCCAGGAAGGGCGTCGAGCTCGACGACGGCCAGGTCGCCCGCATCGGTAAACGGCACGTCCCTTTCAGGAACCTGCACGACGACGCGCATCAGATCGGTCCGGGCGACGGTCAGCAGCGGCGTATCGCCCCCCTGTCCTGCGGCACGGATGAAATCTCCGACGTGAAAGCTGCGCTTCGTGACCACCCCGTCGTAAGGAGAGACGATCCGCGTGTATTGCACGAACACCTGTGCTCTGCCGATGTTGGATTCGGCGATCCGCACTTTGGCTTTGGCGTCGACCACGTCGGCCTCGGCCTGTGCAATCTTCGCCTGGGCGGCCGCAGCCTGGGCCCTGGCGGTGACGATCGCGGCGCGGGCCGCGTTTTCAGCCGCCTGCGCGGCGTCCCGCTGCTCTTCTTTTTCGTCGACGAGCCGCTTGTCGACCGACTTCAGCTTGAACAACTGCTGTACGCGGTCGAATTGGATGTTTCGAAATGACAGGTACGACTTGGCCTTTTCCAGATCGGCTTCGGATTGCGCGATGAGCGCCTGGGAGGCATCGGCTTCCGCCCGCGTGGTGGCGACGCGGGCCTCGGTCTGCTTGACCTGCGCTTCGGCCTGCGCCAGCGCGGCTTCTGCGTGGTGCAGCTCCTGCTCGAATTCGGGAGCGTCGATTTCCGCCAGCACCTGGCCGGCCGCAACCTTGTCGCCGATATCGACAGGCTGCTTCTGCAGGTAGCCGGAAATTTTGGCATACAGGTCGGCGAAATTGAACGCTTCGATTGACCCCGGCTGATTGCTCGTTCGCTGAATGCCCCCAGGGTGCGGCTTGACGACGACAACGCGGTTCCTGCCCCGGCGGGACTCTGCCCCTGGCTCCTGACCGGTCGCCGGCGGCGCCGCGCGGGCCACAACGCGCTCATTGGCCGGCCTTGCCTGCCAGACGGCAACGACGGCGACGACGGCAATCGCCAGCATCCACAACCACCATCGTCGCAGGATCTTTCTCGGCATCGCGGGGAACTCCAAAAGCGAGCGTTGACCAGCGCATCATCCGCGTATGAGGTCCGGTCCAACCTAATCTATTGGGCCGCGACCGGAAGCGTCAATCCGACACTTCAAGAAACCATTTCCATTACGAAATTGTAACGTGCCGTCAATTCAAGTGGGTCGGGACGCGGATTGCCATCCATCCGTTCATTGTGCGTCTGGATTGAAAAGTTTGAAAGTTTTGTAGCCACCGCCGACGTTTGACACGGGAAACCCTTTTTGGGCCAGGACTCGGGTCGCCAGGTAGCCGCGCTGGCCGACCTGACAATACGCGGCAATCTGCCGGTCGCGGGGCAGTTCCTCCAGACGCGTGCGCAGTTCGTCGACCGGAATATTCACGGCTCCGGGAATATGGCCGGAAGAAAATTCCTGCGGCGTACGGACGTCCAGGAGAAAGGCTCGCTCGGAAGGATGGGCCGCCAACACGGTTTCGATGTCGACCTGCGGATGCTCGTTGCGGATCAATCAGCTCGCCACGAAACCCGCCATGTTGATCGGATCTTTTGCGGAACCGTACTGGGGTGCATAAGCCAGTTCCATCTCCTCCAGATCGAACACCGTCATTTTCGCCTGGATGGCGACGGCCAGCACGTCGATTCGCTTGTCGACACCCGCCCCGCCGACCGCCTGGGCGCCCAGCACCCGTCCCGTGGTCGGGTCGAACAAGAGTTTCAGAGTCATCTGCTCGGCGCCCGGGTAATACCCGGCATGGTGTGCAGGATGAATGTAGATCTTGCGGAAAGGCCGTTTCGTTCGACGCAGGGCCTTTTCCGATGCACCCGTCATTGCCGCGGTGCGATCGAACACGCCAACGATGGCCGTTCCCTGTGTGCCCCGATACTTCATCGGCCGGCCGAAGATGTTGTCGGCGGCGATTCGTCCCTGGCGATTGGCGGGCCCGGCCAACGGAACCTGGGTTGGATCGCCCGAAACGAAGTCCCTGACTTCGATGGCATCCCCAACGGCGAAAATGTCGGGGTCACTGGTCTCCAGGAACTCGTTGACGCGAATGCCGCCGCGAGGCCCGACCTCCAGGCCCGCCTCGACGGCCAGCCTGTTTTCAGGTCGCACTCCCACTCCCAGAATGACGAGCTGGGCGGGCAATCGCCGGCCCGATTTCAATCGGACGACGAGTCCATCGGGATCCGGTTCGAATGCATCGGCCGACTCCCCCAGGATCACCGTCACGCCTTGCGCCAGCAGCGTTTCGACAATCGGTGTCGTCATCTCCCTGTCGAACGGCGGCAGCACCTGGCCCTGCAGTTCGACGACCGTGGTTGCGATTCCGCGCTTGACGAAATTCTCGACCAGTTCGAGACCGATGAACCCGGCTCCCACGACGACCACTTGCCTGACGCCCGCATCAACTCGTTCCTTGATGCGGTCCACGTCTTGCAGATTTCGCAAGGTGTGAATCCCCGGCAATTCGACGCCGGGAATCGGCGGTCGCAGCGGTGCTGCGCCGGGTGCGAGAATCAATTTGTCGTACGATTCATCGTAGCTGCGTCCCGAGACGAGATCGCGGGCGCGGATCTTTTTGCCAGTACGGTCAATCGCCTCGACCGACGACTGCGTGCGCACGTCGAGCCGGAACCGTGAACGCAGGCGTTCGGGCGTGGTGACGAGCAGTTTCCCCCGGTCGGCAATGTCGCCGCCGACGTAGTACGGCAGGCCGCAGTTGGCGAACGAGACATCCGGCCCTCGCTCAAACAGAATGATTTCGGCGTCTTCCGACAGGCGGCGTGCACGGGCGGCTGCGGACGCTCCCCCGGCCACACCTCCGACGATGAGCAGTTTCATGATCGAATCCTTTTTCATACCGGAGCGGCAAACTTTCAGCGGGGACAACAGTTCGTCGAGTCTGGTTTGCACTGGTTCCAAGGCATTCGGGCCAGCAGCAGGCCCATGCCGCAGGTGTCGGTGATTCCGGCGAAAATCAGTCCGGCACCGACGAAAGCCGATAACCCGAAGAATGCAGGATGCACCAGCCAGCCCAGCACGGCGCCCAGCAGGACCAGCGATCCCGCAGCGATCCGCACCTGCCGCTCGAGGGAGATGGCCTTCCGGCCGCGAACGACTGGCAGGCCGGCCTCGATACAGGCCAGCGTGCCCCCTTCGATGTTGACCACGTTCGTATAGCCCGCCTCAAAGAACTTCTCGCACGCCTGCCGGCCCCGGCCGCCGGAACGGCAAACGACGTACAGCGGCTCCTCGGTCGAAGCCGTTTGGGCTTGCATCACCGCGGCCGGGTCAAGCTGGTCGAGCGGAATATTGCGAGCGAATTCAACGTGAACTTCTCCGTATTCGACGGGCGTTCGCACGTCGATCAGGTCGATCTTCCGACCCTGGCTGCAAAGCTCTGAAAGTGCCTGCGGATTCATGGAAGTGACGGTCATGGTGGCCTCCTGTCGTTGTTCTATTCTCGGTTCGTGGACACGTCGTCTTTGTTTGCCTGGCGATCTTCGTCTGCACGTCGGGGAGCCGAACTCGGCTGACAGGCCCCGCTCATTCAGGTCTTGACCCCAAAACGGGGCAAAATCCAGACTTGCAGAATGACCCAGGCCGCCAAGAGCCCCAGAGGAATGAGGATGTTCATGATTGTGCCTCGCTTCATTTCGGATGTTTCGGAATGCATAAATATCGCGATCTGACGACATATTTACCGAAAAAAACTCACTCGCTCCTGCCGCCAAAGCGGGCTTCGACGCAGGCCATGATCTCCGCCAGATGGGTTTCGGCGATCTGGTAGTACGCCCTCCGCCCGTCTTTCTCGCTGGTCAGGAAACCGCAGCGCTGCATCAGGCGCAAGTGTTCCGAAGCCATGTGGCTGGGGATTTCGCACGCCTCGGCGAGCTGGCCGACCGTATACCGGCCCTGCAGCAGCATCTGAATCATCCGCAGCCTGTGCGGATGCGCCAGCGTCTTCAGGCATTCGGCCGCTTGAGCCAGGGCCTCCAGGGGCGTCAGTTTCGGACGCCGAACCGATTTCGTTTTGACAGCCATCCTGCTCCTCCTCTCATTCAATTATATCGGGCTATCCCGACATGTCAATCTATTGTTTTCGCGGCGATTGCCTCTGAATTCACGGTGGATCATGCGAATTCGGCAATCGCGGACACTTTTTCACCTGATCCGGCGGAAAAACCGCCGGATCCCGTGCTTCAAGTCGGTGCAAACCGGCGTGCCGCCCCTTGCGCCGGCGGTATTTGGCATTAACCGATTCTCGGCATCCGGTTTGCTGCGTGCTCGAAAACGCGTCGGACCAAATCGACTGAAAGCGGGTTAAATTGACAACAGGAGACACCGTGCGCAGACGTCGCGGATTCACGCTGATCGAACTTCTCGTGGTCATCGCCATCATTTCCGTGCTGGTCGCGCTGCTCCTGCCGGCCGTACAGCAGGCTCGCGAGGCGGCACGCCGCACGCAGTGCCGGAACAATCTCAAGCAGTTGGGACTGGCGCTTCACAACTACCACTCGGCACACAATACATTTCCTCCGGGCTATGTGGCCGGTGCGGCCTATCCGGCGACTTCCAATGGCTGGGGCTGGTGCGCACAGCTCTTGCCGCATCTCGATCAGACGCCGCTTTACAACTCGATCAATTTCCAGGCGCCGATCGAAAATGCCGCCAATCTTCCGTGGCTGGCGAAAACGCTGCCGGGGATGCTCTGCCCCAGCGATCTCACCGGCGGATCGTTTTCCATTTCCGACGCAACGGGCACCGTGATGATCCCCGCGGCGGCCCCGGCGAGTTACGCGGCAACGGTTGGCGACGACGACAGCGAAGCCGACGCGCTGACAGGGAACGGCGTGTTTTACCGCAACAGCCGCACGAGAATCTCGGATATCATCGACGGCACAAGCACAACCGTGCTTGTGGGCGAGCGGGCATTCGCGTACGTCAATGCAACCTGGTCGGGCGCTCCGAACAACGCCGTAGTGACGGCCGGGCCCCTCAATCCCTGGAAACTGGCTACGGCATCGAGCCCGGTTTTCGTACAAGTGCACAACAACTGGATCAACATCATGACCGACAGCGACGGCGGGCTGGACGACTTCTCGAGCCTGCATGCCGGCGGCGTGCAACTGCTGTTTGCCGATGGATCGGTGCGGTTCATCGCCAGCATCACGACCGATGGCCCCTTGCGCCGCGCGTTCTGGGGCATGGGCACACGGGCCGGCGGTGAAGTGGTGCAGGGACTGGAGTGATAAACTCGGCGCACCTGACGAAACAAATGCCACGAATTTCGATCATCATCCTGCTGATGTGCTGCGCCGGCTGCGGGCCGACGCTGCCTGAAGAATTTACGGTATCGGGCAAACCGCTGGACCATTGGCTGACGGCCATCAAATCGGAAGACGTCGGCCTCCGCGAGAAGGCGATCGCTGCGCTGGGCAACGTGGGGACGCTCGACCCGCAAGTCGTGCCCGCGCTGGCCGAGGCACTGCACGACGCGGCTCCCAGCGTCCGCAGCAAAGCCGCCCTGGCGCTCCTGAAAATCGGCCCCGATGCCGATGAAGCCATCGACGCGCTCACGAGCGTCGCACACAACGACGCCGACCCGGAAGTGCGGCTCTACGCCGCCAAAGCCCTCGCGAAGGTGTGCGGCAAAAAGTAGGATCCGCGCGGCACAGACCGCAAAGACTGCCTGCCCCGCCGCAGGATACCACCAGCGGGTCGACCAGATCAAAGACGCGGCTGGATCGGGAATCGCGCGATTGCACGCCAGTCGCCAAGCGCTCGCTCGAATCGTTGAGGCCTTATCGTGGCTCCGATGACCTCCGTCGGAGACGACGATCTCGCTCGACCTTTCGAAATCGTTATTCTCGCGCGCTGGCGCCGGATGCAGCGCGCACAGGCTGATGATTACTTTCTCTTCAGACTCCGTCAGGTCGCGTGGACTTCGGTGGCAAGCGACATAGGATGGAGAAGGTGCGTCAAACCTCGCAGGTTTTTCCTTCAGTGGAAAAGGATCACGTCATGCGAATCTGGCACGCGAATCCGAGGCGTGTTGTCCCAGGCGCGCCGATTCGAGCGTCGGCCGTCGCCGGTTGTTTCCTGTTGTGCTTTATCTCGAGCGCAAATCTCCGCGGCGAAGAGGCAGCGAAGGACCCTGCCCCCGGCGAAGTCCAGTGGAGCGTCGAGTCGAGCCATACGGTGCTCCCCGCGCCGGGACAGAACTTCTGGGTGCGCCTCAGGCTGCACGCGCCGGAGCTGAAGCAGGCGGGGCGCGAACCGCTCAATCTCTCTGTGGTGTTCGACCGTTCGGCGTCGATGAACATCGATTCGAAGATCGGCTTCGTGCGCAAGGCCGGCCACATCCTGACCGACAATCTCACACCGACCGATTACGTTTCGCTCATCGCCTACAACCATGAAGTGCAGGTTCTGGTGGCGATGCACCCGGTCGTCAATCGCGAGTATCTCCACCATCGCATCGACGAGCTGACGGCGGCCGGTGATACGAACATCAGCGGTGGTTTTCTGGAAGGCTGCGCCCAACTCGAGAAACGGCTGCGCGAACCTGGCCAGCATCACGTGATTCTGCTCACCGACGGGCTGGCCAACCGGGGCGTCACCGATGCCCGAGCCCTGGTCTCGCTGGTCCAGCGGGCCAAAGCCCGGGGGATTGGCGTCACCACGATCGGCGTGGGCACCGACTTCAACGAATCGCTCCTTACCCGGATGGCTCAGGCCGGCGGCGGGCACTACGCCTACGCGGCCAACGCCGACCAGATTCCCACCGCCATCGAGCGCGAGCTGGGGTCGCTGCTGGCGGTTTCGGCCCAGAACGTCAGCCTCAAGATGGATTTGCCCGCAGGCATCGAAGTGCTGCAGGTCTACGGCCGCGAAGAGGCGTTTACACCAGGCGTGCTCGAAGAATCGCTGGGCGACCTGACGAGCGGCGAAGAGCGCCGGCTGTTGATCAAGTTCCACGTTTCTCCGAAGTTGACCGCGGCGCCCGGCAGTTCCCTGATGCTGCGGGCCGAGCTGAGCTACGACAATCTGGCGGCCGCCCGGCGCAGCCAGGCAGAGCAGACGATCGCGCTCGAGCAGGGCCCGTTGCAAACGGCGAGTGCAACTCGAAACCAGAACCCGCCGAGCGTTGTGCTCGCCTACGCCCAGCTTGTCGACGGAGTGGACAAAATCGCCCTCGCCGTCAAAAGCAGGGACCATAAGCTGGCCGCGGAGGTCATGCAGATTCGGGAACGCCAGTTCCCGGCGCTCAAACAGGTGGCGAGCGCCACCCGCGACCAGGATTTTGTCAACAATGCGTACCTGTTAGAGCATTACTCGCGGGAACTGGCCGAACTGATTGAAGACGGGGCGCTGCACGACCACAGCGCCGAGCGGGCCCGATTGCAAAAGGATCTGCAGTATCGCCGCTACATGAGCGACCACCATCGCGGCGAACACAGCCATTGAACGCCGGCCGGCGGACGACTTACCGACACGGCGATTCTCCTGCGGCAACGACTGAGACCAGAGTCAAGCCTTTAGAAATACGAGGAGAGAAAGATGAAACGATCGATCCTTCTGGTTGCCATGACCGCGGCCTGTCAGATGGCCTGGTCGACTCCGAAAGCGCAGGCCCACGGCTGGCGCTGGCGCTCAGGCTGCGGCTCTTACTCCAGCGGCTCATATTGCAGTGGCTATTCCTATTGCACACCGCAGTCGTACTACCCGACCTACAACAACTGTTCGCCGTATTACAGCAATTTTTGCTCGAATTACGGTTCCTATTATGGCAACGGCTACGTGCCATATTCGAACTACGACCCCTCGCCGTACGGGGCCTATCCCTCGTCCTACGGCGCCTATCCGCACTACAACAACATCGGGCCGGGCTTTGGAGGATTTGGTGGAAGCGGTCTGCCGGGCCTGTTGGGCGCCAACAATTTCGCCGGCGCCAATCTGATCGGCTCGCTCGTGCAACCCTCGTATCTCTCGATGCCGGTGGGCGTTGGATATGGACAGCCCGGATATTTGCAGATTCCCGTCGGCAGCCCCGCCGGCCGCGCGAGCTACCTGCAAATCCCCGTGAACTCGGGCTACGGACCGCCGTCGTATTTGCAAATCGAGCTGGGCCGAAATCCAGGCAATTCCGTTCCCGACGCGACACCTGGCCCGACGCCGAGACCGGTCGGCGCCACCCCGGGAGGCGGCCTGCCCACCGCCAGCCGATCGATCTACGAAATTCACAGGACGCGATCCGCTGAACTCCCGCCCGTTGCGCCCGGGCCGGATGGCGGGCCCGTAGTTGAATTCGCGGTGGCCGAGAACGCCGCCACTCTGCGGACTCTGCCGGCTGTAGCCGACAAGCGCGCTCCGGGCCATGCGTCGAGCGGAACCGCGAAGATCCAACTCGTCTCGCGAAATATCTCACCGGTTGCCACGGACGTATCTCATCAGGCGTCCGCCGTGCGGCTCGCAAAGGATACGAGTTTTTCACTCGTCGACCCTGACGAAGAAGACTTGATTCTGACCGAATCGGACAGAGAGAAGCCCTTAGTTCTCGAAGCCGCGATCAGGGTCGATCGGGCAGGCACGCCGTGGGTCGCAAAGTGATCCGCGGCGACGGGTGTGATTTCATCGAAACAGGACCAGGTCGCCGTCTTTCGTGAGCACGCCGGCAGCGCCGTTGCCGGCGCTCCGGGCGGAAGCGGGCGCTCCTGCTGGCCGGCCGCGGTCGTCATAGAGCTGCCAGCCGAGCTGGTTGTCCTTTTTCCAGGCCACCAGCGTGCGGCCATCGGTTGCGGGGATCGCCAGGACGCCTGTGCGCATGCCACACGATCCCGGCGTCTTGATTTCTTTGGGCGACCGCGGGGAGCCGCTGGCATCGAGTCGCGCAAAATAAATCTGTCCCTTCGTCGGCCAGGCCGCCACAAAACCATCGCCGCTGCGCGTCACCGAATAATACGTCATCGGACAGGCATCGATCTTCCATGGCGTGGTGCTGACCCGCGTCTTCGTCACCTTGTTCTGCTGCTGGTCCCACAACGCCAGGTACATATCGCGGTCGTTGTTGGTTTCCTCGCGATACAGAATCGCCAGGCGCCCATCGGCCCCGTAGGTTGAGCTGGTCGTGCAGCAGTTGCAGGGATTCAATTCCTGGTCGATCTCAATTGT
>JACQFH010000226.1 GCA_016200145.1 Planctomycetia bacterium | reverse complement strand
GGCTACCACCGATAAAGATAAAGCGGTCGAGGCCGCTGCCGCGGCGGCGGCTGCACGCTCCAGCGGCGACTGAACGCGACTTCGCTCGAAGCCGGCGAAAGCGCCTCCGCTGATGTGACCGTCTCGCTTCGGCATTCGACCCACCCGGGGCGCGGCCACCCCAGTAGCCCGACGCGTAAGCGAGGGACCGAATCACTGCCCCCTCGCTCGCACTTCGGGTTGGTAAACGCGGCTCCTTCAATCGAAAAACGAGACGATTGCCGACGACAGAGGGCGATCTTCGTTCACATTGTTAACTCGGAGCGTTCAGAACTCTCCGACCACTTCGCCCCCCGCCCGCGTGAAGAGGGCGCCGAACACCAGGTAGTTGATGTTCTGGTTCAGGAACCGGACGGAACCGTCGGCAAACACTCCCTGGCAGCCCCCGGCGTGGAAGCTGTACGCCTCGCTGACGTTCGTGGCGTTAATCACCACCGGACCGCCAATCGTAAACCCGGTCGGGTCGACGGCGCGGGTGGTCCCGTCGAGACTGAAGCCGGCGTCAGGATCGGCCCAGCCCGTTCCCGCCTGGTTGTAGTAGTTTCCGCCGGACACGGTGATCTTGGCCTTGGCTTTGCTGTTGGACGCGGCATACCCCGAGGCCGTCATGACCCGCGAGAACACCCAGGCCTCCGGTTTTCCCGATGTCTCACAAACCATGATCGTGTTCGACGTGCCGTCGGTGATGTCCTTGAGCACCGCCTTCACGGACTTCTGCAACACCCCCTGGGTCAGCAGCAGGTTGGTTTTTGTGAGATCGGGCAGGCCGTTGCCGGTATAGAAGGCGGACTTGATTTCATTCGTCGAACCGTAATCCCCCGCAGCAGCCCAGGACGGTTGTCCGACGGAATTCGCCGCATCCCCGGCCGGACCCCAGACCGGGTCGTACAAATTGCCCGCGCTGGGAGTCGAAGGACAATAGAAGACCGAAACTTGCGTGTGAACCGCCCCGTAGTTCAGAGGGTCCCACCAGGGAACATTGAAGTTGTAGGCGTTCTGCAGGCCGCCCTGATCCAGATACGGGAGCACAGTCTGCGGCCAGGAACTGAACGCCGCGGTGATGGCGCACGATGTGTTCGCTGGATTGTACGGGGACGAGATGCACGTGTCGGGCTTGTAGCGGCTGGTCGGCAGGCAGCTCATCCCGCTCTCGTAATTCATGATCGCCAGGCCGATCTGCTTCAGGTTGTTCTTGCACTGCGTCCGCCGCGCCGATTCGCGCGCCTGCTGCACGGCCGGAAGCAAGAGGCTCACCAGCACGGCGATAATGGCGATCACCACCAGCAGCTCGATCAGCGTAAAACCTCGCGATTTTCGTGTGCGGGTCCTCATTCGTGTCCTTTCAAAACAGATAAGGCGGAGATGATCGTGAACGAAGAAATGCCTGTCAGGGGTTCAACTGAAAGTCGGCCAGCACGATTTCGTCGGAATCACCGGGATCGATCGTAACGCTCAAGCCCGACAGCCTGGAGTCCTGGAAGCGGGCGGGCAGCAGTTCCGGATATTTGTCGCTGTCGTCGCCCCCGCGACCTTCCGGATCTTTCCATGAGATCGTGACCGCGTACCGCCCTTCGGGCGCGCCGTCGAACGTGTCGAACGTTGTCAGTTGGAACTCCCCTTTTTCATCAACGTCGCCGCGCGGGCTGATGAACTGCGGGCCCTTGGCCTTGGCGCTCACCTTGACGGGCAACGGACCTTCGGCGGGCCGGTCGAGAGGGTGCAGCCGGACGACGGCGTTCGTACATGGCTTCCCGTCGAAGAACACGCGCCCCCGCACGGGAAAGCAATCTTCCGTGGCGGGCTCGCCCCGATAGACTTCTCTGCCGCAGCCGGCGACGGCGAACAGGAACAGAAACTAGGCTGCTGTCAAACGGGCCATTGCCGTGTTTGCTCTGCGGCCGCGATGTGCATCTGACCCCCGAAGACCCATCATGCCCGCTCCGCACAATGAAATAGCCCGAGATTCACAGGTCGCACACAATCGGCGACGTTCAGGAATCTACCGGTCGATTGTGATGGTTTTGTGTTGAGATCGAGAATTCCCGATACAGGAACGCCAAGGCCGGAGTTGCCGATATGCCCCGGCCGCTTTTTTGGCGGCCGGGGCACTTCACCCTTGCGCGCCGCGCGTCTACTCCAGTTCTTCACGACGGCACCTTCAATTCTTCGCCGGATACGAATAACATCGCTCGGGGTTGAGCAACGGTCGGCAGTCTGGCGGCGGGGCTTCATAAAGACCTTTCTGCTCTCTGTCCCCTGGATGGCGAGAACTTGATGGTACCGATCCACCGCAGCCTGCGAATCTTCCCGTTTCTGGCGTTGCTCGTGGCGGTTTGCTGCATGCCGCCACCGGCTCTGGCCGACATTGTGCTTCTGGGCACGGCCCGGTTCGCCGGCGACACGACCGATCTTTCGGGGCTGACCGACGTCCTGGACGAAGGGATTCCGCACAATCGCCTGGGGGGCATCTCGGCGATCGAGTACACCGGATCGAAGAACGAGTACCTGCTGCTGCCCGACCGGGGGCCGCGCGACGGCGCGACGCGTTACTTCTGTCGCATCCACACGCTGAAGCTCGACGTGCGGCCGGGCGGAACGCCGGCGGTCGCCGCGAAAATCGCGGCGACGACCCTGCTGCGCGATGAACGCGGTCGGAACCTCGTCGGATCGGCGAGCGCGTTCAAGCGCAAGAACCCGGCGGCCGCCCGTCGCTTCGATCCCGAAGCTGTTCGCGTCGGACTCCGCGGATCAATCTACTTGTCCGATGAATATGGTCCGGCCGTTTCCGAATTCACGCAGGGCGGAACCCGCGTGGGAACTCTCAAGGTCCCGGCGAAATTCACGATCCTGCACCCCGCCTCGAAGCCCGAAGAAGAGCTCGCGCAAAATTCGTCGGGCCGCCAACCCAACGGGGGCCTCGAAGGCCTGGCGATCATTCCGCGGCGGACGAAGCTCTATGCAGCCATGCAGCGACCGCTGATTCAGGACAGTCTGCCCGGCGAGGGGGTCAAACGGACCGGCACCAACACGCGGATCATCGAATTCGACCTGACGCTGGGGACGACGCGAGAGTTTCTGTACGTGCTCGACAATACGGCCAACGGAGTCAGCGAGATCCTGGCGATCAACGACCACGAATTCCTGGTGCTCGAACGAGACGGAAAGCCGGGGACCGAAGCGGTCGCGAAGCGGATCTATAAGATCGACCTCGCCCGCGCGACCGACATTTCGAGCCACGAATCGCTGCCGCCAGAGGGCGTGCCCGTCGGCGTGAAAGCGGCCGCCAAGAGCCTGTTTCTCGATCTGCTCGATCCCCGCTGGGGCCTGGCCGGCCCCGACTTTCCCGAGAAAGTCGAGGGGCTGGCCTTCGGGCCCAGCCTGCCTGACGGCCGGCGGCTGCTGATCGTGGCCGTCGACAACGACTTCGTCGCCGAGCGCCCCGTATTGCTGCACGCCTTCGCGATCGACCGTGCCGACCTGGCGAATTTCGGCTGGTGACGGGCCCGCCTGGCCGCCGGCGCGATGCCCGGCCCCGATTGCCCCCAGGGCTGCCGCGGGATATGCTGCCGGCCAGCAATGATCCCGATCGACCCGCGCACGAGCCCCACGTTCGTGGGCGGCTTTGTCCTGGAACGGCGGATGCGGATTCTCATTGTCGATGATGAGCCGAAGACCTCCGCCTACCTCGCCAGGGGACTGGGCGAAAACGGTTTCGTCGTCGATGTCGCCGGGCGCGGTGACGACGGGCTGCACCTGGCCCGGACCGTGGAATTCGATCTGATCATCCTGGATGTCATGCTTCCGGGACTCGCGGGCTGGTCGGTTCTTTCGTCGCTGCGTCAATCGGGAACGCAAACACCGGTTCTGTTCCTGACGGCGAAGGACGCCATCGAAGACCGGGTCAAGGGTCTGGAACTCGGCGCCGACGACTACCTGGTCAAGCCGTTCGCCTTTTCCGAACTGCTGGCTCGTGTGCGTTCGGTTCTGCGGCGGGGTCCGGCCCGGCAGACGGATGTGCTGCGAGTCGCCGATCTGGAAATCGACGTGAACCGCAATCGCGTCCTGCGCCGGGGAAGCAGGCTCGAACTGACGCCCAAGGAGTTCGCCCTGTTGTCGCTGCTGGTTCGACGCACGGGAGAAGTTCTGTCTCGAACGCTGATCTCCGAACAGGTCTGGGATGTGAATTTCGATAGCGATACCAATGTCGTTGACGTTCACATTCGGCGGCTGCGGGCCAAAGTAGACGACCCGTTCGAGAAGAGATTGATTCACACGGTGCGGGGCAAAGGGTATGTCGTCGAAGAACGATCCTGAATGTGCCCCGTCGTACCGGTGGTCTTTGGCCGTACGGCTGACGGCCTTCTACGCCGCCTCATCATTTCTGATCGTCGCCCTCGCCACCGGGTACCTGTACTGGGAAATGGTGCGCAATGTCGACCTGGAAGACGACCGGACACTGGGTGACAAGGTCCGCCTGCTGCAATCCATCACGCAGACAGAGCCCTTTGACGAATCTGCCGTCCGGCAGGAAGTCAACGAATCGTGGCAGGCCAGACAGCACAGGGTCGTGTTCATTCGCCTCATCGACGGGGAGGGGCAGACGGTCGTGGAATCGCCCGACATGGGAAGCGTGCTGCCGTCGGCCCTGTTTCCGCCGGGGGCGAGCGAGCCTGGCCGCGGTTCGAACGCAGCGGCCCCGTCCGGCCACTCGTACCGGTTGATGGCTGTCCGGGGCGCGGCAGGAAGTGCCGTCCAGGCGGCGCTCGATCGGACTCCGCAGCAGGAACTGATTGCCGGCTTCGAAGAACGGCTGTGGTACGCCCTGGGGGCCGCGCTGGTGGCGTGCGCGCTGGCCGGTTACGTGATTGCCCGGCGGGGCCTGCGCCCGATCCGGCAGATTTCCGCCACCGCGGCGACAATCCGCCCTGGCCATCTCAATGAACGAATCACACTGGCCGGACTGCCCGCAGAGCTCCACCGGTTTGGCGGCACTTTCAACAAGATGCTCGACCGCCTGGAAGACGCGTTCGAACGCCTGTCTCGCTTTTCGGCTGACATCGCGCATGAATTGCGAACGCCCCTCAACAACCTGCGCGGCGAGCTCGACGTTGCGCTGCAGAAGCGACGCTCGCTGGACGAATACGTGGAGGCGATCGGATCAAGCCTGGAAGAATGCTCGCGTCTGGGGCGGATCATCGACAGTCTGCTGTTCCTGGCCAGGGCGGAAGACCCGAAATTACAGATTGACCGTGAAACATTCGATGTCGCGGTCGAGATCGAGAACATCCGCGAGTTCTTCGAGGCGATGGCAAACGAAGCAGGCGTGCAGTTGTGCACCGAGGCGAGCGACCCGGTGCCTGCCAGTCTGAATCGCCCGTTGTTTCAGCGCGCGATCGGGAACCTGGTTTCCAATGCCCTGGCGCACACGCCCGCCGGCGGCTCAATCGTGCTGAGCACCCGGCGCCACGATTCGTTCATCGACGTCGAGGTCTCTGACACCGGCCGGGGGATTTCCGCGGACGACCTGCCAAATATTTTCGATCGTTTTTATCGGGCCGACCGTTCGCGAACCCCGACCGGCGGCAGCGTCGGTCTCGGGCTCGCCATCGTGAAAAGCATCGCCGAACTTCATCTCGGCACGGTCGAAGCGTCCAGCGAGATCGGGAAGGGCACGCAAATTCGCCTGCGGTTTCCGCAGTCCGCTCCGCAGATGACGATACTGTAATCCGGCCGTCATGTTGCCGCAGGGATCGTCTGCTATCGTTCCGGGCGATCGCTCGTTTCGAAAGGACGATCAAGCAAGATGCGACCGTCTCGTTTTCGCCGCAATCGTGGGTTCACGCTGATCGAGTTGCTGGTCGTGATCGCGATCATCAGCGTGCTGGCAGGGTTGATTCTGCCGGCCGTGCAGCAGGCGCGCGAGGCCGCGCGGCGGGCGCAGTGCAAGAGCAACCTGAAACAGATCGGCCTGGCGCTCCAGAACTATCACGGCGCTTACCTCAAGTTTCCGCCGGGCTACGTCTCGAATTTCGATGCGACTGGAAACGACCTGGGGCCCGGCTGGGGCTGGGGCGCGATGCTGTTGCCCCAATTGGAACAGACGAATCTCCACTCCACGATCAATTTCGGCCAGCCGATCGAAGCCGCCGCCAATGCGGCGCCGCGAGTCGCCCGCGGCCCCGTCTATCTTTGTCCTTCGGACTCCGTCAAGCCGACGTGGCCCGCCGTGATGCGCGATGCCACCGGAAAGCCGACGTCCACGATCTGCGAAGTCTCGTCATCCGGCTATGTCGCCGTGTTCGGCGTCAGCGAACCGGGGATCGATGGCGAAGGCGTGTTCTTCCGCAACAGCGGGATTGCCATGAAAGACATCGGCGACGGCTCCAGCTCGACGCTGCTGGTCGGCGAGCGGGCGCAAAGCAGTTGCGAGGCGACATGGGTCGGCTCGGTGACTGGGGCGAGGATCTTTCCGCCGGCCGGCTCGTACGCAGTGCCCGAGCTGCAACATGCGTCGGGCATGACCCTGGGCCATACGCAGGAGGGAGCGCCAAACGCTCCTGGCATTGAGTGCAACAACTTCTCGAGCCAGCACACTGGCGGAGCGCAATTCGTCTTCGCCGACGGCCACGTGCAGTTCATTTCCAAAAATATCAACCGGGCCACATTCCAGGCCCTCTCGACCCGGTCCGGCGGCGAAGCCGTAGGAGAATTCTAAATGCGTTGCCTGTTTGTGTGCGTCCTGCTGGCGGCCGTCGGCTGCAGCCAGGCGCCCAAAGCGGAATTGCTGACGATCGACAAGGTGCCCGACAACCTGATGACGATCGCCAGAGAGAAACTGCCCGGGGTGACGTTCGATCAGGCGGTCAGGAAGAGCAACGGCATCTACGAAATTATCGGCAAAGACGAACGGGGCAAAGTCCGCGAAATCGAACTTTCGCCGGGCGGAGACGTCGTCGAAATCGAATGACGTTGAATCATTCCCCGGCGAATCGACGCAGGAAACCTGCGGCGATTCGACTGCGGCATCAATTGCCGGTACAGAGCACGAGTACATTTGGTTTGCTGGTCATTGTTTCGTCTTCCGCTGACGAAACAAGAGGATGCTCGTCAGCGTGAGGATTCCACCAACAGCAGCCACGCCCAGAGAAAGGCTGTTGACCCCGGTCCGGAAGAGCAGGATGACGCCTGCCGCGGCGGCGATGACCTGCAGTGCTCCCAAGACCAGGCGCACAATGGCCCAAACCAGTTCGCGATTCATGGTAGACCGGCGAGCGGTTGTGTCATCGTGTTGGAACACTCCGAGCGCGCGACGGCATAAACGCGCCGCGATAAGAACGTCGTTGCCGCGCACGCCAGAAGACTCTTACTGCAAATTGAAATCGATGACGTTGTCGCCGTCCTTGACGACGGCAGTCAGTTTCGAAGCCTCTCGGTGCCCTTCTTATGCAAAAACGCGAGAAGCGAAACTCATCGTGCCCGACCGGGTTGAAATCCGGAAATCCTCGACCATTCAACGGTCGTCGTCTCGCTCTACCCATGAACGCCGCCGCGGGCACCGTAACCGCGCTGGCTAATCCACTAGGTCAAAGTTGAAGGCGTTGTCACTGTCGTCTTTGACCTGGGCCGTCAATCCGGAAGTTTTCGGATTGCCATATTTGGCGGGAACCCTGTTTGGGCGCACGACCTCACTGTCGGTGTCCTCTCCCTCGGCAAATGGTTTGATCGCACTGATGGCGACCGCATACTTGCCTGACGGTGCCCCCGCATGGTTTTCGCCCCAAAACAATTCGTAGTTGCCGTCATCATCGGTCTCGCCGGTGACCCGCTTTTCCGCAGGCTCATCGTCTTTTTTCTTTTTCGTAGGTTTGGCATCTGAGACAAATACGACTGTGGCGCCTGCCACGGGTCTTCCGTTGTACGTCACTTTCCCCATCACGGGAATTAACTCCGGGGTTTTTTCGTCGCTGCCGCAACCCAGACCAAGCACACCAATCAGGGCGCAGAGCGTAAAAGACACCCCCCGGGCACGAACCACAACCCGATTCATGACATCCTCGAAATTCTTGTGGAATTGTTATTGAGAGCCCGATTTCAACCAGGGCACGCGAGACCAATGAGCGTTCGATAGTGTAGCGGAACAATCCGCCCCTGCAGACAAGAAGCTGAAACGCCAGCTCTGACATTCGTCGGAATGCTGGCGCCTCAGATTTAGATCACCATCGGTAGACTTTGCGGTAACTTCGAAAGTCTTAGAAGTCGCCGATTACGCCACCGTCTTTCGGATTGCACAGCATGCGGAGCGTGTTGAAGTACGTGCTGTCCGCCAAAAACCGGACTGAGCCATCTCCCAACAGGCAGTGAACTCCACCAGAGTGCAGGCTGAACGGCTCGTCGTTCGGTCCGCAGTTATTCACGTTCCAGGGGCAGCCGGGAGGAATCGCTCCGGGGGGGCCCCCAATCGGCACCTTGTTCTGATTGATGAACTGCCCGATCATATTCGGAGGCCCGGAGACACCACTCCCGTTGTCCGGATCGGCCCAGCGCCCTGGAATCCCGAAGGATCCGCCGGTTACGTAAGGCGTCTGGTTCTTCGCTGCGGCCAACTGTGTCGAATCGTAGGATTGTGGTCCATTGCCGAAGGGAGGCGGCAACGTGCCCAGCGTGATACCCGGAGCGGCGGCAATGTTATAGGAGCCGCCGTTATTCGTCGGGCGCCCTGAGTCTTCGATCACAAAAATGGTGTTGCTCAGGCCATCCGCTATATCCGACACCTTCTTGCAGAAACCCAAGCCACCGGCGAAGTCAACCCCCTGCACGTTGGATGTGTAGGAGCCGACAACGCCTCCGCGGAACCCAGTGGCATCAAAGTCGACATAAGCCACCGGCATATAGTCGGTCAAGCCATACCCCAACGCATCGGCGCCAGTGATCCCGTTGCTCGGACATACATACAATGGAATGTTTGTTGTGGACAGAGCCGCATTCGGCGCTGCGCTGTAATGCACATTATAATTCCAGTTGTTCGCCACGTTCGTCTGGTCGACCAACGACAATATCGCAACGTGCATTGAGACCGGGAAGAACCTCCGGACCGTTGGGTTGGTCGATTCGTCCGTCGACTCTCCGGAACTCGGGAATTTCTTAAAGGTTCCTTCGTAATTGTGAATGGCCAGCCCGATCTGCTTGAGATTGTTCTTGCACTGCGACCTTCGGGCGGCTTCACGGGCCTGCTGCACGGCGGGCAGCAGCAGCGAAACCAGCACGGCAATGATCGCGATCACAACGAGCAGCTCGATCAGTGTGAATCCCTTTTTACGCATCCTTCGTCCCGATGACTTCATCGTTCCCCCTCCAGGTAAGAATGAAACAGATACTGAAATAGACCGGTCGCACGATTTTGTTTGTTCTCGGCTGCCAGCCCGTATTCGATTCGAGGCCCGCCCGCGACTCACATTATCCGCGCCGCGTGAGATTATTGTGAACGCTCGATAAAAATTCCGAACTTTCCCCGAATGGTAGACCGTCTACCCCCGGCCCGAAGTGGGCTCTATACCTACCGAACAGAAATGTGCGTTTGATGGCGATAGTATGAATTTCACGTGAAGGTACGGCTGTAGGTCAGGCTTTCCAGCCTGACAGCGCTGTGCGCTTTTCCGAATCCCGGCACCCAAGGCCCGCACCTCACCCTTGCTGCGAAACCATTTCCGCTGGGCCTGACCCTCGACGTCTCGCCTGGGGCTGGAGGCAACACAACTTGTTCGCCCCCACACTGCCGTCAGCCTGGAAAGGCTGACCGACACGCTCTCGGTGAAGATTTGATGAAGACTGCGCGTCGTGGGCGAACTTGGCGAGGGCGGGTCCTACCGACCGATGCGGCGCTTCCGGGTTTTCGTATTGCCGGGATCCAAGCGGATGCTCTCCACCAAGGGCAGCCGGCACAGCTCAGGATTTCCAGCGCAGCAGTCTTCCAGCAGAAACGCCAGCAGCGCGCGCATCCGCTCGATATTCAGCGAATAGACGATCGAGCGGCCGGTCCGCCGATCGGAAATCAGCCCGGCGCGAGACAGCTCTTTGAGGTGGAACGACATCGTGGCCGCGGGGACACCCAGTTCCCCGGCGATGCGTCCCGCCGGGGCGCCCGCCTGGCCCAGCCGCACCAGCAACCGGAACACATGCAGGCGCGATTCGTGCGCCAGGGCCGCCAGCGCCTGGATGGCTTGCTTTTCTTCCATAGTTCCACAATTATCAAAATATGTCGGGGAAGGACAGGATCAGAAGACTGTCGGCCGAGGCGATTGGCACGTTCTCGCTGGTTTTTGCGGGAACGGGGGCGATCACGATCGACGACGTCACGCACGGCGGGGTGACGCACGTGGGGATCGCACTGACGTTCGGCCTCGTCGTGATGGCCATGATCTATGCCGTGGGAGACGTCTCCGGGGCGCATTTGAACCCCGCCGTCACACTCGGGTTCTGGGCGGCCCGCCGGTTCGCCGGACGACTCGTCGCTCCATATCTGGCGAGCCAGGTCGCGGGGGCCCTGGCGGCCAGCGCGATTTTGAAGTTGATGTTCTCCGGGCATCCCACGCTGGGCGCCACAATTCCAGCGGGAGAGGCCATGCAGAGCTTTCTGCTGGAAGCTTTGCTGACGGCCCTGCTGATGTTCGTCATCCTGTGCGTCGCGACGGGGGACAAAGAAAAGGGGGTCATGGCGGGCATCGCGATCGGCGGCGTGATTGCACTCGAAGCGCTGTTCGCCGGGCCGATCTGCGGGGCCTCGATGAACCCGGCGCGGTCGCTGGCACCGGCGCTTGTCAGCGGGTCTTTCGAACACCTCTGGGTGTACCTGGCCGCCCCGCCCCTCGGCGCACTCCTGGGCGTCGCCGCCTGGCGCTGCGTGCGCGAACTTCGTTCGTTTGATTGAAATGCAGGCAAGGGAGATGTCCCATGAAACCCGTCGTGTTATTCCTGTGCACCGGCAACTCGGCCCGCAGCCAGATGGCGGAGGCCCTGCTGCGGCTGGAGGCCGGCGACAAGTTCGATGTGCACAGCGCCGGCACCAATCCGCAGGGGATCAACCCGCTGACCGTCGCGGTGCTCGAAGAACTCGGAATTGACGCGAGCCGGCAACGATCCAAGCATGTTTCCGAATACATGGCCACTCTGCATCCGACGTTCGTGATCATCGTCTGCGATCGGGCCAATCGCGAATGCCCGACGACCTGGCCCGGCGCTTTCACCTGGCTTGTCTGGTCGTTCGACGACCACGCCGCGATTGAAGGCGCCCGTGAAGAGCGGCTCGCCGGATTCCGAGCGATCCGCGACCAGATCCACGCCAGAATCAAATCGTGGCTGAGCAGCCTCGCAGAATAGGTCGCGAGCGAAGTGCCCCGGCCGATTCGTCGATCGGGGCGAAGCGGATCCCCCTCAATCGGCCCGCTCCGCCGGCGAATGACGCAGCCGGCGCAGCAGCACGACGACCGTCGCCCCGAGCACGACGTACAGCACGCTGAAGCCGAAGAACATCGCCGGGACGCCGGCCGCGGGGGTAACCGTGTCTGCGGTGCGCATCACGCCGTTGATGACCCACGGCTGTCGCCCCGCTTCGGTCACGACCCAGCCGGCTTCCAGGGCGATAAACCCCAGCGGCCCGCACACGGTGACCGCCCGCAAGACCCAGCGCGAGACCAGCGCCACGTCGCGCCGCCGCCAGCACGCCCCCCAGAACCAGATCGAAACGGCGACCAGCAGCATGCCGATTCCGACCATCGCCTGAAACGCCAGGTGGGTCAATTCGACGTTGGGCCGGTCGGATTGCGGAATGCCATCGAGCCCCGGCACGAGGGCCGAGGGATCGCGCGTCGCCAGGTAGCTTAAGCCCCCCGGAATCTCAATCGCCCAGCGCGTCTCGCCCGAGGCGGTGTCGGGCCAGCCGCCGATCCGCAGCGGTGCGCCGCGCTCTGTTCGGAACTGCCCTTCCATCGCCGCGAATTTCACCGGTTGCGTCTGAAACACGAACTTCGCGAGAAAATCGCCGCTCAAGGGCTGCACGACGGCTGCCGCCGCGCCGACGGCCATGGCGACTTTGATCGCCCCCCGGACAGCCGCGTCGCGCCGGCCGCGGAGCCAGCCCAGGGAGTAGATCGCCGCGACGGCAAACGACACGGCGATATAGCATGACAGCGTCGAATGCAACGCCATGTGAAACCAGCCCGATTGCTTGAAGATGGCAATCGGATCGGTGACGACGACCTTGCCCTCAAGCAGTTCAAAGCCAATGGGGAGCTGCATCCAGGCGTTGACCCCCAGCACGAGAACGCCCGATGCCATGCCGCTGGCGGCAATGACGACGCCGCACCACCAGTGTGTGCGGGGTTCGAGGCGCTCCCATCCGTAGAGATAGAGCCCAATGAAGATGGCCTCGACGAAAAATGCGTAACCTTCGAGCCCAAAGATGTGGCCGACGACGGCCCCGGTGAGTTTCATGTACTCGGGCCAGAGCAGCCCCAATTCCAATGCGAGCGCCGTTCCCGACACGGCCCCCACGGCGAACAGAACGCCGGTTGCCTTGGCCCATTTTCTGGCGAGAGCCAGGTAATGCCCGCCCCCTGTCCGCAGCCACAGCCCCTCGACGATCACCATCAAGAGCGGCAGGCCGATTCCGATCGCGGCAAAGACAATGTGAAACGCCAGCGTCAGCGTCATCTGCCAGCGTGCGGCGGTCAGAGTGGTCATGCATTGGATAATATTCGTGAATTGACTTTCGCGGCCAGAGACCAGCGAAATTCGCCTATCCAACGACTGGAAAAGAAGCGAAAATGAGAATGTCGAATTTGAACTCAAATTGGGAAAGAGGCTGCCACCAATGGATGAGGCGCGCTTGCTCCAGCGAATCAGCGTGAATCCGCAGATTTTCGGCGGAAAGCCGATCATTCGCGGACGTCGACTGGCCGTCGAGCACATTCTGGGCATGCTCGGCGCCGGCGATACTCCCGAAACGATTCTCGCGGGGTACCCCTGGCTGGAGCCCGATGACATTCAGGCCTGCCTGGTCTATGCCCGGCGCATCGTCGCAAATGAGCGAATCGAGCCGCTCACGATAGACTCAGCCCCGTGAGGTTTCTCCTCGATTCGTGTGTCTGGGGCGGAGCTGCAGGAGACCTGCGTGCCGCAGGTCACGATGTCGCTTTAGTCGCAGATTGGCCAAGTGATCCGGGCGACGAGATCATCCTCGCTGAGGCCGTTGCCGATCAGAGGGTCCTCGTCACTCTCGACAAGGACTTCGGGGAACTCGTCATCGCTCGCGGTCAGTTACACGGCGGCATCGTCCGCCTCGTGAATATTGCGGCTCGACAGCAGGGTTCACATTGCCTGCATGTCGCAGGACTCTACGGCGCTGAGCTGCTTCAAGGCGCAATTGTGACCGTCGAACCGGGGCGCGTGCGGATTCGAAACTGAACCGGAATGCCGCGGGGCGTGTCAAATCCGGCGGAAAACGGTCCGTATTGGGCTACACTCAGGTCGAAGAATCGACAACAATGGAGGTTCTCTCCGGGGGGCAGTGTCGCGAGGGTCAAGCTGCCGCCGACAGGCAGTGCCAGTTCGCCTCGCGGGCCCGTTGACGCCGCGTTTCAGGACCATTCCACGACATGTCCGTTTCTGCGCAAACCAACACCACCGACCTGCTGCACGACCTGCTCGCCACGCGGATTCTGATCCTCGACGGGGCGATGGGGACGATGATCATGCGGCAGAAATTTCAGGAAGCCGATTTCCGCGGCTCGCGATTCGCCGATCACAAGATCGCATTGCGCGGCTGTAACGACCTCTTATGCCTGACGCAGCCCCAGGTGGTCGAACAGGCCAGCGCCTTCAAGACCCAGGTCCTGGGACTGATCGACGGCGGAGCAGATATCCTGTTCCCTGAAACGGCCATCGATACGCTGAACATGAAGGCCTGCCTGTTCGCTATCGAGCAGGCCTTCGATGAGCGCGGCGTGCGCCTCCCCGTGATGATCTCGATGACCGTCGCCGACTTGAGCCGTCGCTCGGTTTCGGGTCACGGTCCGGAATCCTTCTGGATTTCAGTGCAGCACGCCGGCGCTTTGAGCGTGGGCCTCAACTGCGCTCTCGGCCCGAAAGAGATGCGACCGCTGATCGAGGAATTGGCCGGAGTCGCGCCGATCTTTGTCAGCGCCCACCCGAACGCCGGATTGCCCGATCCATTGCTGCCGACGGGCTTCCCCGAAACTCCCGAGTCGTTCGCTCCGCAGCTTCGCGAATGGGCTGCCAACGGTTGGCTGAATATCGTCGGCGGTTGCTGCGGCACGACTCCCGAGCATATTCATTTGATCTCGCAGGCCGTCAAGGAATTTACGCCGCGGGCTCTGCCGAAGGTGCCGCAATACACACGGCTCGCCGGACAGGAGCCGCTCGTGATCCGGCCCGACAGCAATTTCACGATGGTCGGGGAGCGGACAAACGTCACCGGCTCGAAGAAGTTTGCGAGGCTGGTGCTGTCGAACGACTTTGAAGCGGCGGGGATCGTGGCACGCGAACAGGTTGCCGGCGGCGCCAACATCCTCGACATCAACATGGACGAGGCGCTGCTCGACGGTGAGCTGGCGATGACGAAATTCGTCAACCAGGTATCCGCCGACCCCGACGTCGCCCGCATTCCGTTCATGATCGACAGCTCCAAATGGTCAGTTATCGAGGCTGGACTGAAATGCGTCGCGGGCAAACCGGTCGTTAACTCGATCAGCCTGAAAGAAGGGGAAGAGAAGTTTCTGGAACAGGCACGGCTCGTCCGCAGGTACGGGGCGGCCGTCGTCGTGATGGCGTTCGACGAGGTCGGCCA
>JACQFH010000225.1 GCA_016200145.1 Planctomycetia bacterium | reverse complement strand
TTGCATTTGTTTCGGCGTCGCCTGGCCGACCGTGCGGGTGAAGTGCAGCACGGCGTTCAGGAGCATTCGATATTGACGGATCAACTGTTGTTGCTGAGCCGGGTTGAGGACGACTTCGATTGCAACTCCCGCGGCGAGAGCCTCCACGTCAGCTACTTTGCTGTCGGTTTCAGCACGATGGTTGGTAATCAGGATCGCCCCGTCGACGACTCCGAAATGGAGCCCGAAATCCTTGAGAATCTGCTGGAGCGCCTCGCTCAACGTGACATTCTGGATGAGGATTGTGACCGGTCCCTGCGCAGAAACGCCGGCCTTTTTCAGCCCTTTTTCATCTAGTTTGATGGGAATCGCATGCTGTTCCGAGAGTTTCTTCACAACCTCTCGGAGCGGGAGTTTGTCGACCTTGAGGTCGGTGCGGGTGAGCAGCTTCTGCCGAATGGCTTTTGAATCGACGTTTATTTCGGCCTGGTCGTTCTTAGTTTTCCCGGCGCTCTCCAACTCGTTCTTGGCGTCCGCAGGTTTTTGGTCCTTCGGTTGGGCGACGAGAGCACCCGCCGAAAGCGCCGCTGCCACGGACAGGAGCAGCGCCGTGCCCCATCTCATGTAATGGCTTGGCTGGAAGATCGGTGCGCGACGGGGAACCTCCCCACGGCAGCGCGTGCAGCGGGTCACGTCGCATCCTTCCCACATTGCATTGCACCTGCATCTGGTCACGGCTGGGGTCCTCGTTCAAGCCGATTGAAATATTTGTCGAGACCGGCACGGAATTCTTGCGGCAGAGACGAACCGGACTGGCCCGTCGCCTGCGAAACGCCGCGGTCCTGGCGAACTTCCTTGTCATTTACCCCCGTCCCCATTAGCGAGAGTGCTGAGTCCCGGGTTGTTCCGCCACCGCCGCCGTTCGGGCTTGCCCCCCCACCGGCACTGCTATTGGGATTAATGCGATCCGATTGCAGGAGCAACTCAATGGCTTCCGTTTCGGCGGCAATCGCCTGAGGGCCCGTATTCGGACGGGCGAGAATTCCGGTCGCCTCGGTCATCACTTCGGACACCATCCCCAACAACCGGATTTCTCTGGCGAAGACGGCTTCGGCATCCGGCAATTCGCGAATTCGCTCGACCACTCTGCCGATCCGTTCGCGTAGTTCAGCCTGCGTCCCCGAGAGTTTCGTCGCCTGCTGCTCGTACTCTTCGGCAACCAGCGCGGGGCGGCCCTGTTCCGCCACGCGAGTTTCCTCGCGCAAATTGACCTCGCCTTCGAGAATCTGCAGCACTTCCAGCACGAGCGACGGTGGCAGGCTCCCTTTTGACCTGGGGCCGGGACCGGAGCCGGAAGGGCCGGCAACCAGATCTTCGGCCCAGCGATCGAGCATGTCGGACCAGAACTCGGCCTGGGCGATCGACATGCCGTGTTCCTGTCGCAAGTCGTCTCCCAATTGCCGCAGGCTGGCGATCACGTCCTCGTGCCGCATCTCGTCGAGGATTGATTTGAAGATCACGAACTTGCGCTTTTCGAAACACGCCTGCATGTCGTCCATGATGAACGAGACGTCGAGACTGGCTTTCGATTCCTGGCCGGCTATTTCGTCGATGGCCTTTCGAGATGTTTCGCCAATCTGAGACGCGTTCACGCCGAACGTGTCTTTCAATTGGCCGCTGATCGTCCGTGCCAGCTTATGCTGCAACCGCGCGGCGGCCTTGAGCCTCTTGACCAATGTACTCCCTTCGAGGTTCGCCAGTACGCGATTCAGCTCTTCCGCGATCTTCTCGAACTCGGCGAGCAAGTCTTGCTGTTGCTGAATTGCTTCATCGATCTTGTCTTCTGTCGCCGCGGCGGGCTGCTTCTTGCCCGAACTGCCTCCCATCAACGTGGTCACCGGGAGCCGCAATGTGGATTCGCTTTGCGAGGCTGGTGCAGGCTCTTCGTCGCCGTTTGTTTTGGCTCGCGGCTGCTGCGACGATTCGCTGTCGACGACCTGCGGCACGGCAGGTTTCGGCCGTTGTGGTTTATCGGACGGTTTCGAACTTTTGGCGTCGCCGCTGGCTCGAACTTGACCTGCCATCAGCTTCTTCTGGGATTCCTGATTGTCGGCGGCAGCCGCCTGGGATGCCTGTTTGAGCAGATCGGCAACCGATGGCATGCGATTACCCGAGATATCCTTGAGAATCTGCAGCATTTCGGCCCACGTTTCGAGATGATCGACACCGATTTCCGGATTCCGCATCGCCTGCTTCACGAGTTCTTCACCCGCATGCACCACGTTCGACAGCCGTCGCCCGTTGGCCCTTTCGGCCTCTGCCTGATTTTCAATGCGACGCTGCGTTTCAGGCCGACTGCGATCTTCCCGAGACAACTCGCGGAGCTGCTTGTTCATTTCGTACAACTGTATTTCGCGATCGCGGATCTCAAGCGACTGGCGATGCCACTTGCTCAACTGTTCGGTGATCCAGATCGCGTGCTGTTCGGCCGTCAGCACGGAGAACTTATGCGTCGGAGAATAGACCCGCTCGCGTCCGGGAAAATAGTCTTCGACGAAGACTCGGACGTTCACCGGCTGCGGCTCGATCCCCAACGACTTGGCAGAGAATGTGCCGGTCAGCTCCAGCAATTCGCGGTCGTGGCCGCCGGCAGCCAGCAGCCTCTCTCCTTCGGAGGACGACTTGGCCATCGCGCTTTCGTCCCCCTTCCATTCGATTCCCACGGTCTTGACTCCGAAATCGTCGTGGGCGCGGATCTTGAACGTGAGTGTTTCCGACTCAATGACGACCTTCTGTCGCGGCAAGTCTTCGACGACGAGCGAGGGAGCTTCGTCATCGCGGCCGGTGAGCGTCAGCGCGAACGGCTCGCGTCCTGTCAGGCCGAATTCATCCTGCCATTGGAATTCCACGCGACGGGATCCCTCGACGTCGATCGGCGGGCTGGTGATTGTCGCGCCCCGGGGAGACTGCGGCACGCCGTCGACTGCGGCCGACGACAGAACGCGCCCGGCGGTCGCGGTGAGTTCGACCCGAGAGCCACTCACCAGCGACAACACTCCGCCGCGGACCTCTTTCGTTTCGTGTTCCGGCCGGCCCAGGTATTCGGGAAGGGTGTAGTCCGCCGCGACCGAGGTCAGCTCCGGGCGGAGCTTTGGCTCGATCTGCACGGTCTGCCGGAAATCGCCGATTTGAATCTGCAACCGGCCTGCACCGATCTGCGCGGGAAGCTCGAACTCGTACTGCCCGTCCCGAAGCGCGGCCAAGATGGAACGTTGCCGGCCAACCTGCACGACCCCCTCGGTCGGATGCGAAATGGTTTGCTCGTGCAATTTGAGCGTGACCTTGAATGGCTCGCCGTGCGCGACGACGAGCTTCTGAGGCAAAAAGTCAACAGCGGTAAAGGTGTAGCGGGGAGTGTCGTTCCATGGCACCACGAGGCGGGCCCAGGCGTTGGCAGCCGCCGTTGGAAAGACCAAAGCCAACGCAAGCGCTGCCACTGCAGAGATAATCGCCATCCCCGTCCAGAACCAATGCCGCGAATTGGGAACCGCGTCGCCGAAATTCCGCTTGCGGGCATCTTGGGCCACCTGTTCGACAGCCGCCTGGCATAACATTCGCGAGCGCTCCTGCTCGCCGTCGTTTGAGACCAGTTCGATGATCCCCAGAAGTTGATCACCGATAACCGGATGCTTGCGGCGCAGCAACTTGGCGAGCTGATCGAGACTGCGATTGCGCCAGACCCAGCGGTGCACCGTGAATGGTACGGTCGCGCAACCGCACACGACGAGCGAGAACAGAGTGCCGCGCGCCCAGACTGGAGAATCCCAGAATCGGTCGAGCCCGAACATCAGGAGAAATGGAATGACGGCGGCGCACAGGGCAATGCTGGCAGCCTCGACCAGTTTGATCAACCAGACATGGCGACGAAAATCGTGGAACTGGGTCTTGAGCGCCACGGGCAACTGCAAGCGGTCTTGCGTCTGTATGAGATTCATGCCGATCTCCTGTCATAGTCCACGCCGACGGCGGATTGTTGCCTCTTAAATGAGACCTGTCAGTTTTCGTCCCACCCAAAAGACACTCAGCAATACAACCATCAGAGCGCCGGCCAGCACATGGCTCCACAACTGCACGCGGCGGACGAGGGGGGGCGGGTCGGGTAATTCAGCCAGTGACCGCACCACTTCGTCCAGCTTGTCGGGCCCAATCACCTTTCCTCGCGTCACGCGGGCAATCTCTTCCAGGACTTCGGGCCGCGCGGCCCGTCCCACGCGCTCGGTTGCCACTCCCTGAACGTAAAACGACGACTCCAAAGTGGCATTCGTCTGTCGACATGACAGGAGGACATGATGTTTTCCCGGTTCGAGTGCCGTAAATCGCCCTGTGAACACCCCCCACTCGTCTCCAGCCGAACGGAACCGAACGACCTCTCCCTTGCCGGAGGGGGCGGTAATGCGGGCTGCCACTTCACCGTCGTGCAGCGGCTCGCCGCTCTTTTCCATCACGATGGCATGCAGCGAAACGGCCTGACGCATCTGGGGTTGGTCGGGTGTGTAGAACAGCCGCATTGTTTCTCCCTTGGCCATATTGCGCTGGTACGCCATCCAGCGCACGACCTGCCCCCAGAACCGGTAGTGATACCTGTCTTCGACCCCCTTGCGCCAACGCCAGGCGCCGTCGGTCCCCATGAACAGAACTTTTCCCGCGCCAAACGTGCGCGTCGCCAACAGAGGCACCCGGCCGTACTCGTTGGCGGCATCTTTATGGACGCACAACACGTCGCTCCCCGCCTTGGCGCGCAGCACCGGCGCGTGCCACTGAAAACCGGGCAGCCCTTCCCAGACTTCGATGTTGTCGTCCTGCGTATCGGCCAGTTTGGTGAGCAGGCTGCGCCGACCCAGCTCGGTGAGCTCGAAATGGCTGGGCGTGCGCGAGCCCCAGCCCCCCGGCTGCGTCGCATCGAGCACCACCGGGCACAGGTCGCCCAGTTCGGTGTCGAGCAGTGAAAACTGCCGTCCTTGAATTCCCGGCATGAACACCAGTCCGCTGGCCTGGTGTTCGACCAGCCCCTTCAAGAGCCGGCATTGTTCGAGCGTCAATTGATTTTCTTCCAAACCCACGTCGCCCAGGAAGACGACGTCGAATTTCGACAATTCGTCCAGCCCGGCTGGAACCTGCTTGATGTAATCTTTGTTGCCCCCGCCGACCTTGGTCAGCCCCGGATGAAATAACAGGCACGCCAGCTCGATTCCCGGATCGCGCGACAGGGCGTTGCGCAAGTACCGGTATTCCCAGCGCGGATACGACTCGACCACCAGCACCCGCAATTTCTCTTCGCGAATCGAAATCGGGGCCGAAAGCTTGTTGTTGTCGACCAGCGTCTCGTCGGCGTGCTTGGGAACTTCGAGCGACACCGTAAAATCGCCCGTCGTTTTCGGCTTCCACAGGATCCAGTCGCTGGTGCGCCCCATCGGCAAAATGCGCAGCTCTTTGGTCACCTCGTCGCCGTCGGAAGTCTTCAACGTGACCGTGGTGGTGTACTCGCGCGGCATGGCGCTTTCGACCGTAAACGGAATGCGAACCGATTTGCCCGCCACGCCGAATGTCGGTGCGTCGAGGCTGAGCAATTCAATGTCAGGGAGCCGGGTGTCGCTTCCGGCGGCGACGCTGAACACGGGTATTCCCTTGAGCCGCAGCCGCAGCGCCCCCTCGACCGGCGGGCGGCCTTCGTTCCAGTCGCCGTCCGAAATCAGGACGACGCCGCGCAGGTTGCGGAATTTCTCGGGCGCATCGGCCAGCGGCTCATACAGGTCGCTGCCGCGTCCTGGCTGCGGCGGAGAGAACGGTTCGATGTGCACGTCCATTCGTTCTTCGAGTTTTTTCCACGCGGCAGGGTCAATCAGGGGCGTAATGCCATTGTGCCGCGTCATCGGCTGCGAGCCGCTCGTGCTAGTTTGCAGAAAATCACGGGTCTCCATGCTGGGGGAAGAATCCCACAGCACGGCCACCGAGGGCTTTTCGTCGGGGCGATACTCTTCGACCCATTCCGGCTGATTGAACAGCACCGCCCACAGGCACACGATCGTAAGCCGCAAGAGTTCGAGCATCCCCAGAGAGGTTCGATACCCGCCGCGCCGCCAGGCAGCCCAACAGAAACCCGCCGCAACGACAACGCCCGTAAATGAGACGGCGATCGTCCAGGGGGTCGTGACGAACGTGATCGGGGAAAGGGTCATTGGGACGGCAGAAGATGGAGGATAGAAGATCGAAGATAGAAAAAGGCGAGCGGGGCGGCGTCAGCCCCCCGGTGCGTGAAATCCCACGGGTTCGGTTTTGAATGTTGCTTCTCGCGTCCGCGCCAGCTTCGGCAAACACAGTCCGGCTTCGACGATCAGGGCCACGATCATCGCTGCCAGAAACAGACGCCAGACTTCCTGAATGAGTGAGCTGAGACTGCCCGCCTGGTCGTCGACGCGGGCAAAATCAAGGCCTCGAAAGAGCTCGCCCAGGCGATGATCGGCCAGAACCTGTGCCTGGTCTTCTGCGGCAGGTCGGTTGACCGCCAGTAATCGCTCACCCGAAACATACACGCCCCGGTGAAACGGAAACTCGGTCGAAATCGCCCGCTCATCACCAGTGACCCGCTGCCAGGTCGCCGGGTCGCTTTCGGGAGGGGCTCCCGCGACGAGTTGCCGCGTATTGCCCAATACGGCGGCGCCGGCGGCCAGCGCTCGTTGGACGAGTACATACAGTACGACCCCGCTCGTTGCCAGCGACGAGTCGCCGGGGGCGGGAGTCGTCGCCAGGAAATACGCGCCGCCATGAGCCGTCGTGGCCCGCACGAGCAGTGGTTTGCCGCCGCGGACGCTCGCCAGCGGCGTAAACGACTCGCCCGAAAGTCCGGCGTACCGACGAATCTGCAACTGTCCCACCGGCAGCGCTGCGCCGCTCTGCGTGTTCGCGAGCAGTTCTTGATCGCCGCGCCAGTTCTCGACCGGAATCTCTTCGGCTTCTTCGACCCACGCCTTCCAGCCCACACCGAAGAATTCCCCCTCGCTGGGCGCAGCAGGGGGCAAGAACACCGCCTGGCCGCCGCGCTCGACAAACGCCTGGATTAGATTTGCAGAACTTCCCTTCGGCAGCGGCGCCTGCCACAACAGCAGCGAAAGTTTCTCCCACTCGACTGCTGCCAGTTGTTCTTCGCTGATGACTTCGGCCGAATCGTGCACAGACGGATCGGGACTGATTGCGGCCGCCAATTCCAACGGCCGCGCCGCCTGCGGGTCGTCGGCCAGAATTATCGCCACGCGCGGCACGGGACGGTCGAATACGAAGCAGAACTCGTTGTCGGCCATGTTCGCGTCGGCCGGAATCGAAACCCGGCCCCACCCCCGCTCGTGGCTGCGTTCCAGCGGAATTCGATGATCTTTCAATTCGAATTGCGCGCCGTCCATCTCGATGGTCAACTCGGAACGGGCCCCGTCGATTTCGAATTGCACGGGGACAGAGATCTTCGAATTGGAACTGTTTGAATCCAACACAGGGGCCCGCGACAGCTTGAGTGAAATGAAGAGCTCTGCTGCGTCGCTGGTTTGCTGTCGGCGGACGTCGGTCACTCGGATCGCCACGTTTTCGAGGGCCGCCTGTGGATACGCCAGTAGATGGAATCGGACCCCCTGCGGAAACTCGAGGAACGACTCTCGCAGAGTCTGCCAGCGACCGCTCTCGCCGTTCCAGTCGTTCTCGCGCAGGTCGGAACAGATCCAGATTTCGGTGCGGCCCGATTTGTTGGCCTGAATATAATCGTGGGCCGCTTGCAGCATGGCCGGAATGTCGCTGGCTGAGCTGGCCGGTTCGCCGGCGGGCGAATTGAGCAGGCTGTCGGGCGACTCGATCTCGATGGCTTTATTGGTCGTGCTGTCGACGAGCACCCAGCGTGCCGAACCCAGCATTTTGAGCGCCTGCACCAACTGCTGCCGCCCCGTTTCGAGTTTTGTGCTCCCACCGCTGCCGCCGGTCTGCTGCATGCTGGGCGAGCGATCGAGCAAAACGATCGTCGTATCGGGGCGACCGCCTGCCGAAAGCCCCAACCATCCGCTGGCCAAGGGCCGTGCGATGGCGAAAATGAGCCCCGCGATCGCCAGCATCCGAAAGGCCATGATCAGCCATTGTCGCAGCCGCGCATAGCCGCGCGACAGCCGGTTCGCCGCCAGCAGAAACATCATGGCGCCCCAGCGAATCGTCTGGAAACGGCGCTGGTTGATCAGGTGAATGATGATCGGCAGGGCCACGAGAGGGAGGCCGGCCAGCAACATGGGGGCCAGAAAGCTCATCGGCCCCCCTTCGCGCGAGTCCGGCCCACGAGAAAGCGCATCAACACTTTTTCATAGTCTTCGTCGATCGTCACCCGGTGGTAGTCCATGGCCGATTCGAGCATGATCTGTTTGATCTGCGCGAGATAGTCCTCGAGAACTTTATGATACCGGTCGGCGATTTCGTTCGGCTCGGCAAAGACCGCCGGGCCCCCTTCCATGTCGATAAACCGCATCGGACGGCGGAAGGTAAAGCTCAGCTCCTGCGGGTCAAGTAGATGGAACGCCGCCACGTCGTGTTTCCGGAACCGCAGGTGCTGAAAGCAGCCCCGCAACAGTTCAGGTTCGACGAACAGGTCCGAAAGGATGATGATCAGCGCCCGCTGGCGAATCGTTTCAGCCAATTCGTGAAGGACCGGCGCGAGCTGCGTCTCGTTTTGCGGCTTGGCCTGCTCGAGAATGTCGAAGACGGTGGTGAGATGTGCCGGATTGCGGCGCGGCGGAATTTTGCGAGCGATTCCATCGGCCACGCACGAAATGCCGATGGCGTCTCCCTGCAAAAGCGCGAGATATCCAAGAGCCCCCCCCAGTCGCCGGGCATATTCGATCTTGGTAATGCCGGTCGAGCCAAAGTTCATTGAACCGCTCGTATCGATCACCAGGCAGCACCTGAGATTGGTATCGGCCTCGAATTCCTTGACGTAAAATCGGTCGGATCGTCCATAGGCCCGCCAATCGAGCCGGCGAAGGTCATCGCCGGGGACATACTTGCGATACTCTGCGAACTCGACGCTCGACCCGCGATACGGGCTGGGATGCCGTCCCGACACCGACCCCACCATCGGCATTCGAGCAAAGAGTGGCACCGCCGCGAGCCGCGATAACACGGCGGCATCCAGAAAACTGCGGGCATGGCGGTCTGGAAACATGGTCAGGGGCCAGTTGGCAGTAGTCAGTTGGCAGTGGTCAGTTGAACTACGGACAACAGACCACTGCCTACTGACAATTGACTATTCCTCCGTCGCCGTCTCTTCGATCAATCGCCGCACGATCTTACGTGCGTCGATTCCTTCCGACTGGGCGGTAAAAGTCGTGATCACGCGATGCGTCAGCACGGGGGCGGCGACTTCCTGTAAGTCTTCCAGGCGCACCATGTAGCTTCCCAGCAGGGCGGCCCGGGCTTTGGCCCCCAGAATCAAATTCTGCACGGCCCGGGGACCTGCCCCCCAGGCGACCAGAGGCTTCAGCCACGCCGGGGCGGTTGCACCATTGGGGCGGGTCTTGCGCACCAGCCGGGCAGCGTACGAATAAATGTGGTCGGGGACCGGAACACGCCGCACGAGGTTCTGGTGTCGGATGACGTCGGCAGGGGTTAACAGGTGATCGAGACTGGGCAGGTCGTCTCCGGTCGTGGTTCGGGCGATCTTTATTTCTTCGTCTTCCGACGGGTAATCCAGCTCGATCAGAAACATGAACCGGTCTAAC
>JACQFH010000222.1 GCA_016200145.1 Planctomycetia bacterium | reverse complement strand
GACTGTGTGAGTCGATAGAGCAGGCGCTCCAGGCCGTAGCGCGTCAGGATCAGTTGGAAATCCTCCCCACGCTTGCGTGACAGGTTCATGAGTCGCTGGCGAACGGACGCCGTCAGATTGCGGGCCGGTTGACTTGTCAAGCAAGGGCCTCAAGATAGGGCCGCATGACGTTCGTCATGCGGCAGATTTTGGCTGCCTCCCAGAGTTGATCGAACGTGGCCTTCTTCTGCGCCAGGCAGTCGCGCAGCGCTTCAAGTGCCACGTCGATCCCAACCTTGTTACGAAATTTGAAACAATCCGCCACGGTCTTGGCCGGGGAATAAATGCGCACGCGGACCCCTTCGAGAGTGTGCTCCTGGACACCGTAGACGAACGCAGTTCTTGAGAGACTGACGACGCGCAGGGGCGGGGCCGCCGCCCGGGGCCTGCGTGCGTTCCGGTCGATGGCCAGCCAGACCTCAAACGGCGCCTGCGTCGTCAGTCCATGGAACTGCAGGGCCGAAAGCACACAGACGACTCCCTGCGGTACTCGGCGCGCGGCTTCGACCAGCGAGCGCTGTTCCGTGGTTTCGCCATCCGCCAGAACATAGAGCCCTCGACCGGAGCGATCGAGAACGCCCTGCAAGTGAAGTTTGTTGAGGTAAGTGCGCGAGATGCCGGCTGCTTCGACATCCCGCGGACGGAGGACGGCGGTCTTCCGAAAGAGCTTCAGGATCTGATCTCGCTTGGTCGTCGACACGAGTTACAAAATGCCATCAGAAATGTATAAGTACAGACATAATGTAACTCGGCCGCCCGGCTCCTGGCAAGGCCAGTGCTCGGCCCGACAGCGACCTGTGACTCGATCAACCGATGCCCGTACGTATCCATCGTGAGCACGATCGTCGAGTGCCGCATGATCGCCTGCACGGCCTTGGGGTGGGCACCGGCCATCGCCAGCCCTGCAGTTTCTCACAGCATTCTGGACTTTCCAGCGCGAGTTGCCGTTCTGCGGTTCGGAGTGAGATGCGGCCGTGCTCGCTCAATGTGCGGCGTCGTGAAGGGAGATCGATTCGGAGTGGTCCTCCTCACTCAAAGATCATAATGGGCGACTCGTCCCGCCTCTTTCGCAGTCGATCCGCTGCATCCCGGTCGAGCTGGCCGTCGGCACGGTACAGGAGTCTGCTCAGGTCGCTGCGTTCTGCCAGCGGCGGGCCGCTGTCCGCAGGTGGATTGTCGCGAAGTCTTTCCAGTGATCGCTCGGCAACATACCGGATGGCGGTATACGGGTCCTGCCGCATCAGTTCCAGCAGCGGCGCCTGCCAGTTCGCCCCGGAGGCCTCCCGTGCCGGTGTCCACGCCATGCTCCATGTGGCGAGAACACGCTGCATGGCGTTGCCCCGGAGCATCCACAGCAGCGAGGCGGCTCGGCTCTGCTGTTCCTGAGTGAGTTCGACTGATTCGTGGCCGTACCATTCCGACAATCTGCCGGCACTCCATGCGAGCGTCTGATCGAGATGGCACAGATTGCAGGCATTGGGCCGGCCCGTGGCGACACTTGATCTCACGTTCGGACTATCGATGCGATGACTCCTCATTGCCGTAAACAGGGCATAGGAAGTTCGCGGCATGTGGCAGTTGTAGCACAGGCTGCCGGCGGAACCGGCCGGATGATGTGTGTGTTCGCTGACCCGGTCACGATAATCCGCATGGCACTGCAGACAAGCCTGGTTTCCCCGCATCGAGGATGTCAGCAGCTTATCCGGATCCCCGCTGTGCAATGAGTGGCACGACAGGCAGGACATGGTCCCCCGCTGATGGCAGGCGGATTCGATCAGCCCGTTGTACTCATCACCTCCGACGCGACAGGCACCGTCGCCCCAGTATAACTGCTCCCTGATCCAGCCCGCCGACTCGGAAGAATCTCCGAAGCGAATGATCCGATGGGTCTTCTGATAGTCGGCGCCGGCGTGATAGGAAAACCCGTCCGTAAGCTCCTTGAGCATGTTCGGAGTTTCATAGTTGCCGTGGCACTGACCGCAGATCTGCGAGGATTCGGTGTGCGACAGGCGGCTGGGCAGCACAATGGTCGGGGCTGTCTGGTCAGAGGAGCCCGCGGTCTCGACCGGCCGCGAATCCTGATGCTGTGCAATGTGCTCGTCTCCCGGACCGTGGCAGGAGGCACACGTGATTCCCAGTTCCGTCACCTCACTGGTGAACACGTCACGGTGTTCATCATAACCCGGTCGCCCTCCCTGAGCGTGGCACTTGATGCACGTCCTGTTCCAGACATGACTGAGCTTGGGGCCCGTATTCGGCGGCTGCAGAAAGGCATCTTCATCGGCGACCCACTGCTGATCATCGATGACGTACATCCACGGAAACTTGTAAAGCTGATTGCCTTTGCTGCCCTGAACCCAGTACGCCTGCATGTGGTGCGAACCGGTCGTCATCACGATCCGCTTATCGACAATCCGGGGACTGGGGTGTGATGCCGGATCGATGCCTCGTTTCAGCCAGTCGTCCTGCCATTCCGGGTCAACCATCGTCGTCCAGAATTCTTCTCCGCGGCGAAACAGAGGAACAATCAGCCGAGTGTTCTGAAGAACCACCCCGTCGAAGGGCGCCACGACTGTGTCAGGACCGGCGACCTGGGTCATGGTACGGTGAAATGTCCGGTGCCAGCTGTCGTAGTGCTCCGGGTGACAGTTGCGGCAGGAAGCGGAAGCAGCGTCTGAACGCACGAGGCGCAGCGAGTTCGGCTGCTGCACGGTCTCGCGTCCAGGATCCGGGGGTGGTTTTGTCCCGGAACTCCTCAGTCGCAGCACCGCAAAGGTCAGAACAAGAACGCTCAGCGTCGCCAGCACGCACTGCCGGCGAGACCACTTCGTGCGATAAGCAAGGATCCCGTACAACGCGGCGGCCAGAACAAACGGGACGACAGTATTCCAGACAGTCATGACCACGGACCTTAGCGGGTGCACCGCACGGTTATTCCGCTCTTGCGGTCGTATGTCTCCACAGAGCAGTGTGGAAGTGCCTTCAGGAACATCGAAACTCCATGCTCGGTTACGCGGGAGTTCCCAACCTCGACGTGCTGCAATTGTGTTGCCAGCGATAAGTCCCTAAGCATAAGTTGTTTGCTTGACTTGAAGGCCAAAAAACACGAGTGGTTATTACGGCATGACAGGTATTCAGCCGCCGCGGTGGTGTCGCCGATTTGATTTGTCAGCGTGAATTAGGACTTAAGCGAACGCCCGGCATTTTACCACGCCGGCCGCCGCCACGCGAGAACTTCCGTTCGTGCCGCCGCATCTGCCGGCAGCCCGCTACGCCCTTTTCGCCGCGTTCTGCCGGACGGCCATCATCTTCGGCAATCGCGAGATCGTCTCGGCTTCCTGGCCCGGGAACAGGTGCCCGTAGGTGTCCATCGTGAGCACGATCGTCGAGTGGCGCATGATCGCTTGCACGGCCTTGGGGTGAGCACCGGCCAGCGCCAGCCAGGCGGCCTACGGCTGTCACGGATTGCGCCAGTTATTGATCGTCAATCCGGGGATCCAGGCAAAGTGTGCGAGATTTCCGGTGACGAGAACGCGACCGTGGTGCAGGGCTGTCGCGGCGATGATGACGTCAGCGTCCTTTGGCGCGAGCCCCTGCGTACGACCGGCAACCCAGAGATCGACAGCTCGGTCCAGGATGTCGTCGGCGACCGGAAAAATCGTCGTCTGCTGACAGAAAGCCTGAAAGCGGGCCAACTGGGAAGAGGCGTTCTTCTCTTTCAGTCCGCGGAGCAGCTCGTATCGGGTGATCGACGAAATCGCGAACTGTCCGTGTTGAGCGAGGTAAGCGGCGGCGTGCCGAACCACGTTGGCGTTCTTTTGCTTGAGGACCTCGTTCAGAATGTCCGTATCAAGGAGCGCCGCGTCCATGCTTTACTCGGATGGTCGGCTCAATTCGGCGCGCTGAAGAATCGTTTTCTCCAGCGCGGTGATTTCGTCGTCGGACAGCCCGTCGTAAACATTGCACCATTCCGGCAAGGGGGGACTGCCGTTGGTCGGGTGCTGGACCGGCGCTGTCACGGGTTCCGGATCCCCTTGCGGGTTGACGATGCGGATCTCGAGTTGCTGGTTTTCACGCAGCGCATGGCCCAAGACGTGCTCCAGCGCCTCGCGGTCGTGGGCCTCAATTTCAGCGACGTTACGGATGACAGTTTCCATGCAAGTACTTTATCCCATCTTCTTTGCTGCGGACAATAGAAAGCGTCGGCCGACGTCACGCGACTGCGCTGCGCCCTGTGCTGCGCCCAGGCCAAAGGCTCGCGTTTTCTCGCGGTTTTCGCGAAACTGGAGCCGCCTCATCATCTGTTGGTTTTGGGTTCGAGTCCCAGCGGCCCCAATCTTGCACGCTGCAACAATCGCTTTGGTAAGCGCCGACGAAAACTCGGTGGACCACTACACCAATTCGCGTAGCGACACGCAAATCCAGCGGCGCCTCACCTCGAAAACCGATCGGCCTCGGGCTTTAATTCTATCGCCCCGCAGGCGAATCAGCCGATACAGACGATACAACCCTCTTTTTCGGCAGTTTCGGAATGTTCGGTACACGGGATGCAGCCAATGCGGCCGACGATTCGTCCCGGCTGAAGACTTCAGCACGCCGCGGCGCTACCGGTCTCGGTCGCCTCGGGCTACTGCTGACATTGCTGGCCGCGGGCATGTCGAGCGGTTGCACGAGCTTGTCGCGCTGGTGGGCAAACGGCTTCAAAGTCGGGCCGAATTATGCCGAGCCGCCGGCCGTCGTCTCCGAGAGTTGGGAATCGACGAATGATCCACGCATCCGCGGCGATCAACAGCCGCTTGCGGCGTGGTGGACGCAATTCAACGATCCGGCGCTGGATGGCCTCGTCCAGACTGCCGTCGAGCAGAATCTCGACCTGAGAACGGCCGGCCATCGTCTGCTGGCGGTACAGGCCGAACGGAATGTTGCGATTGGAAATCTGCTTCCCGACGCGCGTGCCGTGGGAGCTTATAGTCGCGCCCAAATCAGCAAGAACCTGCCGGCCGTCGGCTTGGGATCGCTGTTCGACTTCTTCGCGATTGGCCCTTTGGCGGCGTCCTGGGAAATCGAGTTCTGGGGCAAGAACCGCCGCGCCATCGAATCGGCCGAGGCCGAGCTGGAAGCGTCGCAGGAAGACTGCCGCTCTGTGCAGGTCTTGCTCGTGTCGGACGTAGCCGCGAATTATGTGCAACTGCGCGGGTATCAACAGCGGATCGAATTTGCCCGTGAGAACGTCCGGATCCAGCAGGAAGTGCTGAAGCTGGCACAGGAACGGTTCCAGAATGGAATCACTACAGAACTCGACGTCCAGCAGGCCAAGGCCGGCCTCGCCGAAACCGAGGCGGTGCTCCCACCGCTCGACACGGGACTTCGGCAGGCGAGTCATCGCTTGTGCATTCTGCTCGGCTCGCCGCCGGGAGACATCATCACTCGGGTCGGAACCGGGCCGATTCCCACCGCTCCCACGCAGCTCGCCGTGGGGATCCCGGCCGAGTTGCTGCGGCGGCGTCCCGATGTGCGGAAGGCCGAGCGCCAGGTGGCGTCGCAGTGCGCTCAAATCGGCGTCGCGGAAGCCGACCTGTATCCCAGCCTGCAGTTGCTGGGGTTCGTCGGCTACACGTCGAACTCGTCCGGCACACTGTTTACGTCCCCCAGCTTCACCGGCATCATTGCGCCCGTGCTGCAATGGAAGATCTTCAATTACTACAAAATTAAAAACAATGTCCGCAAACAAGAGGCGCTGTTGAATGCACGGATCACCGACTATCAGCAAACGGTGCTGAAGGCGCACGGAGAGGTCGAAGACGCGCTGGTTGGATTCGTCAACTCCGGGAACCAGGCCGCTCGATTGGGCGAAAGCGTGGCAGCCGCCCGGACCTCTGTAAACATCGTCCTGGGCCAGTATCGCGAAGGGAAGGTGGACTTCAATCGCGTGCAAAACGCCCAGTGGACGATGGTCAAGCAGCAAGACCAGCTCGCCGTGGCGAACATGGAGACGATTCTCTCGCTGATTCGAGTCTACCGCGGCCTGGCCGGCGGCTGGGTCGCATTTTGTGAAGACTCGCAGGCCGCACCCGTTGCCGTTCCGGCTGCCCCGGCCGCACCCGCTGCCGTTCCGGCTGCCTTGGCTGTTCCTGCAACTGTCCCTCCGGCTGTTCCGGCGGAACACGCCGTCACACCATGAGCGTTGGGTAGTGGTCCGTCTATCGCAAAGTGTCAGGCTCGGGCAAAGGTAGGGTGGGTCGAGCCGTG
>JACQFH010000224.1 GCA_016200145.1 Planctomycetia bacterium | reverse complement strand
CTTGAACGGTGATTCCTCGATCGTCTTGCCGGCGTGCTTCGTCAGCTCGGGCTTGGGGTCGAAGCTCTCGAGGTGGCTCGTCCCCCCCAGCATGAAGTACCAGATCACGTTCTTGGCTTTAGGAAACAGGTGCGGCAGGCCGTCCGGTGCAGTTCCTTCGCCGGACGTTTCCTGTGCCAATGCACCGTCTCGGACCAGCATGGCGCCCAGCGCGAGGCCGGTGAAACCCATGCCGCAATCTGCCAGGAACGTGCGCCGGGCAATCCGTCCGCAGGGAAATTGGGAGCTGTTCATCGCAAGACCGTGAGTTGAGGAACCACGAAAGACGCGAAAGAGACGAAAACGGTTTGACGAAAATGATTATCCACAGATTTCGCGGATTTTCACGGATTTATCTCACCGTGACGAATTCGTTGTGATTGAACAGCACGTGGACAAGATTTTCGCGGGCCCGCAGGTGGGGCTGAGCAGCCGGGGCTCGCTTCATTTTTGGCCCGGCCGGGAACGGCGTGTTGCCGGCGTCGAGAGCCAGCCGCGACTCGTCGGCCAGATACTCGAGCGAGAGGCCCGTTTCCGCCGTGCTCGGCGCGCGGCTGAGGACCTGCTCGAATGCGGCCATGACGAACGCCGTGTTCGATTTTTCGTCGTTCTGCTCACCGCATTCCTGCGAGAGGCGAGCCGCCAGCGCGCGGCTCTGGTCGAGCGCGAGCGGGCTGTTCATCAGGGCCAGGGCCTGCTGCGGCACGACGCTCTCGCGGCGGCGGTAGCAGGCGTTGGGGTCGGCCACGTCGAACAGCTCGAGGAACTTCATCTTTTCATTGGGAGTCAATCGGAAATACAGGCTGCGGCGCAGCACCGTCTGCCCATCGGCCTCGGGGATTTCGGGCCCGCCCAGGCGCGTGTCGAGCGCGCCGGCGGCAGCCAGCACATAATCTCGGACGACCTCGGCTTCGAGCCGGCGCGAATTCATCCGCCAGTAGTAGCGGTTGTCGCGATCGAGACGCCGCCCCGGATGATTGGCCGGCCCGTCGGACGACGCCATGCGATACGTGCTCGACAGCACGATCAGTTTGTGGATCGGCTTCATTCGCCAGCCGTTCTGCATCAGCTCGACCGCCAGCCAGTCGAGCAGCGCGGGGTGTGTCGGTGGCTGGCCGTTGAGTCCGAAATTGTCGACCGTCGGCACCAAGCCCTGTCCGAAGTGCCACAACCAGATCTGGTTCACTGCGACGCGCGCCGTCCGCGGATTTTCGGGATTGGCAATCCAGCGGGCAAGTGCGGTGCGCCGTCCGGTGCTGGTCGCCGGAAATTGCTCACCGAGCAGCGCGTACTTGCCATCCGGCTTTTCAAATGCCGCGAGCGCCGCGGCCTGTGCCTGGCGCGCATCGGTCAGTTTCTTTTCGGCTTCAACTACGGCGGGCGGCTGCGGCACGTTTCCAGCCCCGGCTGCCGTCGATGCTGCGGCAGCCTTTCCCACCGACACGACTCGGGCCAGTTGCTGCTCGCTTTGCACGACCACCTCGTTCGCTTTGGCGAGCGCGACCGCGCGTTCGGCCCGGCTGGCCGCCATCGCGGCCGGTAGCGTTTCGCTTTCGGGACGCCGCGAGAATTTCGCCCGCTCGGCGGTGATTCGGGCGGTGATCGATTCCAGCTCCGCCCGCGCTGTCTGAATCGTGCACTCGGCAAGCGCTGCCGTATCAGCAGCGGCTTGCCGTTCGCGCTTCAGGTCGTCGAGCGTCGGAACCAGTTCGCGGATTTCGAGCTCGTGGAATTCGACCGTGCCCAGATGGGCCCAGAGCGCGATTTTTCCATCCCGGCGCGGCACGGGAAGCACGTAGTCGAGCTGCTTTTCTCCGTTGAGCCAGATCGTCAGCGCGAGCCCGCGCACGGTGATTTCGACGGTTGTCAGCTCGCCGACCTTTTGAGTTTTCGTGGGAACGATCGCCGCGGCGGGATAGTGCTGCTGGCCATCCTTGCGGTGAAACGCCTGGATCCCCTGGCTGGCGTCATTGACATGGGTGTACACGTCCTGCGAGTTGCCCTGGTCGATGTAGTCGTAGCTGAAGCCGATCGAGCGCAGTTTCCCTTCGACGAGCGGCCGGAATTTCCAGCGGGCCTTGAAGTCTCGCGGATGGTTCGCCGCCGAGACGATGGTGGCGAAATTTTCAGAGGCTTTTTCGATCAACCGTCCGTTTTCATAAACCCACTGACCGGAGAGCGTCTTCCACGCATCGGGCCGGGCCTTCGAGAAATCGTCGAAGAACGCTGCGGCTGGTTCGGCCGCAGCTTGCTCCCCTTTCGCGATGCGGGCGGCCAGTTCGTCGACTTTGGCCTGCGCGGCGGCCGCAGTGCGACGTGCCGCGTCGATGTCTGCCTGCGCTTTTTCAACGTTAGCTGCGGCTTGCGCGACGAGTCTGTCGCACATCGCGGGCTTCAGTGCCGGGTACCAAGCTTCGGCAGGAAGCGATACCGTCTGTATATCGAGCTGCGAATTTCCCAGCGCGGCGGGAACACCGGGTTTCATCGGCCGCTTCTCGTCGGGGTAGCGGTTGTCGCCACGTTGAAACACGTACGTCGGCACTTCGGCCTGTTTGTCGAAAACTCGCGCCAGCCCGTCTTTCAACACCATTCCCAGCGTTGCGTCTTTCTCCGTCGGCGCGTCGGGGGAAAGCGCGTCGGTGCGCACGTCGTGCGGCTCGAAAAAGGCCCGGAACCGATAGTAGTCTTCGTGCGCAATCGGGTCATACTTGTGGTCGTGGCAGCGGGCGCACTTGAGCGTCAGCCCCAGAAATGCCTGGGCCGTGTGCTCGACGACGTCGAACATCCACACGTTGCGGTCGAACTTGTACCAGTTGCGGCCGATGAATCCGGTGGCGGCGAGCACCTCAGGGTCGGTGGGAGCGACCTCGTCACCGGCCAGCATTTCGATCACCATCCGGTCGTAGGGTTTGTCTTGATTCAGCGAATCGACGATCCCGTCGCGCCACCGCCAGATATGCCGCTGGCTGTAGCGGATTTCATTAATCGCCCGGCTGCCGTACCAGTCGCTGTAACGCCAGACGTCCATCCAATGCCGACCCCAGCGCTGGCCGTATTCGGGGCGCGCCAGAAGCGAATCGACGACGCGCTCTGCCACGTCGGCCGATCCATCAGCCAGAAACGCCCGCAATTCGTCGCGCGTCGGAGGGAGACCGATCAGGTCGAAATAGGCCCGTCGCAGCCAGACTTCGCGGAGTGCTTCAGGACGCGGCGCAATGCCGTGCGCGTCGCGCTCGGCTGCGATGAAATAATCGACGGCGTTTCTGGCCCACTGCGGGTCCTGCACGCCAGGGAGCGGCGGCTTCTGCGGCAAACGGTACGACCAGTGCTCACGCGGATCGGCCTGGGGCTTTTCTTCCGCAGGTGCGGTCGCCCCTTCCTCGATCCACCGTCGCAGGACCTGAATTTCGTCCGGCGAAAGCGCAGTTCCCTGATCTTTAGGGGGCATGCGGTCGTCGTCACCGCTGGAGACCAGTTCAATCAGCCGGCTCTCATCGGGTTTGCCCGCGACGATGACCGGTCCACTGTCACTCCCCTTGATCGCCGATTTCGCCGTGTCGAGCCGTAGTCCCGACTTCTGCTTGAGAACACCGTGACACGCGTAACACCGCTGTTGCAGGATCGGTTTGACCTGCCGCAGATAATCGGCAGGCTCAGCGGCTTCAACGCGGCTCCCGCACAGGAACAATACGGTCACCGTCGGAGCGATGAATCGGCAGGACCAGGCAATCGCCAGTCGGGAGGAAAGACGCATCAATGCACTCTAATTCGTGCAGCGGGACTGCGTCAATGGGGGACTCGGACGAGCGAGCCGCAGGGTCTATCCCTGCGGTATCCGGGCCTAGATCGCAAGAAGATGTTATCTGAATGATCAGCATCGCAATTTCGCTTTACGTGACGCCGTGAATGCGAAGGCTTCCCGGACTTTGGTTCACCCGGAAACCGCCGGGATAAACCCGGCGGCTCGCTGATGCAAGCTGACATCGTTGGTGCGCGATGCTGCACTGTGATAGGCTGTGGGTCATTCTCGCCCTGTCTGATTACTTCGGAGACGCACATTTCCGGGTCATCGCTGATCGACAAGTTTCTTCGAAAAGGGTCCTTCCATGAAACGATTTGCCGGGCTGCTGGTTTTGATTGCGGTCTTCCAGTTCCTGCCAGTGCGATTTGCCTGCGCGGAAGATGATTTCTTCTTCAAGAGCGGCGACCGCGTTCTGTTTCTGGGCGACAGCATCACCGAGCAATATCAGTATTCTTCCGATATCGAATTGTACCTGACGACCCGGTTCCCGAAGTGGAACCTGTTCTTCTTGAACGCCGGCATCGGCGGTGATACGGCCGCAGGCGGCAACAACCGCTTCGCCACTCACGTGCTGGCCGAGAAGCCGACGGCGATTACGATCAATTTCGGAATGAATGACGGCGCCTACGGCGCGTTCGACGCCAACCGCAACAGCACGTACGCCAAGAGCACCGACAGCATGCTGACGGCGGCCAAGGCAGCCGGTGTTCGCGTGGCGCTGGTCTCGCCCAACGCCGTCGACCGCCGCGTCCATGAACGCTTCAAGATATACTTCGAAACACAGAAACAGTTCTACGAACCGCTTAAGGGCATTGCGGCGAAGCACAATGACCCGTTCGTCGACCAATATGCCGTAACGCGTGCGGTGCTTGAAAAACTGGAAGCGGAAGAGGCCACGAAAGTAAATCCCTTCCCCGATGGGGTTCATACGGCGCCCTCCGGGGGACTGCTGATGGCCCATACGATCCTCACCGGACTCCACGCGCCGGCGCTGGTCAGCGACGCCGAAGTCTCGGTCGCCCCGAAAGACCCGAAAGCCCAGCACTGCCGGATCGAGAATCGGGAGGGCGGATCGAACAGAATCGCCTTCGATCGCATCGACGATGCGATTCCGCTGCCGGTGCAATCCGACTGGCTTTCGCTGCTCCCCTACGTCAATCAATTGACCGACCTCAACTGGTACGGCCTGAAAATCACCGGCTTGTCGGCGGGAAATTATGCAGTGGCGATCGACGGCATCGAAGTCGCCACCTACTCGGCCGAGCAGCTCGCGTCCGGCGTCAATCTGGGCAATCTGACCAAAGGACCGATTTACGAGCAGGGGCAGCGCGTGCTGGGAGCAATCAACGCCAAGAATCAGATCGTCCACCAGCGATTTCGCGGAGTCGTGATGTTCAACGCCCCCGACTGGCTGGCTGACGTCGCGTCCGAACGCAAACCCAAAGAGCTGGCGAAGCGGATGGACCAGATCGCCGAGAAGCAGGCCGAAGTCCACAAGCTGGCCCAGCCGGTCAAGCACCGGTTCGAAGTGAAGCCGGCGACGTGATCCTTGGTACGCGATACTGCGTTGTGATAGGCTGTGGGCCGACGGCCCGGGATCCGCACGAGTCTTATCGCACCGCGAGGCGAGCGCCGCAGTGTCTACTAACGCATCGAACTATCCCGATTCGCCCGCCTCCGCCGAACTCGATCGGCAGGCGCCCGACACCCGAGAAGAGGCAGGCGCCAAGTCGGCGACGGGGAGAAAATTCCCCTGTCCCG
>JACQFH010000223.1 GCA_016200145.1 Planctomycetia bacterium | reverse complement strand
GTACGTTCCCTGCGTGCAGGTGAAAGAGCTGGTCTATGTGTCCGGGCACGGGCCGCTCAAGGTCGATAAGACCATGATCACCGGCCGCGTCGGGGCCGATCTCACCGAAGAGCAGGGCAAAGAGGCCGCCCGCGTCACGGGACTGGCGATCCTGGCGTCGCTCAAGAATTATCTCGGCTCGCTCGATCGCGTCGTGCGGCTCGTGAAGACGCTGGGGATGGTCAACGCCGCCCCCGATTTCAAGAATCACCCCGTCGTCATCAACGGTTTTAGCGACCTGATGGTCGACGTCTTCGGCGAGCCGGGCAAAGGGGCCCGCAGCGCAGTCGGCATGGGCTCGCTCCCCGGAAACATCGCCGTCGAGGTCGAGGCGATCTTCGAGGTGAAACCGTAGGCCGTCTTAATCCCGGTCGCTGCGGCTGCCGCCGGTCAGCACGTAGGCGTAATACATCAAAGTGAGAAACGCCTGCAGAGTCGCGGCGACGTACGTCCAGCCCGCGGCGTTGAGCACGTCGCGCACGGCGACCGAGCCCTCGGCGTCGACGATATTCAGCTCCGAAAGGACTCGCTTTGCTCGGTTGCTGGCGTCGAATTCGACCGGCAAGTTGACAAGCTGGAAAATGAAGATGCACGAATAGGCGGCAAGTCCCACCAGGATCAGCGTGCCACTCTTCAGGAGCATGCCCAGAATCACCAGCACGATGAACAGGATCGGCCCAAATCGCGCCGCCGGGACAGCGATGTTCCGCATCACCAGCGGCAAATAGCCATGCGCATGCTGAATCGCATGCCCCACTTCGTGAGCAGCGATTCCGACCGCGGCCATTGAACGGCTGTGATAGACCTGGGCGCTCAGATGCACCGTGCGATCGCCCGGGTCGTAATGGTCCGACAGTTCCCCCTGCGTCGGTTCGATGGGCACGTCCTGGAGACCGGCCTGATCGAGAATGTAGCGGGCCGCAGCGGCCCCGCTGAGCGGGGCCGGCATCTGCATCGCCCGCGCGTAGCTGCTTTTGACCCTCCACTGGGCCCAGGCCATCAACAACAGGGCCGGCGCCAGGAAAACGAAATACATGGGATCGATTAACCAGAGCATGGATTCCCTCGGTTTTTTAATAAATCAAGGCGCCGCCGAACACAAATTCCGCAACCCTTGTTCGGTGCCCCCGGAATATTATTTGGAATGATAGCGAAATCTTCCAGGAAGAAAATGCCGTCATTTTGACTGCGCCTGTCGCGAGCCGGCGACAGCATGCCGATCCGCACCGGATTTCCAAATCCGCGACCGGTCGATCGCAAAGCATTCAACTTCAACGTCTTGTGTAAATCTCGCGCGCTCAGTGCCAGGTTTGGCACGCACCTTGCTTTTTCCTTTTCCCAACAAGGGACGCAAAGGGAAACACAGCAATCACGACAATCGGCCACAACCGTCCCGCATCCGCGGGGCGCGAAACTAAACAAGGAGCAGATCATGAAACGGATCGTCACAGCACTGGTGGTTCTGGGTGGATTGGTTCTCGGCGGATTCATGACTTCAACGGCCGACGCAGGGTATTGGGCGAACGGCCGATACTATAGCGGCTACCGCGTTTACGGACGGCCTTACCTGTATCAATCGTATGGCTACCGTACCTATTCTTCCCCCGGTCTGATCATTACCTCCCCGAACTTCGGATTCAGCGTGGGGACCGGAGTGACCTACCCGGCGCCATACCCGGTCTACGGCTACGGTTGTTACGGTTGGTGAATCAATAACGGAAGGTCGGTCTGCTGCCAGCCCGGTTGCCCCTCGGCAACCGGGCTATTTTCGTTTTCCGGGGCTTGCGGGAATCGCACGGAAATTGCCGAACCTGCAGGGAACCCGGCGTTTCCAAAGGTTTTCCGGGGCCCGGTTCGATAGTGAAGGGGTGCAATTTTTCCCCCGGCCGGCTGCCCGCATTTTTTGAAAGATTTGGTTGAGAACTGCTCGTGGCCCGCGTAACATAAAGCTCGCCGGATTCGTCGTGATGGCGAACGGTTCATCAGGCATCTCGGTTTTCCTGTGAGAGGCCGCCCGCAATCATGAGCGAACCAATGACATTGGAATTGACGCAGCAGCAACGAGACCTGGTTCTGGAAGGCCTGCGCTACATCCGCAGTTCACGCCGATTCGAGTTTCGCGAGCCGCTCAATCCGCAGAATGAACGCCGCGACGCCGACCTGCGCCTGATCGCCGAACTGATGGGACAGCTCGACCCGGCGTCGGCTGCAACGGCCCCGAGTCAGGCTTGATCACGGCGGCTGCCTGTGCGCTACCAGCACGTTTGCGTTGAAGGCTTCGCCTGCACGCTGCCGGCGCACGTCGTCACATCGGCCGAAATCGAATCGCGCCTGACCCCCGTCTACGAGCGTTTCGCCCTGCCGGCCGGGCGGCTCGAGTTGATGACCGGCATCCGCGAGCGCCGCTTCTGGGACGGCGGCGTCCTGCCCGGCACGATCAGCTCCCAGACGGCCGAGCTGCTGCTGGCCAAGACGAACTTCGACCGCCGGCGCCTCGGGTGCCTCGTGCACGGCTCGGTGTGCCGCGACCAGCTCGAGCCCGCCACCGCCAGCGGAGTGCACCACGCTCTGTCGCTGCCCGGCTCGGCCCTCGTGCTGGATATCAGCAACGCGTGTCTGGGGTTGCTCGACGGAATGATTCTGGTAGCCGACATGATCGAGCTTGGGCAGATTCGCGCCGGACTGATCGTGGGGACCGAGATGGGGCGCGACCTTGTCGAGGGGACCATCGATTCGCTGCTCTCGTCGCCGAATCTCTCGAAGAACGACGTCAAGTTGGCATTTGCTTCGCTGACGATTGGCTCGGGCTCGGCCGCCGTGCTGCTCTGCGACCGCAAGCTCAGCAAAACGGGTCATCGGCTGCTGGGGGGCACATTTCAGGCCGACACCACGGCGCATGAACTGTGTGCCGGGGGCGTGGCCACCCAGACGCATGGCGACGATCGCCCGCGGATGCAGACCGATTCCGAAGCCCTGCTGCACGCCGGAGTGAACCTGGCCGCCACAACCTGGGACCAGTTGAAGCGCACGTTCGGCTGGACGAATGCCGACGTGCGGCGGACGTTTACGCATCAGGTCGGCCGCGCGCACCGGCGGCTGCTTTACGAAAGGCTGGAGCTCGACCTGGCCCTCGATTTCTCGACGGTCGAGTTCCTGGGAAACACCGGCGCTGCGGCGCTGCCCCTGACCGCCGCGCTGGGAATCGAGCGCGGCCACGTCGCCGCGGGAGACACGGTCGCCCTGCTGGGCATCGGCAGCGGTCTCAACGCGCTGATGCTCGGCTTAAAATGGGGCGGATAAGCGCCGTTCGTTTAATCCGGAGCCAACGGCGACGGCGTTTTTTGCATCGCAACGGGAATCCGCTGTCGCACCACCGCTCTTCGCGGTGGTGCACGGCTCAGGGTCACTCAATTCCGTGGCTGGACTTCGGATTCAGATCTCGGCCTCCGGTCGCAAGGTCTCGCCCGGCAGGCGGGACCTACTTCCCGCGCGGCGATGCCAGCTCTTTATCAATCAGCTCAATCTGCTTCTGCGCGTCGGCCCGCGCTTTGAGGAGCCGCTCGCGGTGCGAGAACGAATCCTTGACCGCCTGCTCCGACGACCCAGCCTGTCCCAGCCGGGCTGCCAGGCACTTGTACGCGACCAGCAGTTGCAGATCGGCCAGCACATCTTCCAGCACCGAGGCGATCGCCTGCGGGCCCTTTTCGTGTGCTCGTCGCAACGAGTCGCCGTAGATTTCCCACTCCTGCCGCGCTTTGACGCGCTGGGATTGCAGTTCCGGCGACAGCGTGACCGCAAACCCTTCGGTGGGCTCGATTCCCCAGCCTTCCGCGCCGGCCTGTTTGTCGATCATGCGTCCGCTCGGCAGGTAGAAATACGCGGTGGTCAGGCGGATCGCCCCTTCAGCGTCGATCGGAATAATCGACTGCACCGAACCCTTGCCGTACGTGCGCATGCCTACGATCGTGGCGCGGCCATTGTCCTTGAGCGCGCCGGCGAAAATCTCCGCAGCGGAAGCGGTCCGGTCGTCGACAATCACCAGCAGCGGGAAATCGCCGCGATACGTGTTGCCGGTCGCGCGGTACACGGCTTCAGGCGTTCGCTCCCCCTTGATCGAAACAATTGTCCCCTCACGCAGGAACAGGTCGGCCGTGTCGACCACCGCCTGCAACAGTCCCCCGGGACAGCCCCGCAGGTCGAGTACCAGCCCCTTGAGGCCCCCCGCCTGCAGCGAATCGACGACGGCCCGGCAGTCCCCCGCCGTCTGATTGCCAAATTCAAGGATCTGCAGATAACCTATCTTCTGCGCCGGATCGAGCCAGTATTGCCATTGTTTCGGCAGGTCTCTCTCTATCGCATTCTTCCACAGCCCTTTGACGCCTGGCACGCGGATCGCGCCGCGCGTCACTTCGAAAGCCTTTTCTTCGCCGTCGTTCCGTTTGACTTTGAGCGTCACGACCGTTCCGGCTTTACCCCGAATGGCCTCGATCGCCGCGGTCGCACCAAGTTCGCGCACCGTCTTGCCGTCCACCGACAGAATCGCGTCCCCCTTCACCAGCCCGGCCGCCTGGGCCGGCGAATTGTCGAGTGCGCCGATCACGGTCAACTGATTTTCGCCAGTCGCGACCTGCACGCCGATGCCCGACAACATCCCGGCGATGGTCCGTTCCAGATCCTTGAGTTTCTCGGGAGTCAGGAAATCCGAATGCGGATCGTCGAGGGCCTGCAGCATGCCGCGGATCGCCCCTTCGTCGAGTTGCTTTGCATTCGGCGATTTGACGAAACTCTTCAGGATTTTCTCGCGGATCGACGACAGCCGGCTCTCGGAATTCGGCGCTGCGGGCGCCTGGGCCGCCGCGTCGCTGGTTGCGGCAGCCGGTCCGGCCGCCGCAGCTTCCTGGCCGGCGGCTGCGCCTGTCGCGTCGCCGCGCGAGACGGCCTTCTGTTCAGTGCCGCTTGCCTGATTCGCCAGTGTCGTGCTTTCGTCCTCGGCCGAGACGGCTTGCAGCGGAGCGACGCCGGAAATGATCAGCGCCCCGGCCACCAGCAGAAAAGCGGCCGATCGCGCGGACAGGGAACGGCGGTCGCGCGAGTCGTCGAGGATCGATTCCAGCCGCCACTGAATGCGTGCCGACCGGCCGATCGCCAGGGCCGCCGACGGCGTGAACCGGGGCCGCGGATACTGCGAGGTGACGTGCAGCAATTCGAAAGCATACGCGTCGGCCGCCGCGCCTGTGCTCAGCACGCGATCGTCGCACGCCTGCTCCTGTTCCCTCTTCGTCTGCCGCAGTCCCCACCAGACAAGCGGATTGTGCCAGTGGCAGGCGCAGGCCAGCATTCCGAGAAGCTGCGTCAGGTAATCGAATCGGGCGATGTGCGCCAGCTCGTGCAGCAGCACGACGCGCAGGCGCCCCAGGGGCCATACAACTGCGTCGGCAGGAAGCAGCAGCACCGGCCGCAGCACGCCCCATGTCATCGGGATCGCTCGCTCTGTCGACAGCATCAGCCTGACCGGGCGGGCAATGCCCTGGTCGCGCGCCACCAGCGCGAGCTCGGCTGCCAGAGGATGGTCACCGATCGACGTCGAACGCCTTTCGAGCCGTTTCAGCGAGAGGAACCCCGCCACGACTCGCATCAGCAGCAGAATAACTCCCACGAGCCACACAACCATGATTGCCTGCGGAATGAACACCGCCGGGCGGAACGCACCGGGCGCTTCGGCGTGCGCTGGCGCCGGCGGCGCCGGCGACAATTCGATCGTGTCACGGCTCGACTGCACCTGGCTGACGACGGCCTGTTCGAGCGCGCTCCCTTCGAGCATGGCCACGGCCGGCAGCGCAGGCGACTCTGCCTCCGCAGCCGGCTGCGACGCTGATTTTGAGTCAACTGATTTCGTCGTACCGAGCGCCGGCAGAAAGGGGACGGCCCAGATGGGGGCGATCATTTCGATGACGGGGACCAGCAGCGCGCCAACCAATGCGATTGTCCAGACCATGTGCCGCACGGCCGCGGCCCGCCGCGACAGGCACCAGGCAAGTCCGCCGGCGATCGACAGCAGGAACAGGCCCTTCCACGCAGAGGAGAGGAGCAAGCGGCAGCCGTCCATGGCCGCAGCGTCCAGGTTCAATCCGGAAAGCATGGCTGGTTATCCTTTCTTGCGTGCATTTTGAATGAGTGCGGCCAGGCGTTTGAGCTCGGCCGGGGGCAGGTCGTTCGCTGCGTCTCCCAGATGAACGGCCAGCGCCTGTTCCAGCGAACCGCCGAAGAACACGTCGAGGACGCGGCGCAGGGCCGACTTGCCGGCGTTTTCGCGCGGCCGGCAGGCGGCGTAGAGATACGTCTGCCCGTCGACGCGGTGGACGAGGTGTCCTTTACCTTCCAGGATTTTCAGCAGCGTGCGGACGGCCGTCTTGGTGGGAGGGTCATCGAGTGCCGCCACCACGTCGAGGGCCGAAACTTCCCCCCGCGCATAGACAATGTCCATAATCTGCCGCTCGCGCCGGCTCAAAGCTGGCTCCCCTTTCC
>JACQFH010000231.1 GCA_016200145.1 Planctomycetia bacterium | reverse complement strand
CCGTCGCCGTTGAAATCGCCAAGATCGAGGCCCATGCTGCCGTCCGAAGTTGCCATTTCGGACAGGGCGGCGCCGCTCTGTCCGCCGATTTCGTCGAAGACGCCGTTTCCCCGATTGCGGTACAGGAACTTCGGCACCGTGTCGTTGGCGACATAAATATCGAGATCGCCGTCGAGATCGATGTCGCCCAGCAGGACGCCCAGCCCTTTGTCGCAGTCGAACATCGAGACTTCGGGGGGCTTGCCGACGGGCATCAGGCGCGCCTCGGCGGAACCGTCGCGGAATGTGCCGTCTCCGACGCCAAAATACAGCACGTCGGGCAGCCCTTCGAATCTCTTGGGAGGGCAGACTTCGCGCTGGTCGTCGCTTCCGGACGAACAGATGGGATGATTCTCGAAAGACCAGTTGACGTAATGCGCCACGTACAGATCAAGGACGCCGTCGCCGTTCAGGTCCCCCCAGGCGGCGCTCGAGCTCCACAGCGTGTCGTCGAGCGCCGCGTTGCGCGCGGCCTCGACGAACGTTCCGTCTCCATGGTTGCGATAGAACTGCAATCCGCCGTAACCCGTGACGAGCAGGTCGGGGAACCCATCGTTGTTGTAGTCCCCGACCGCCGCGCCGTGACTGTAATAGGGGGCTTCGTCGACACCTGCGGCGCGCGTCACGTCGAGAAACGACCGGTTGCCGGCATTGCGATACAAGGCCCCCGGAAGGCCCAGGATTTCTTTGTTCTCGCCGTACCTGCCGCCGCCCGGCAGAAAGATGTCGAGCGATCCGTCGCCGTCAAAATCGAAGAGGGCCACGCCGCCCCCCAGCGATTCGAGAATGGCGAAGTGGCCGGCCTCCTGCCCGTCGCGATACATGAACTTCACGCCGCTGGCACCGGCGACTTCCGTGAATCGAGCCAGAGACTCGCGAGACCCCGAGTCGGCCCGCACTGTTCCAGAGCTGCCATTGGATCCGGGAGCCGACCCGGAAGGTTGCTTCGGATCGTTCCCGCAACCGGCCGCAACGACCAGCGTCAGAATACCGGGCAGGTAAGCGAACGCGCCGACTCGGCACTGCGGTCCGCCGCGCAGGCTCGTCATTCTTCCGGTTCCCCTCCGCCGATTGCTGGATTTCCCGGCAGGCAACAGGTCATCAGCGGCAGCATGTCATTCCTGCTCGTCTCTTCTAGGTTCGTCTCGAATAATCAGTGTCGATTCTAGCAGGCCCTCCCCCCCTTCTCTACGGGGAGACCCGCACTTCCGACGAACAGAAACCGCGGTTCGACCGTGGTTTTTCGTACAATCAGCAGGATTGCAAAGGGCGCACCGCTGCACCTCGATAAACTCCGCAGTCCGCTGGACAATCCCCGCCGGCACTGCGAACATCGAGTTTTCGACGCGGCGGCGCAGGTCATCGCGCGGGTCATCGACAGTCAGGCAGTCATGAATTGTCGTCCTGGAATTCGTTCGAATCGCGGCCTGGGATCGGCGCTGCGGCGCTGTGGCAGAATTGCAATTCGCCTCGTTATCGGGTTGTTCCTCGTCGTGATGGCGGCCGCCGGCGCCATTTACTGGCAGTCGAGCGCCGCGCGTTCGCGAGAGAGCGGCGCTTCAGGGGCCCCGCTGGCACAGGCCGAGCTCGACGCCATTCGGCCTCAGGTCACGGTGTTCTGCGGCAATTGCCACTCGGTTCCGTCTCCCGAAGGTTTCCCGAAAAATGCCTGGCACGAGGAAGTCAGCAAGGGCTTCGATTTCTACACCAAGTCCGGGCGGACCGATCTGAATCCGCCGCCGCTCGAACGTGTGGTGACGTTTTTCCGCAACCAGGCACCCGAACGGATTGTCATCCTCCCGGCCTGCGACGATCCGGGCCCGTCTCCCGTGCTGTTCCGCCCGACATCTTCGACGATTGCCTGGCAATCGCGGCAGCACGAATCGCAGATCGCCTCTCTGCGCTGGGATCGCCTGTCTGTTGGTGAACCTCCGGTCCTTTTGGCCTGCGATATGAGGACCGGAGAAATTCGCGCGGGCCTGCCGACCCGCAACGAATTTGCATTCGAATCCCTCGCGCGCCTCGACAACCCGGCGCGTGCCGTTCCGGTCGACCTCGATGCGGACGGCCGGCTCGATCTGGTCGTCGCCGACCTGGGAAGTCATCTGCCGTCCGACCACGACAAGGGACGGGTCGTCTGGCTGCGGCGGACGGAGCAAGGCACGTTCGAAACCATCGTTCTCCAGAGCGGGCTCGGACGGGTGGCCGACGTCGAGCCGGCCGACTTCGACGGCGATGGCGACGTCGACCTGATTGTGGCTGAGTTCGGCTGGCACAAGACCGGCAGGATCTTGCTGCTCGAAAATAAGCCGAATGCGTCCGGGATTCCGCAATTCGAGCTGCACGTCGTCGATCCGCGTTCCGGCACGATTCACGTCCCGGTCGCGGATCTCGACGGCGACGGCAGGCCTGATTTCGTGGCTCTCATCAGTCAGGAACATGAAACGGTCGAAGCGTTTATTAACGAGGGCCAGAACCGCTTCCGCCGCGAGACAATCTTCACCGCAGGCGATCCGGCGTTTGGATCGAGCGGAATCGAACTGGTCGACCTCGACCGCGATGGCGACCTCGACGTGCTGTACACCAACGGCGACACGTTCGACAGCTTCTACCTGAAGCCGTACCACGGCATCCGGTGGTTCGAGAACCAGGGGGACGGGTCGTTCGCAGTCCACCATCTGGCTGCAATGCCGGGCGTTCACCGCGCCCTGGCGGGAGATTTCGACGGGGACGGAGACCTCGATATTGCCGCCTGCGCCATGATCCCCCCCAATATCAACGGGAACCAGCCGCTCTCGGATTTTGACGCCGTGCTCTGGCTCGAGCAGACGGCCCCCGGGAAGTTCGCCCGGCACAGTCTGCAGCGCGCCGCGTGCCATCATTCCGCAATGGCCCTG
>JACQFH010000230.1:29503-33651 GCA_016200145.1 Planctomycetia bacterium | reverse complement strand
ACTTCGTCGAGGAGCTTGACCGACAGCGGGCTCTGGTCTTCGTCGACGACCGCGACGTGGACCTTGCGGGATTTTTCGCGCTGGCTGAAGAGTTGCCCGGTCGAAAGTCCCAGGATGGCGATGAACGCCAGCGGCAGCGCCACCAGGACGAAAATCGTGCGCCGGTCCCGCACGAGCAGTTTCAGGTCTTTCTTTGTGACGGGCCAGGCGTTCATGGGATCACTCGCGCAGGCTCCGGCCAGTGAGGTCCAGGAACAACTGCTCCAGATTGCGCTCCCGAGTTTCGATCGATTCCAGTTCCGCGCGGTTCGCCGCCAGGCGCTCGAAGACGCCGGCCAGACGCTTGTCGAAGGCCTGCGGCTGCTCCCGGCCGTCGCGTTTGACCGTCACCAGAAATTCGTGGTCGCCGGTGGTTTCGACTTCCGCGACGCCCCGAAGGGCGTCGCCCAAGTGATCGGGTTCGGCGTGAACCCGCAGATGGACATTGGCGTGGGCCGCATCCAGCAATTCCTGCGGCGGACCACATTTGAGCATTCGCCCGTGATCGATGATCGCGACGCGGTCGCACAGCTCCTGGGCCTCTTCCATGTAATGCGTGGCGAAGATCACAGCGACCCCGCTGTCCGCCAGGCGCCGTACCGATTTCAACAGGTGCGAACGCGACTGCGGATCGACCCCCACCGTCGGCTCGTCGAGGATCACCAGCTGCGGCTCGTGCAGCAGGCCCGCGCCGAAATTCAGGCGACGCTTCATGCCTCCCGAGAATGTTCGTACCGGCCGGCCGGCGTGCTCGTTCAACTCGATCTGGTCGAGGACGTGATTCACTCGCTCCTGCAGGCGGGCCGATCGCAGGCCATAGATTTCACCGAAGAATTCCAGGTTCTCGCGACCCGACAAGTCCGGGTAAATAGCCAGTTCCTGGGGCACGAGGCCCAGTACGTGCTTGCGAGACGGCGGCATGACGCCACCTGGCTCTCCGTCGATGCGGATTTCTCCCGCATCCGGCAGGTGCAACCCGGCGATCATCATCATGGCCGTCGATTTGCCTGCGCCGTTCGGCCCCAGCAGGCCGAAGATCTCTCCCTGGTCGACGCTGAAGGCCAAGTCATCCACGACGACCTTGCCGCCGTACGATTTCTTGAGATGCGAGACTTCGAGCAGGGGCATGGCTTTGTCACCGTGAGCCGCGCAGAAAAGGTTGCGCGGGAAGGGCCCCGGCCGCTTCAGCGGCCGGGGCACTGCACTCGACAGACCGCGCAGCGATCAATGCCCGGCTGCTTAGAGGCGTACTCTGATGACGCGCGCGCCTCGCGGATTCGTATTCGAGCTGGTGCTCGGGGGCGCCGGGGAGGGCGCAGACGGGGGCGGAGGCGCATTGGTCGCGGCAGGAGGATTACCGGGCTCCGGTGCGATCGAGCCGTCCGGATTGGTCGGCGCGGGTGTGCCGGCGCAGGGGCTGCCTGGCGCGGCGTAGGTCCCTGAGTTCATATAAGTGCCCTGATTCGTGTACGTGCCCTGGTAATACCCGCCGTGATGTCCTCCGTAGCCGTACACTCCATTGCAACAACGTCTGCGGGCGTGGGCTTCATTGGGGACGAGCAGAGTCAGTCCCACAGCCGCGACCAGCGCGATTCCTCCCAGCATGCTGCGATTCATGTCAAACTCCTGAAATGGGCCAAAGCGAACCGAGGTTGATGGCGGCATTTCACCGCCGGGTTGGGACACGCTTTGCACTTGGCGTGCCAGACTGTTGAGACGCATCGATCGCGAGTGGTCTTTCGCAGGATTGCCAAATGCAGAGCGTGCAGAGTGCTGGCGGCATGGCTTGGCAGCGACCACATTGACCTGTTCGAGGTCAATGATCTCATCAATACTCGCCGCGAGACGACCGGTTCGGATTTACTCGGCTTCGTTTGATGTCCGATTGCGGTCCAGGTCGGCGGCACCAGTACGCAGCGCTGAACGAAGCTTTTCTTCTACGAAATCTCCCGGACGCATATCGGCGCGCGCGTCGATGATCAACACTTCATCGGTCCCGAGGCGAACGTGCGGATCCTTGCGGCGCTTGAGACGTTTTTGAAGTTCGACGAACGAAGGCATGAACGAAACTCCCTTCTCGTAAAGCAGTTGAGACTGGCATCGTCCATGACGCACGGTACGGATTCCATTCTGTGTATTTCTGACTGCGATCAGGTGCAAAAAGCGGGCCAAAGTCTTAGTGTTTAGTGTTTGGTATTTGGTGTTAAGACGGCGGACTCCGAAAACACGAAACACAAAACGCGAAACACCAAAGCCTATCCCAACTCGACTTCGATCAGATGATCGCCGTCGTCGACGAACGGCACATCGTGGCCCTCGACCGGCTGGCCATCGCGCGTGACGCGACGGACGCCGGTTTCGACGCCGCGCGGATTATTCACCACGATCCGATACGTGCCTCTCGGCCGGCGCAGCACGACTTCGAATTCCGGCCAATCGGGCGGAATGCTGGGGGAAATCCGGATCCGGTCACCGGCAATGGAAATTCCGAGAATCGATTCGAACGCCACACGATACATCCAGGCTGCAGAGCCGGTGTACCAGGTCCACCCGCCCCGTCCCGTGTGAGGACGATGCCCATAGACGTCGGCAGCGACGGCGTAAGGCTCGACGCGATATCGGGCTTCGGCCTCCGCCGAGTTCCCATGCAGCACGGGATTGAGCAAATCGAATAACTCGACGGCACGGGCCCCTCGGCCCTGCAGCGCCGCAGCTTGAACAACCCAGGCCGCGGCATGTGTGTACTGGCCGCCATTTTCGCGGATGCCCGGCAGATATCCCTTGATGTAGCCCGGATCGAGCGACGTTTTGTCGAACGGCGGCGCGAGCAGCAGCACAAGCCGGTCGGCGTCCCAAACGAGTTGCTCATCGACCGCCTGCATGGCCCTGGTGCTGCGAGCCGGATCGGCGCCGGCCATCACCGACCACGATTGTGCGAGCGAATCGATGCGGCATTCGTCATTGCGCGCGGAGCCCAGCGGCGAGCCATCGTCAAAGAACGCGCGGAGATACCAGTCTCCGTCCCAGGCCGACTGTTCGGCAGCCGCGATGAGCGCATCGGCCTTCGCCTTGTACATGACTGCCCTGTCGCGGTCGCCGCGCATTTCGACCAGCGGTGCAAACTTCCGCAGCACCACGGCCAGGAACCAGGCCAGCCAGACGCTCTCGCCCTGTCCGAGGGCGCCGACCTTGCTGAAGCCGTCGTTCCAGTCACCGGTGCCGATCAGAGGCAGGCCATGCGGGCCATAGCGAAATGCACGTTCGATCGCCCGCACGCAATGGGAGCAAAGGTCCTCGACGAGTGGCGATTGACCGGGCAATTCGTACCGTTCGTGTTCGGCGGGCTCAAGCAGGGCGGTTTTCAGGTACGGCACACGCTCGTCGAGAATCGCCTGGTCGCCGGTGACGGTGATGTAATGACTCGTCGCCAGCGCCAACCAGAGATAGTCGTCGGAGAAGCGCGTCCGCACGCCGCGACCGTGAGGCGGATGCCACCAATGCTGCACGTCTCCTTCTTCGAATTGCCGCGACGCCGCGCGCAGAATGTGCTCGCGCGCCGTCGCAGGCAGCGCATAGACACAAGCCATGACGTCCTGCAACTGGTCGCGGAATCCGAACGCGCCGCCGGCCTGGTAGAACGCCGATCGACCCCAGACGCGGCAACTGAGCACCTGATACAGCAGCCAGCGATTAACCAGCAGATTCATCGCCGCGTTGGGCGTTTTGACCTCGACGGCGGCCAGAGTCCGATTCCAGAACTCTCGCGTTTCATCGATTGCTGCACGGATCTGGGCCAGCGTCGCGAACCGCGCCATGGTTTCCGCCGCCTGCTCCGACGAAACCCCCTGGCCGAACAGGAAGACCACTTCCAGCTCCTGACCCGGCGCGAGTGTCACCTGCTTGTGAACGGCGGCGCACGGATCGAGCCCAGCGCCCACGGTTCCGGCAAGCTGCGGGTGCTCAAGCGCGGCGGGACGGCCATAATCGCGATTGCGCCCCACGAAACCGGCCCGATCTCCGGTCACCGAGTCGGGCCCGTCGACCATGTTCAGGAAGACAACTTGATCCGGAACGTCCTCCTGGAAGGGATTGCGGGCCATGACGGCCCC
>JACQFH010000230.1:0-29493 GCA_016200145.1 Planctomycetia bacterium | reverse complement strand
CCAGTCTTCTCATCGATAGCGGTCCACACGTGCATTTGCGTCTGTTCTCGCGAGACACCCAGCACCAGCTCGGCAAAATAGACGACCGACAGACTGCGCGTCTGCCGGCCGCGATTGCGCAGCATCAGGCGTGCGAATTTGACGCGATCGCGAGCCGCAATCGACAGCAGCAGTTCGGTCTCGACGTCGTGAGCGGTATGCGTGAACGTCGAATAGCCGTGACCGTGAACGATCAGGTATTCCCCGTCGTCGCGAATCGGGAGCGGCGTGGCGGTCCACACCTGGCCGGTGGCATCGTCGCGGACGTACACGATTTCGGCCGGGGGATCGCAGACCGGGTCGTTCGACCAGCTCGTCAGCTTGTTCTCGCGGCTGTTCTCAGCCCAGGTGAAGCCCCCACCCGATTCGGTGACCAGAAAACCGAAATTCTCGTTCGCCACGCAATTCGACCAGGGAGCGGGGGACAACGCGCCCTGCGCCAGGCGGATGAAGTAGCTTCCGCCATCTTCGGAAAATCCGCTCTGGAGAGTGCCCGATTGCCGGACTTTCTTCCGGCCAGCCGCCGGACTGTCTCGCCCGGCACGCATCGCAGCCGCCTTCCTCGACTTGCGGGAGGGTGGTCCCGATTTCGAACGGCGTTCGACGGCCGTTTCGATCTGCCGCACGAGGGTGCCCGCATCGCCGCGCAGACAGATCGCCGCCGCCGCCTGGAGCAAGGCGAGATCTTCCGGCGCAGTCTGTGCGCCTCGCAGCAGATAGACGCCCCCCGCCTCATTCATCGGATGCTGAATGGTCGTCTGGATCAATTCTCGCAACTGCTCGTGGAACACATCGAAGTAGCCGCCCGGCTGGTCGTTAAGGACGACCAGGTCGACCTTGAACGCATGCGCCTGCCAGAACTCATGTGCGAGCATCAACTCGCGCAAGAGCCCCCGATGATCCGGCTGAGAGACCCGGAGCAGCACGATCGGATTGTCCCCCGAAATGCCGAATCGCCACAGCGCTGTCTGCCCGCGACGGTTGGATTTCAGCACGCCCACCGGTGCGCGCCACGCCGCATCGGGAAACAGCGCGGCTGACGCCAGCCGCTGGTAATGTTGAACCGCGGCGGGCGACGTCTTGAGCCGATTCAACTCGACCTGGCTGCTGGCCCAGGCCAGCTCGAAGGTGCGCTGCACGACGCGGGGGTCGTGGTACTGGTCCGCCAGAGACAGTGCTTCATCACGCGAATCGGCGAACGCCGTGATGAACGACAGCTCGGCCGACTCATCGGGCCCGACGTGCAATCGATGTCGCAGGCTGAAAATCGGATCGAGGACGGCGCCCGTCGTGCCCGAGAGTTTTTCCTCGGGATCGAATGCGGCGGGATCGGTCGCAATTCGTCCACGGCCCAGAAACCGCGCACGGTCGGTTTCATATTCGACGGCGGGCTCGGCCGAGGCTGCCAGGGCCACCACGTGCACAGCCCACAGGGGCGGATCGGCTGCTTCGCGGGGCCGGCGGCGAGCCAGCAGCGCGCGATGCTCGGGCAGATACTCGGTTTCGATGAACAGTTTGCTGAATGCCGGATGCGCCAGGTCGGCCGCGGGCCTGGCCAGGGCGATTTCCATGAAACTCGTGATCTCGATCGTCACCGGGCGCTGGCCCTGATTCTTGATCGTCACCTGCCGCACTTCGGCGTTGTTCTCGGGCGAAACCGTCACCTGCAGGTGCGTCTCGATCGTTCCATCGAGCCGGCGGATCTCGGCTTTGTCGACCGAAAAGGTCACTTCGTAGCTGTCTGGGGGAGACCCGACAGGCTGCTCGCCCGCCGACCAGAAACGGCCCGTTTCCACGTCGCGCAGATAGATGAACTGTCCCCACGGGTCGCACGTCGAGTCGGACCGCCACCGAGAGACGGCGATCCCCCGGCAGAGGCTGAATCCTCCGCCGGCGTTGGTGAGCATCACGGTGTACTGGCCGTTCGACAGCAGATGTGCGTGAGGCAAGGCCGTGTCGGCGGTGGTGATCCGCCGGCTGACCGGTTCGAGCGATTCCGCGAGCGTCAGGGGCGACGCGGCTTCGTCGGATTGCGGCTGAAATTCCAGCACCGAGACCGGCACTTTTTCCTGCAGCAGGAGCTCGGTTGATCGGATCAGCGGCTGCTGCTGGAATCGGCGTTGCAGGCGATGATCGAGCAGACAGTTCGACAGAGCGGCCAACGTCATCCCGTGGTGATGCGCCATATAGTTATAGACGACCACGCGGCGCTCGCCCGGCGGCATGCGGCTGGGCGTGTAGTCGACCGCGTCGTAGAAGCCCCATTCACCAAGCGCGCCTTCGGCTGCCAGGGCCCGGAAATTCGCCGCCGCTGCCGCGGGATCGAGCAACGCAGCCAGGGCCGTCGAGTACGGCGAAATCACGAGGTCCCGGGCCAGGCCGCGCTTGAGGCCCAATCCGGGAACACCGAACGACTGGTAGTGATAATCCGAATTCGCCGCCTGCGTGCTGAAGGCCGATTCCGAAATGCCCCAGGGGACGTTTCCCTGGCGGCCGTAAGAAATCTGCCGTTTCACGGCGGCCCGGCAGCTCTGGTCGAGGAGCGAATCCTGGAAGTCGCGCGCAAAGAGGGTGGGCATCAGAAACTCGAACATCGTCCCGCCCCACGACAAGAGGCTCGTCGTGCCTTCGGTTTCGGTCAACGTGCGACCCAGTTGAAACCAGTGCCGGTGGTCGACGTCGCCTTTGGCGATCGCCACGAGGCTCGCCACGCGAGCTTCGGAGGCCAGCAGATCGTAATGGGCGCGATCCGCCCGCGATTCGTCGAGGTTGTAACCCACCGAGAACAATCGTCGTTGCGGGTTGTACGTGAGCGTGAAGTCCATCTGCATCGCCATCGCGATGTAGAGTTGCTCGAGGCGGCCGAGCCTCTGACGGCACCGCATGGCCCCGCTGGAGGCCGCCCCCAGCGCGGCGGCGAACGCGTCGAATTTCGCAGCGGCGTCGGAGGATCCGTTCTGCGACGTCGCCGAGCTCTTGATCAATTGCACTTGTGCGGCGCCCCATTCCGAGAACCGCGAGAGCTTTTCCAGACTCAGCGACGAAGAGAGCTCGCCCCAGAGTTCGCTCCAGGCGGAACGGGCCGCCGATGTGTTGAATGGGTCCCCGCCGGCTGAGGCGCCCGACACGAACGTCGATGCCAGACCCAGCCAGGAAAGTAGACTGGCGGCATCGCGTTCGAGGCTGGCGGTCTGCACCGTCAGCAGCTTGATCTTTCGCGACAGCTCGGGAATGCGCAAAGCAGTGGCCGATTGAAACGCCCCGAAGCTTGCGTTCAGATTCTCGGTCAAGGTCTTGGCCCTTTCCAGGAATCGTCCCCAGCCTTTGAGGTCCTCAGGCACTTCCTCGGCCCAGCGACGGACGGCGGCCAGCGAATCCTCGAATTCCGTGAGGCCCTTGCCCCCCAACCTGGCGCCGCGCGGCTGAAACCGGGCGAGCGCATCTTCCACCATGGCAATTACGTCCTGGAATCCCTCGGCAAGATGTCCACCCAGCAGCGGCGCGCGAACGACGTCGTTCAGGCCTTTTGCCGCTGCAATCAGCGAGGCGGCCATGTTGCCGCTGTCTGCCGTGGAAACGTAGCGTGGCGGCAGCGGTTCCAGTGTCTGCGTGTCGTACCAGTTGAAGAAGTGCCCGCGAAATCGATCGAGCTGGTCCAGCGTCGCCAGGTTGCGCTCGAGCATCTCGACCAGATCGTGCACGCCGCAATACCCGAAATCGCGAGCCGTCAGGGCCGATACGATGTAGAACCCGGCATTGGTCGGTGAAATGCGGCGGGCGACCTTATTGCGGGGGAACTCCTGAAAATTATCGGGCGGCAGCCAGTGGTCGGCGACGACGACGAATTCTTCGAAGAAGGCCCATGTCTGGCGGGCCGTTCTCCGCAGGAACAGCCGGTCATCGGGGCTCAGCTCGCTCTCGGCGGGCTTCAGTGGCCGGCTGATCCAGTGTCCGATGGCGGGGGACAGCAGCCACGCCATGAGCAACGGCACTGCGGCCGGAAACGCCCCCCCGGGCAGAATGACCAACGTCACTGCGGAGAACAGCGAGACCCAGCCCATCTCACGGAATGTCTGCCAACGGCTGGCCTTGAGCCGGCGTTCGGCGGCATCGGCCGTTTCCCATTCCAGCAGGTGCCTGCGCGACACACACACGCGAAATAAGGTCCTGGCGATGGCATCCAGCATCAGCCACGCACGGTACGGCACAAAGATCACCACGCAGCCGCATTGAACGAACGTGCGGGCCAGATCGCGGAGCCTGTCTCGTAAATGACGCCGCCATCCAGCCCCCCGAGGCCAGGTTGCCAGCACCGACAGCATTTGTGAAACGAGGGGCGCCGCAAGCACGGCCAGTGCGGCGAGCGTCGCCGTCGCTGCCAGCGGCGGTGAGAACAGCCAGACCGCCAGGAGCGAGAGCCACACCACGGGCGCCACCAGGCTGCGCCGCAGGTTGTCGATGATTTTCCAGCGGGACAGAAACGACAGGTGGTTCTTCCGCCGGCCGGCGGCGCTTGGCACTTTCGGCAGCAGCCAGGGGACCAGTTGCCAGTCGCCGCGCACCCAGCGGTGCTGCCGCCGCGCGTCGGCGAGGTATCCTGCCGGGAATTCGTCGAACAACTCCACATCGGTGACCAGCCCGACGCGCGCAAAGCAACCTTCAATCAGGTCGTGACTGAGGATCGTGTTCTCGGGAAAAGCGCCGTCGACGGCTGCGGCGAACGCGTCGACGTCATAGATTCCTTTGCCGGTGTAGCTCCCTTCGCCGAACAGGTCTTGATAGACGTCGGACACCGCCGTGCAATACGGATCGAGCCCGGGACTGTTCGAGCAGAATCGGGTGAACAGCGATCGGCTCGTACCCGAGAGGCTGATGCTGACGCGCGGCTGCAGGATGCTGTAGCCACGGATGACGCGGCCCCGCGCCGCGTCGAATTGCGCCCGGTTCAGCGGATGGGCCAATGTTCCGATCAATTGCCTCGCCACGCCGTGCGGCATGCGGGTATCGGCATCGAGCGTGATGACGTAGCGTACCCCTTGCAGCCGATCGATGAATTTGTCCGCGTCGAGAAATGTTGTATCGCGTGCTCCTCGCAGCAGGCGATTGAGCTCCAGCAGCTTGCCTCGCTTGCGCTCCCACCCCATCCAGACGTGCTGCTGAGGATTCCACTGGCGAGGACGATGCAGCAGCAGGAATTGTTTTTCGTCGGTATCGTCGTCACGCGCGTTCAAGGCGTCGACTCCGGCTCGCGCCCGCGACAACAGATCGGCGTCGCCCGGCATTTCTTCGGCCGGCGCGTCGGCAAAGTCGGTGAGCAGTGCGAACAAGAGTCCGGATTCGGGATTCGCCAGCGAGTGAATTTCCAATCGTTCGAGATTGTTCTTTAACGATTTCTCGCTGGTGAGCAGCGTGGGGATCACAACCAGGGTCTGCAAGCGCGCCGGAATCTGCCCGGCGAGCTCGAGCTTCGGGAGGGGCCGCGGCCGCAGCAGGTGGGTGATGGCCAGGTTGACGAGCGACACGACGAGCTCGCTCGCGGGAACGAGGGCCAGTGCCACGGCCAGCCAGGCAACGGCGCCCGTGCTTCCCTCGGCGACAAAGACCGCCGCGAGGCTCGTGGCGACTGCCAGAGTCAAGAGCCAGATGCTTCCCAGGTAAATGAATTCCGCATGCCGGCGGACGATTCGTTCAATGCTCTCGCGAAGGGTGGGGCGGTAATGCAGGCGGGCTTCGATTTCGAGCCGGCCCTCGTCGATGAGAAAGAATCCGACGTGCCGGCGTCGCAGGTCGGATTCTTCCCGGCGTTCGGCCGCATAGGCGAATTCGATTGCCGCCGATGCCACTTTCGTTTCGGGATGCAGGCTGCGCCTGGCGAGCTGCTCGACCACGTGGCGGTACTGATCGCGAGTGTTGAAATCCATTCCGTGGTAGACGGCAGCCGGATCCTGTCGCAGGATCTGCTCGACCGGACTGACCTGCTCGAAGAAGACTTTCCAGTCCAACCCGCTTAAGACCTGCATGCTGGTGATGATGTTGCCTACCGAAACCTGGTCGGCCGCCAGCCGCTGCCGCTCTTTGCGGACCAGCTCATCGACCGCCTCGTGCGGCTGGCCGAATTTCTGGGCCACGTCGGCCAGGCAGACGCCGGCACGATCGGGATTCGATTCGCGCAGGCAGTCGAGCAAATGAACGACAAGCGCCGGCGAGTCGAGCGCGGGAACCGCCCCCGCGGTTGACTGCTCAGCCAGCCACTGACGGCTGATTTCCACAGCCTGGGACCGCAAATCGCGACTGGCCAGAACGTGGCAGCAAAGCCGCCTTAAATTCTCGACCAGCACCAGCCGCAGCATGATCGGGATCGCCCAGATTTCACCACAGGTGAGCGCGCAGGTGCGCTGATAGGCTTCCACGAAGCTGGCAATCAGGTCGTGATTCAGGCTGCTGTCGGTGTGCACCACCAGCTCATGCGCCAGTTCGTACACCCGCGGGTAACCCGTCCAGGCCCCGTGTTCGAGCTTCGGCAACTCCCGGTAGAACTGCCGCGGCAGGTCTTCGCGAATCTCGCGCAACTGCTCTTCGATGACGTGATAGTTGTCGATCACCCATTCGGCTGCAGACGAAATGGCTTCACCGCCGCGCACGGCGGCGGCAATCGTCTGGCAGGCCACGGCGATGTACCGCCGGTTGCTTTCAAATCGCTCGATGAACCGGCGGTCTTCGTGCCGGCGTGCAGAAACCCGATGCTGCGCCGCGATCTGTTCCGCGTGAGTCGCCAAATGTTCGAGGCTGAACGGCTCGCCGCGCAGCGGGGGATCGATTTGTGATGTGCAGGTGGACAGTCGCGTTCTCCTTCCCTGGAACGATTGATTCGAGCGATTTCGCGGCGAGCAGAACGCAAAAGCCATGCCACGACCGCCTTGCGAGGATTTCGAGAACCTTCCGGGATCGCGACCATTCGGAAAGGACTTGCAGCGGCAAAACCTCGCGCGCGGCACAAACGTCTCTCGGACGAATGGCCGGCAAGCTGCCATGCTGGCTGCAGGTCGACCAGTGCCAAGGACTGATGGGGGCATCGCAGCCGTCGTCACAACGGGGCTGGAGGGCCGGAAAAACGTGCCCGCGATTCCGTCCGAGGCGCGACGGGGGAACGGTAGTTGCATAAACCGATACATCAGTGGCAGCGCAGGGATGAACACAGGAGAAAGGAATGCCGTCTTCCAGAACAGAGTCAAAGCAGGAGATCCTCGGCATTCTCCGTCGGGCCAGGAACCTGTGGGAGATGATTCCACCGCGTCCTCGCTGGACGCTGATCCTGGCCGTCGCGCTGATGGCTCTGGGGGGCCTGTCGAACACGGCGATTCCCCTCTTGCTCGGGAAACTGGTCGATTCCGTGCGACGGACAGCCGACGGGACTGAAGGCGGCCACGTTCAAGACTTTCTGAAGATCGCGTTCTCGTCGCTGGCGCTGATCGGCATCGCCTACCTGCTGCGCGAGGCATTGCAGGTCGGGCGGCGCGTCCTCGTGGAAGACACGTGCACGCGCTTCGAAAAGCACCTGTTCGTGCGCCTCGTCGGCCATTCGATGATGACCGATCGCGAGGCGCTCTCGAAGGAAAAAATCGGAACCATGCACGGCCGCATGCTGCGCAATGTCTCTGGCAGCGTGCGATTTTTGCGAATCGGCTTTCTCGATTTTCTGCCCGCGCTGCTCGCGGGGAGCTTTGCATTCCTGGCGGTGACCATCAAATCACCCTGGCTGGGCCTGGCCACGGCGGGAGTGATTCCGATTTCAACCTGGATCACGCTCAGACAACTGATGTCGCAGAAAGGCGTGCGCCTGGAATTGTTGCGCTATCGCGAAGATCTCGACGGGACGGTCGTCGAGCAACTGGGCGGAATCGATTACATTCGCGCCGCCAACACCCACCGCCAGGAAACGGCGCGAGTCGCACGTGCCGCCGAGTCGTTGCGCCGCAAAGAACTGCGACATCATTTCCAGATGTCGCTGTACGGTTCGGGCAAGGCCCTGATCGAAGGGCTGTTTCACGTATTTGTCCTGGGAATCGCGGTCTACCTGGCGACGATCGGGCGCATCAGCGTCGGAGACATCCTCACGTTTTCAATGCTCTTCCTGAGTGTGATGGCGCCCCTCGCCGAGGTGCACCGCATGATCGACGAAGGACATGAAAGCAGCCTGCTCGTGGACGAATTGCTGAAAATGCTCAAGGAGCCGATCGATCGGTGCTACCGAAAAGAAGCGAAACGCCAGCCCGTGCTGGACAGCACCCGGCCCGTCATTCGGGTCGAAAATCTGGCGGTCGATTACCCGCTGCCGCAAGGAGGCCGCCGCCGGGCGATCGAAGGCGTGTCGCTCGAAATCCGCCACGGCGAGATTATCGGAATCGCGGGAAAGTCGGGGTGCGGCAAGAGCACGCTGCTCCGCGCGCTGATGCGGCTGGTGCATCCCAGCGACGGTCGGGCCGAGGTCGCCGGCGTCCCCCTGGAATCGCTGGCGTGCGAAAGTTTCGCGCAGATCCTGGGTTACGTGGGACAATCGCCGTTCGTATTTTCGAGCACCGTCGGGGAGAACATCGCCTACGAGCGCGAAGGCGCGTCGCTGGAAGAGATTCGAGAGGCCGCCCGGACGGCGTGTCTCGACGATGAAATCATGAAGATTCCCGGCGGCTTCAGCGCTCAACTTGCCGAACGCGGCCAGAACCTTTCGGGTGGGCAGAAACAGCGCCTGGCTCTGGCACGCGTCATCCTGAAGAACCCGCCGATTCTCATTCTCGACGAAGCCACGTCGGCGCTCGACACGATCAGCGAGGGACGAATTCAGCAATGGCTGACCGCCGCGCGCGGCAGCCAGACTGTCATTCTGGTCGCCCATCGCCTTTCCACTTTGCTGCACACCGACCGGATCCTTGTCTTCCATGAAGGGCGGATTGTCGAATCCGGCACCTATCCCGAACTCGTCGAACGAGGAGGCGTATTCACCGAGCTCGTCACCAGCGCCGGTCAGACGGTGCATGATCTTGCAACGCAATCGGCCTGACGGCAGAAGAGAAGTCCGACGTCGTGGCATTTCTGCGGCAGTTGTGAACGCCGGGAGATGTCAGGCGTTGATGACTTCGCCGCCGTTCGGATGCAGCACCTGGCCTGTCATGAACGACGAATCGTTGCTGGCCAGAAAAACGTACGACGGTGCGATCTCTTCGGGTTCGCCGGCGCGTTCCATCGGCACGTCGGATCCGAACGTCGCCACTTCGTTGGCTTCGAAGGTCGAGGAGATGAGTGGCGTCCAGACCGGGCCCGGCGCAACGCCGTTGACGCGAACCCCCTGCTTGACGACCTGCAGCGCGAGCGAGCGGGTGAACGCCACGATGGCGCCTTTCGTGGCGGAATAGTCAAGCAGGTGCGGGCTGCCGCGATAGGCGGTCACCGACGTGCTGTTGATGATCACTCCCCCTTCTTTCAAATGCTTCAGCGCTTCGCGGGCCATGAAGAAATAGGCAAACACGTTCGTGCGGAACGTCTTTTCGAGCTGCTCCCGGGAAATGTCCGCAATGGAGTTCTGCGGGTGCTGCTCGCCGGCGTTGTTGACGAGGATGTCGAGCTTGCCCAGTTTTGTCACCGTGCCGGCGACCACGGCCTCGCACGTCTGTTCGATGCCCAGGTCCCCGGGCATGAGCATGCACTTCCGGCCTTCCAGTTCGACCAGCCGCTGGGTCTCGCGAGCGTCGTCATGCTCGTCGAGGTAGGCGATCGCGATGTCGGCGCCTTCCTTGGCAAAGGCGACGCACACGGCGCGGCCGATCCCGCTGTCGCCGCCGGTGACCAGCGCCACTTTGCCGTGCAGCTTCTCGCTGCCGACGTAATTGTGCATGTCAGAACGCGGCTTCGGATCCATTTCGGTTTCGAGGCCAGGAGAACGAAATTGATGTTGGGGAGGACGAAGAACTGTGCCGTTTTCGGGAGTTGCGGTCGACATTCTCATACCTCCTGAATGAGTGTGCTGAATCTCGAGATCCACGACATGGTTTCGCATCTCACGTGCCAAAACCAGGTTGCACAGTCCGGGACGGCCCGAATCCTTCCAGAATGCGGATTCCTATGAAAGAACTCGCGCGCCTGAGGACTGCCGTTAAGAGAATCTGGCCGACCGTCACTCAGGGTGACCGCCCGGCGGCCAGTTGCCCTGCCGGACGAAATTGGTCTGGTGCTTCTCCGGCCAGGCTGGCGAGGTGCGTTCCTGCGACGTGTGCCGCTGCAAAGAAATGACACAGCCCCGTCGACAAATCGTTTCGGGCCAGCAAAACAGATTCGCGCGGGGCTATGTCATTCATCGCAGCCAGGTCTGAATCGCGCGCTGCACCTCGAGACGAGCCGCGCGCCATTCGATCCTGCGAAGCGGCGGGATTCTTGCAGTTTTACGGCGTTCCGTCTGTTCGGTACCGAACAGACGCCGCCGCTTACTGAAAATACGCTGCGCTCTCGATGGAATGGCACGTGGATCGCACAGGTTGTCGGGAATGAGAGCATCCCGGCGGGCCTGTCTGCAGGGAGAGCGAGGAGCGGCATGGCGCCTTCGCCCAGGCAACGTCGAAACCAGCTTCTGGGGGCCATGCCGGCCCCCGTCGTGCGCCGGCTCGAACAGCACCTGCACCCCGTGGAATTGAAGACCCGCGACGTGATTTATGAACCAGGCGACCGGCTGCGGCATGTCCTGTTTCCCCAGTCAGGCGTGATCTCGATCGTTAACGTCATGCAGGATGGACGGTCGATCGAAGTGGGCACGATCGGGCACGAAGGCATGACCGGCGTCACCGCGCTGTCGGGCGTGGATTTCGTTCCCTATCGTTGCGTGGTGCAGATTCCCGGAACGGCGCTGCGGATACAGCGCGCCGACTTCATCAAGCTGGTCGGACGCGACCCGCAGGTGCAGCATCTTATCCTGCGGTACTACATCGCCTTTACCTCGCAACTGATGCAGAGCGCGGCATGCCTGGGCCTGCATTCGGTGGAGCAACGCTGCTGCCGGTGGCTGCTGTCCACGGACGATCGCGTCGAATCGAATGCGTTCTCTCTTTCTCACGAATTCCTCGCGCTCATGCTCGGGACTCGCCGCACGAGCGTCTCACTTGTCATGAAGCAGCTTCGGGATTGCGGTTTCATCGAATACCACCGCGGGACAATCACGATTATCGATCGGGCCGGCCTGGCAGCTCGGTCGTGCGAATGCTATGGCGTTGTCGCCGAGACGTTTCGTCGTTTTATGGGAACGCAGGCCGGTTAGAACGCAAACTAACGCAAGCGGGCCTGCGATCGGTCCTTACGCTCCCTCACTGAACGTGTATTCCTTCGATGGATACACCTTCCACTTGCCTTTCCCCGACAGTTCCAGAACCTGTTCGTGATACTTCAGGATCGACGGACGGTGGCAGACGCTCACGAGAGTCATCGAATTCGAGTGCAGCTTGCGATACATCTTCTCCTCATTCTCCAGATCCAGGGCACTCGTCGCTTCATCCAGAATGACGTATTGCGGTTTGGTCAGCAGCACCCGTGCAATCGCCAGTCGTTGCTGTTCACCGATCGACAGAACTTTGCTCCATTTGAGCTCGACATCCAGTCCTCCAGACCGCTCGATCAGATCGGGAAGGTTGACCGCTTTCAGGACCTTCTCCAGGTCTTCGTCGGGAACCCCTTCCTCGAGCGCGGGATACAGAAGCTGACGGCGCAAGGTCCCCTCGACCATGTACGGAGATTGCGGCAGGAAGAGCATGTCCTCGGCCCCGGGACGAATGATCTTGCCTTTGCCGCTGGTCCACAAACCCGCAATGGCGCGCAGCAGCGAACTTTTCCCGCTGCCGCTGGGGCCGACAATCACCAGGCCATTCCCCGGTTCGACCTCGACGGAAAGCTTCTTGACCAGGGCCCGCTCCTGCGCGGGAATCTGCACGGTCACGTCTTCGAGCGACAGATGGCTCCCTTCCTCGGCCTCGATGGCTTCACCCGCTTTGGCCGCGGCCGCCTGCGTGTCCAGCGCCCGGCGAAACGTGGAAAGCCGATCAACACCTGCGACGAACCGGCTTAGGCTTTCGAAGTTTTCCACGATCACCGTGAAGGCGCTGAAAACCATGGTAAAGGCGCCCACGGCTTCCACGACGCGCCCGACTTCCAGCGTGCCCGAAAAAACCTGCGGAACCAGCACCACGCTGGGTATGATCGTCGTCAGAGAAGTCAGCCCGTATTGATAGAAATTCAGAAAAAACTGCCAGCGGATGACCTTCAGGTAGTTGGCGAATGCCGCCAGAAATCCCCGCTTCGCGTGGGCCTGCTCCTGTTCCTCGCCTCGATAGAAGGCGATCGATTCCGCGTTCTCTCGAATCCGAATGAGCTGGCTGCGAAAGTCGGCTTCCCGTCTGAGCTGCATGAAGTTGAGCCCGGTGAGCCGCCTTCCGAACACGAAGACGGCGATGAACGTGCCGACGAACCCGTAAACCACCAGGCTCACCATGAGCACCTTTGAAATCGACCATAGCACGCCGCTGAACATCGCGAGCTGAATCGTCGCTCCGGAAAAGAGCAGCAGGTAATACAGCGACTTTTGCGTGAAGGTATTGATGTCTTCCGAGATGCGCTGATCCGGGTTGTCGATGGATTCGTCCGACACGAGGCGGTAGTACGAGCGGTTGCTCAGATAGCGGTTCAGGAATTGCGACGTCATCCAGCGCCGCCACTGATTCCCGAGCCGGTCGCGCACGTAGTAGTAGCAGGCGAACAGCGGCACCGAGATGCACAGATACCCTGCGCTCTTGTAAATCGAGGTCCAGAAGCGGTCGCGCTCGCGAGACGCCAGCGCCGACGTCGTTTCTCCGACCTGCTCGTTGAGCAGCACGCTGAACCCGGTGTTCCCCAGCATCAGAACGACCAGCAGCAGGAGCAGCCCGCGCGCCGGCCACTTGCTGTCGAGCCGCCAGTACGGAACCGCCAGCCGGAAATACCGCCTCCACAATCGGCCGTCCAGAGTGACCAAACCTTTCCCTCCCCGAGCTGATTCACGAAAGTTCCAGCTTCGACGAGTGCACATGCCGTGCCGGAACTCTGGACGCCGATCGACTTCACGGCTGCATCTGGCCGGACTCAGCCAGGCGATGCGTCAGAATCGAGCACGCCATTCCCCACGACAGGCCGAGCGTCCAGCCGGCAAACACGTCGGATGGGTAGTGCACGCCGAGATAGACGCGACTGATTCCAACGAGAAACGTGACCGCCAGCGCGACGCCGAATGTGTAGCTCCTTAGCCGGCGTGAGGGAACGAGGCTCGACAGGATCGACCCCAGCGTCAGATACACGACGGCCGACAGCATCGCATGCCCACTGGGAAAACTGCTCGTGGGATCGTCGATGATGCCGGGCATGGGAAACGGCCGCGGCCGGGCGACAAGCGCCTTCAGCGCTTGCATTACGAAGAGACCTGCCAGGGACGCGCCGACCAGGAGCAGCGATTCGCGGTGTCGGCGGATCAGGCTGAGACAGATCGCCACTGCAGCGGTTGCCAGCGTTAAGACGGCGCGGCTGCCCAGTGCCGTGATGTCCCGGGCGGCGACCTGCAGCCAGCGCGGACCGATCGGCTCGGCGGACCCCGGGGTGCGACGCAGCGCCATCACGATCCAGCGGTCGAGGTCGTGCTCCATGCCTTCCGCCAGCATGTCGGAGATCTCCAACACCAGCCATGTCCCGATCACGATCGCGAGGGCTGTCAGCAGCATCGCCAGGTCTTCCCGGCGCATCCATTGCACGACGACCTGCCGTAGAGAGCGAAGACGCATCAGGATGATTTCTACCGGGGGGCGTGAAAAGCAAAAACCCCGGCCGCATGGGCAGCCGGGGCCGGGTGTTAATCTTTGCGAGCCGCTGAGTCGCCCGTCAAGGCGACTACTTGTTTGCGGCGGTGTGGGTGAATTCCCCCTTGAACTCGGCGCCGAGCATCTGCTTCCAGGTGGCCCGTTGCGAGTCGGTCAGCAGCTTTTCGAGCCGGCCGTGGTTGACCTCCCAGAGTGCAACGATCTCTTTGTGCCGGTCTTTGGCATCCTTGGCTTCGATCAGCTTTTCCATCTCGGCGCGCGCCTGTTTCTGCAAGTCCTTCGCCTTCTGCTTCTGGTCGGCGGTGAGTTTCAGTTTGTCGGCGTGTTCGTGGCGGGTGACATAGAGCAGCCCGGCGACCTGCAGGACGATCTGATCCAGGCGCTCGCGCTGCGCCTTCGTCAGGTTCTTCTCCAGAAACTGCTGATTCTCTTTGGCCATCGCGCCGAATTTCGTGTGCTGCTCCTTCTCGGGCAGCTCGCTGACTTCCTTGGCCTTCTTCCACTGCTGGGCGGCGTACTCGTCGACCCGTTTGGCCACTTCGTCGGTCACCTTCAGCTCGGTTCGCACCGACTTCTGCCGGAGCAGCATAATTTCCAGCGTGTCTTCCTCGGGAATCATGACGCCTTTCTCGGCGGAATACCCGGGGACTCCCCAGGCGACGACCAGGACCATAGGCGCGGCAATCTTCAACAGGCGGTACATGTTCAGAACTCCTTCGAAATGGGGGAAACGTCAGGCCTTCCGAATTCACTCTCGACTCCCCAGCAGGAACTCCCCCACCGAGGACTCAACGTGGTAATCTGTGCCCGCAGCCCGCGCAAACAGATCGGAATCTCCGCAACCGACCGCACAGGGGGCCAGCCCCATCGCGGTCGCGGCCAGGTACATCGTCTGGTAGACGACACCCACGTGCTTGAGCGTGAGCGCGTAGGCAATTGACTCGTACTTCCACGCGATCCGTTGAAACCGTGACGCCAGAATGATCAACACTTGAATTGTGCGGGGTTCGATTCCTGCCGATGACGCCGCTTCGTCCAGAAGCGCATTCACATCGGAATTGCACCCGGAAACGAGGTGCAGCCGGTGCCCGGCTGGATCGTACTCATACAGCCCCGGCGCGAAGCCGCGACAGGCGCGCACGACCGGATAGAATTCGAGCTCGTACAGCGCTCCGCCGGCAGGATACGGCCGTCCGGCGAATTCCATTGCGGAGGGGGGCGACGATCCGGGAATTTCGGCCGTCCAGGTTTCAGTGACCCGGCCCACCCGGTGCAGAAACTCGCCGAACTGTTGCGCCGTGATCGGATCGGTGCCGAACTTGCGCAACGAACGGCGCCGGTTCTGCACGCGGGCGAAGGGCGGGTCTTCGCGTTCCAGGCACTCTTGATCGGGGCGGTACAGATCGACAATCGGGTTGCCGGCAAGCGGCTTCAGCGCAGGTGGCGGAGGACGGTCTGCCAGGCGGTACGTCGCGCCGAATTGTGCATCCGAGCGACCGCGGCGGCTGCGGGAATGAAACAGCAGATCGTGAAATTCCCACGACTCGAAGCCCGGATCAGTCGCGTCTTCAGACGGACTGCCTTCTGATTCAGCGACCATCGAAGCGTCTTGCATCAACGCCAAAAGACTGCCGACCGCAACCGATTCGAGCGATGGAATCTTCTCGCAGAGTTCCGCGACGGTGCAGCCGGCGGCCAGCAGGCCAACGACGGCCAGGGCCGAAGGATCATGCAGCACCAGTCGCGAGCCGGACCGGGGAGACTCCAGCACCATTTCGTCGCCAGTCCTTCGCAGATACGCAAACCGCGAGAGCCTGTACGAAATGTCCGGCCCCGATCTGGGCCTTCGCGAATGGCCGTTTCGCCCCGTGCGCAGCGCGCGAATCGCCGGAGCACCCGGGGCGGAAGATGACCGTGCCGCCTGACACAGGGGAACCAGCGTTGCGAGAGGTCCCGCATCGCCGTGCAGCGCCCGGCAGATGAGGCCCCGCCGACCAAGCTGGTCGACATGGAAATACCAGCGCGCCAGGGAATGGACGTTGCCGTCGGCGAGGATCGATTCGGCCAGTTTTTCTTCGGTCTCGCCGGGCGGCGCCAGCCGGCGCAGGGCCGACACGATCTCGGGCGCCACAGACCGCAGCGCCAGGCGCGCTTCGGGACCGGCAACGACCGCCTGGCCCTCTCCCGCAGAGAGCACGACCCGATCGTGCCAGGAAAGTTTGACCGAGACTGCCAAGATCACTCTCACAAAAACATGGGGATCGGATTGAGTTGCTCTTCCTTGAGCGGCTGCGACAGCCAGCCCAGCCTGACTGGCACGTCGTACAGCCGCCCGGGCGCGAATCGCGCCCAGAAATGGCGGAGCCCGGGAACCACCACCTTGACCACCGGCAGCCCGATCTCCGGACGTGTCTGATCCAGAACGAGCATTTCCAGCCCCTGCCGTTCGACGCGCCGCTGGCACTCCGCCACGTCGTCGGCCACGTCGTCGCTCCAATTCGCGTCGAAGTCGGCGGCGGTTCGCAGCGGTGCCACCTCATCGGGCGTCAGGTAGGGCTGGTTCTCGGCGGTCGCCGTGCGCAGCCACTGAACGGTTTCGACATCGCTGACGTCGACGGCCGCAGCCCCCTCCAGCGGGTTCTGGTGCAGATGGCTCATCATCTGCGTCATTTCGGTAATGGCCCGCAGCACGGCGATGCGGGCATCGAGGTGCGCGCCAAAGCCCAGCACGATCTGTTCAGGCCCTTCGCCCACGCGGCGCGACCAGGCGGTGAAAACCGGAATTCCCAGGTCCGAAGTGAGATCCAGGACCTGCATATCCCGTCCCTGCGCGGCCAGTGAGCACCACAGGTCCCGCACGTAGGGCTCGTCGAAGCTGTTGACGTCGACGCCCGGCCGGCGGACACGGTTGTACCACCACAGGGCCACGCTGTCGCGCTCGGCGAGCTCGAAAAAGCCCTGCAGAATTGCCTCTTCCAGCGTGTTGCCCGCAGCGCAGCCGTTCGAACAGGCGACGCAGTAGCGGTGGGCCCGATGATCCGGAAAGTCGTAGTAACAGAATGCGGTCGGCAGGTATCGCGTTTCGCGGCGCGTCAGCGACCACAGCGGCGACCAGTCGACCTCGACATCGGGTTCGAACGGCAGAGGGATGAAGCTGTATAGCGAATTCCTGGCGTTCGTCGCCTCGCGTTCTCGATACTGCCGATCGCTGAACAGCAGGCAATCGCGAACGTCGATGCCGGCTTCGCCCAAATCAGTGAGTCGAGCCCGGAAGCGCGGTTCGTCACCACGAAAGACCCCGGAATACCGTTCGAGGCCTTCGCACAATCCGCTGGCCCGGGCCTGGGCGTCGGTCGTCCCCTTGCCGGCGCTCATGTTGCGCAGGTCGCTGCGGAGCTGCCCCACGCTGCGATGACGCCGTGCCAGGTTGTGCCCGGCCAGGTACACGTGCATCGCCCCGTCGCCCGCGGGGCTGATCCGCTCGAGCATCGACACGGCGCCCGTGATCGAGCTGACGTGGTGGCCGAACAATTCCAGCGTCGCCTCGGGGCTGATGACGCGGTGTCCGCCGTCGCGCACGTAAGTCTTCTTGCGACGTTCGAACACCAGCGGCCGCGACTGGGGAATGCCGTGGCCATTCGGCTGCTCGACGGCTGCGTTACGTCCCTTCGATTGCAATCCGCCGTTCGCAACGCCGGCTGAGGATGATTCCGCGCGACTGGTCACGCCGCAGGCGGGGCAGAAAGGGAGCTTCACCAGCGCGTGGCTGGCGATGCTCCACGAAGTCTGGTCGAACGTGCGCACTTTGGCCGTGCAATCGGGCAATTCGCCGCGAACAACCCACGAGGCAATTGCGCTGGCCGCCAGCGACCATCCGAGCTGCACCGCCGCCGCAGGCCCTGAGACGTCGACGAGCAGCGGTTCCTGCAGTGATTGCCGGTCCTGGAGGTAACTTTCGACGGCACGATGCGAACGCAGCCGTTCGGAAATGCACCGCCAGCACCCTGTCTGCCCTGGCTGGAACAGAGGCACCAGCCAGAATTGGGGCCCCAGCGGCTTCATGAGCAGCCACGGACGGCCTTCGGCAAGTGCTTTCGAATTGATTGCTTCCAATTCGTTGCGCAGGTAATGGTCGGCAACAACCACCTCAACAGAACCTTCGGCGGCTACTTCAATTCCCGATGCCGCCAGCAATCGAGTCAAAGGCTCCGTATCGATCCCCACTCCTCGCACGACCACGGGCGTCTGCGACATCCGGCGGGCCGCAGTCTGTGGATCGATCTGCTGCATCGACCACCAGGCCGCGTCGCCGAGGGGCAGATTTTCCTGCGATTCGGCCAGGAAGCCTTTCTTCTCAAGCTGGCCCAGCGTGAAAAATACCTCGGCCGTCGAAACCTCGTCGGCGAGTTGACTGCAGATTTCGACGGGGGTCTTGCCGTCCATCAGCGGAGCAATGAGGCTGTACAGCCGGCCGCGCAGCAACACTTGCCTCGCGCCCGAGAGAACGAACACCCCTTCGTCGGGCACAACGGCCAGCCGCAGGTGCGGTTTGAATCTCGGACGGGTGAGCATGGAACGGCCCTGCCGATGAATTTCGGAATGAACATGGCACGTGCGTCATTCGCCTGGATTCCCCGGGCCGGGGCGGCGGCCCGGGGGAGGCGAATCGGCGCTCCGCATTGCCAGCCTGCGAAGCAACCCTTTTATTCAGAAGCGTCGCATCCGCATCCGCAGCGACCGCATCCGCAGCGCCGGCAATCGCCGCCGCACGCATAGCAGAAGCCCGAAAACGAGTCGCGGCCGACGGCGCAATTCAGCTCTTCGTCGGCCAGCTCGCCTTCAGGGCTGGCGGGCAGCACGAGATGCCGGATTTCGGCGGTGTCTTCCAAAACGCGCACGTCAACGCCGTAGGGAACTTCCACGCCCCGTTCGCGCAGCACATTCGCGGGATCTTCCAGCAGCCTGGCCTTCAGTTTTTCGTCCGACCAGGCCTCGGCAACCAGCATTCCCCATTCTTTTTCCCAGTTCACCTGCTGTACTGTGGTCTGCATCATCGTCTCCTGATATCGAGGTCATTGTTGGTGTCCGAAATCGGACGTTCGTGAACAGGACAGCCGGTTGTCGCCTTACGCGGGCGCGGCAACAGCCTGCTGCAGCCCGCGAGGCGCAGCTTCCAGAATTTCGTCATTGAGAGTTTCCGCCTCTTCTGTCAGCAGGATTTGTCGTGGGCTGGACGTTTCCGCCCGCGCGGAGCTTGCGTTGCCTATGGCTCCAGGCGCCGCCGTCACCAGGCCTTCGCGCAGCAGACGCAGCGCCACGGCCATTTTCGCGTCGAGACTGAGACTGCCGGGCAGTTCGCGGACTGTAAACCGGTCAGCGCCCGCGACGAATTGCAGTGCGGAACGAATGCTGCGCGGTCCCGTCACGCGATTGCCGGGGAATTCGATGGCGACGCCCTCTCCGTGATCGACGACGCGGCAGATCATCGAGGGGGATCGTTCGAGAATTGAATCGGCTGTCAGCAAGGCCGCCGGGGCCGAAAGCTGACTGCCCGGCAGCATCTTCAGCTCACCGAGAAATTGACTCCCCAGCGAATGCAGGGCCTGTTCGAACAGGCCCTCGACGCCAGTTCCCGTACTGAGCGCTTCCAGCAATTCGCGGAAGCGGGCCACCAGCGGCGCGTGGTCGCCGGGCAGTGCCCCGCCGGGAATCGACTCGCGCAGCCGGACGTCATTCCGTGTAGCGCAAGCCAGCGCGCAGTGCAGCAGATCGGCCCAGCGGTACACATTGATTCCCACCGTCAGATGCAGCGACGACTCGCCGCTCGTGTAGGCGTCGTGCACGTGGCCACGAGGAATATAGAGAAGATCGCCAGGCGTGAGGCACACTTCACGAGGCGCTCCCAGCGAGTGTTCGGGCATCCGCACAGTTTCGGCCATCGGAAACGGCTCGACGTGGTCGTAAAGCCGCCAGGTCTTGGCGCCCTCCAGTTGCAGTGCAAACACTTCGTGCGGATCGTAGTGTGCTGAAAACCCCTGGGAACCGGCCGGCGTCAAATACATGTTGGCGTGCACCGGGCAGTGGAAGATTGCTTCGAGCCCCCGGCAAAACGTAGCGATGGGAGCCCAGCGATGCTGCATCGACATGATCACCAGGCTCTTCCCCTGGTCAAACGCCTCGCGCAAATCGGCGAGACCGGGGTCGAACTGAGGCATCGCCGATTGGCCGGCCAGGACGCCGCGAACGTAAGTGGATCGCGGGGCAGGGGTTGTCAGAAAGGCGCCGGGATCGCTGAATCGCGGTCGCGTGTAGGCCAGGACCTGATCGATGTCTCGCCGGGTTAACAGGCCGCGAAAGCGTTCCGAGTCATCGTGGACGACGTGCAGCGTCCGCTTCTCCCAGTATTCGTGGAAGAACGCGTCGCAGTCGATCGGCGAGAGCAACTCGGCGAGGATCCGGCGGGGCGCCGACATTGCGAGTTCCTTTCTGTCTGCGCAGTCTCACGCCGGAATGGATACGGCGCCTTCAAAATGCACTCTTCACCAAGTGCTCCCGTGACTCGTGCAGTATGCAAGAACCGTGCCGCCTTTACGGGCCACCAGGATTTTCGCGGTGCTGTCCGTGTGGCCCGACTGTGCACGCAATATTTCCGTCGGCAATCTGCGGAGCGAAACACGGGAAGTTTGCTGCATCGCAAATTGTCTGGCCGAAAGACGGCCAGCCTGTTTCCGAAACAGCCCGGTCCGACCGAACGTCGGTTCGTCGCGCCGCAACTTGCCAAACGGTTGACAACTTGCCAAACGGTTGAATTGACTCGAACCGGTGATCATTGGGTGGCGCAAGGAACGGTTAATTCGCGCCCAAATGGTTTCATAACCGACAGCGGCGCCATCAAACCTGGTCGTTCTCCGCGCAGCAACGATTTGGCATCGGAATTGCCCGACGTACTTTAACCCGTTACCTGCCCTCCACGTTGATTCCCCCGACAGGAACCGACCGAATGGCTAAGGCCCATTCGACGCCCACCTGGCAGCGAGCCATCGTCGCCATGGCGGGCACTGTCATCGGCGCCGTCGTCGTCGCCGCGCTGTATTGGATGCAGGAAATCTGCATCCCGCTGGTGGTCGCCGTCCTGCTGGCGTTTCTGCTGAGCCCACCAGTCCGCGCGTTGCAACGGCGCGGCTTGGGCCGGGTTCCGTCGGTTCTCACGATCGTCATTCTCGCGGCGCTGTTCATCAGCGGCGTGATCTGGCTCGTGACCCAACAGGTTGGTGGACTCGTGCAGCAGTTGCCCGCGTATACGTCGAATATCAAGCACCGTATCCGTGCGATTCGCGGATTGGGACACGACAGCCGTCTGGCGGCAATGTTCGAAGATCTGGCCGATGAGCTGAACCCGCTGCCGGACAAGGTCGATATTGCGCCGGGCGATCCGGACCGCGAGTACATTCCGACTCGCAGCCGACACGAAAAAGTCGTCATCGAACCCCAAAGTCCGGTCTGGTTGTCGTCGCTGTCCCGTTTTCTGACCCCCGCGCTGAGATCGGTGGGAGGCCTGGCGATGGCGGTGGTGCTGGTCATTTTCATGCTGCTGGGACGGGAGAATCTGCGCAGCCGGGTGTTGCGGCTGATCGGCCAGGGACGGCTGTCGTCAACAACCAAGGCAATCGACGAGGCAGGACAGCGCATCAGCCGATTCCTTTTGACTCAGGCCGTCGTCAACGGGACTTACGGCGTGATTGTGAGCGCAGGTCTCTTCGTGGCCGGCGTCGATTATGCCATTCTCTGGGGATTTATGGCGGCAACATTGCGATACGTTCCGTACGTCGGGGCAGTCACGGCGGCAGCATTCCCCGTGATCTTCAGCCTGGCGATGTTCGACGGCTGGTGGCACGCCACCGCCGTCGTCGGGGTCTTCCTTCCGCTCGAGCTCGTCACAGCCAATTTTGTCGAACCTCGGCTGTACCGCGAGAGCATGGGCGTTTCCGAAGTGGCCCTGCTGACCGCGGCTGCGTTCTGGGCCTGGCTGTGGGGTCCCATTGGCCTGGTCCTTTCGGCTCCGCTGACGGTTGTCATGGTGGTCTTGGGAAAATACGTGCCCAGCCTGGAGTTTCTCGACGTCCTGCTGGGAGACCAGCCGGCGCTTGATCAGAACGTCATCCTGTACCAGCGGTTGCTCGCGCGCGATCAGGACGAGGCGGCCGAGCTGATTCTGGCTCGCACGCAGGGAGCAGCGCCCGAAAAAGTCTACGACGAACTGCTCGTGCCTCTGCTCAGTGAAACGCGGCGCGACCGCGAACGGAATCTGCTGACGCCGGGCGATGAAGCGTTCATTCACCAGGCGACGCACGAGTTTCTGGAAGATCTCGGCGAGCGAAAGACGTCATCGCTCGCAGTCGACATCGACAGGAAACCGGTTGCGAAGAAGTCGCGGCTGATCGCCGTGCCGGCGCGCGACGCCGCCGATCGGCTGGCCCTCGGAATGCTGCAGCAGGTGCTTGGCCCCGAGAAATGGGACATCGAAGTCGTGGCCGTCGCCACGCTGGCTTCCGAGCTGATGGAACGAGTCGGCCAGGAGCACCAGTTCCTGATCTGCATTGGGTCATTGCCGCCTGGCGGCCTGGCGCATACGCGCTACGTGTGCAAGCGTCTTCGCAGCCGCTTTCCTCAGATTCGAATTGTCGTCGGCCGCTGGGGCCTGAAGGGCAATGTCGAACAGAACGAAGCGCAACTGCGTGAAGCGGGCGCCGACTACGTTGAAACAACGTTCGTCGGCGCGCGCGATCGATTGAATACGCTGCACCTTCTCGATCCGGCACCAGTGGGCGATTCCGCCGAACACGAAGACTCGCATCGCAAGGGTGCTGAACCGCTGGCGGTCGGTGTCTGAAACAACCGATCAGCGGCGCGAAAGCACCTGGCCCCGGCCCTTCATCCTGGCTTGCGGTTTCGTCTTCTCAGTTTTCGCGGACTTGGCGGCTGCATCCGGCACTGAATCCAGCGGCGCCTCGGCCGGCCCGGCGAGCACTTCGCCCGTCGCCAGAAATCGCGAACCGTGGCACGGGCAGTCCCATGTCCCTTCGGCGTTGTTCCAATGGACGATGCAACCCATGTGAGTGCAGACCGCCGAGACGCTGCACAGCTTGCCGTTGTCGTCGCGCGAACACGCGACCCGCTGGCCGTCGATCTCCAGCACGCGGCCTTCCCCGCGCGGGATGGCGCGGGTCGAAGCGCCGTTGGAGCCCGTCAGCCTGTCGCGGAGCAGGTAATACGGATAATCGAACGACTCTTTGACGAAATTGAGGAGGCCGCTGACCTTCTTGCGGCTGGGATGGAAGATGCTCTGCCAGGGGTTCGTGCGGCCGAGCAGCCAGTCGCAGGCCATCATGCCGGCCAGGGTGCCCAGCGTCATCCCGTTTCCGGAGAAACCGGTCGCGGCAAACTGCCCTGCGGCGGTTTCGCCGATGTATGGCAGGCCGTCATGTGTTTCGACAACCTGGCCTGACCAGCGCCGGTTGACCTTGGCTTGCGGCACAAGCGTTTTGAACAGCTGCTCGAGCCTGGCAAACCGTACTTTGGTGTCGGCCGCCTGACCGGTCTTGTGATCTTCGCCGCCGAATATGGCGTAGTCGGAACCAGACCTGGCATCGACGCGCAGATAATAGTAAGGATCGGACGTGTCCCAGAACGAAGCTTCCGGCAGCGCCCCCTTCGGGATCTTCGCACCGATTGCATACGACGAATAGGGGGCCAGTTTCGATTGAAACAGCGTCGCGCCGACCAGACCCAATTCGCCCATCAGCGGCACGTGCGTGGCGATCACGATGTGGTCGCACTTGATTCGTTTCCCCTTCACGATCACCGCCCGGGGTTTTTCCTCAAACTGGCTGGCTTCTGATTGTTCGAAGATCCGGCAGCCCCCCTTGTCGAGCGCGCGGGCAATGCCTGCCAGATACTGCAGCGGATGGAATTTCGCCTGATTGGCGAAGCGCACTCCCGCTCGGTTCAATCCAGGTACGGAACCGACGAACGTCGCGGCGAATCCCAGCTCATTCGCCAGATCGCAGTCGTCGTTCAGGGATTTTGCCTCGTTGCGAGCGCGCGTCAACGAGGCGTGCAGGAACCCGGGGATTCGCTGAAATTCACAATGCAGGTCTTCTGACCCGACGATTTTCTCGATCGTGTTGATCGCGGCCGCACCCCCTTCCCAGACAAGCCGTGCGGTGTCGCGTCCGAACGAATCCACCAGTTCGCGCAGCCGCAGATCGGTGACCTGCGTCAGGTGTGCCGTCGTGCAGCCGGTATCGCCCCCGGCCAGCCGGCCGCGGTCGACAACGATCACCCGCTTTTTCGCTTTGTTTAAGAGGTACGCGGCGGTTAATCCCGTAATTCCCCCGCCCACAATGAGCACGTCACATTCCGTGTCGCGCTTCAGTGTCGGAAATTCCGGAAGCTGAGTTTCCTGCCAGGGTGTTTTCGAGTCGCTCATGATTGGGCTCCTGCAATAAGATTATGATGGAGACTTCGGCAGCGACTGCCGCACGCGAAACATGGCCTGCCATGGATCACCCCTGCGCTGCACGCGGGCCAGTGAGTTGGCGATGGTGAATTGCTGCGGGCCGCGCAGCCGGGGAAGTTCGTCCCACGAGACTGGCAGTGCAATCGGCGCGCTGGGATGTGCCCGCACGGAATAAGGCGCGACCGCGGTGGCCCCTCGCTCATTTCGCAGATAGTCGATGAAGATCTTCCCCCGGCGCTGCAGTTTCTGCGGATTGACCGTGTACTGATCCGGGTCGGCGTCGGCGATTCGCCTCGCGAATTCGCGGCAGAACGATTTGACGGCGGGCCATTCGTGACGTCGCTGAATCGGCGCCACAACATGCAGTCCCTTTCCACCTGTCGTCTTCACGAACGACTCCAGGCCCACCTGATGCAGGTTTTGGCGCAGCAACTGCGCACCGCGAATGACCTCGATCCAGTCGACGCTGGCATCCGGGTCGAGGTCGAAGACAAGACGGTCGGGCTTTTCGACGTCCTCCGACCGTGACCCCCACACGTGCACCTCAATGACTCCGTGCTGCACGAGTGCGACCAGGCCCTGCACGTCGTCGATCTCCAAATACGTTCCCTCCTGCTTCTTCTCGCGGATTCTGATGCGCTGAACCGTCGTCGGCAGGCCGGCCGGCGGGTGCTTCTGAAAGAAGCACGTGTCGTCCGTGCCCACCGGACAGCGCAAAATCGCCAGCGGCCGGCCGGCAACATGAGGCAGCATCCAGGCGGCAATGCGCGCGTAGTACACGGCCAAATCGCGCTTGGTCACGTCGGGATCGCTGAAGATGACGCGATCCGGATGCGTGAGCCGTACGTTGAGCTCCGCCGGGTCTTTTCTTGCCTTTCGGCGCGGTGCTTTCAATGAATGAGCCATCGCTTATTCCTCGAGAATCCGAAGATTCACATTGGTTGACTCGACGCTAAAGCAGGTTCGTCGGACGCTCGCGCTTGACAGCTTTGGCCGGTTTGTCTTCGCGAAGGCCCTGGAACGCGGCCTGGCGCAGCAGACCTTCTTTCGTCCAGTTGTTGAATTCGATCTGGGCCACCAGCTCGGGCTTCAGCCAGTGGACTCCGCGAACGGCCGTTCCACGGGAGACGCCGGCAAACGGCGCACGGGCCTGTTCCAGACGGTGCATGCACCGCGCGAGCGACCGCAGCGTGGCCCGATCGAATCCGGTTCCCACCCGACCGGCATACGCCAGCTTGCCGTCAGGGCGGTAATATCCGACGAGCAGCGCGCCGAATTTTTCGCGCGAACCGCCCGGGCCCGTATATCCACCGATGACAAATTCCTGGCCCTGCCGACATTTGCTCTTCACCCAGTCTGTTCCTCGACCGGGGCGGTAGGGAGCGTCGGCGCGCTTGGAGACAATGCCTTCCAGACCGGCGTGGCAGGCTTTGCGGGCGATTTCCGTGGCCGACCCGGCCAGGTGATCGCTGAACTTGATTGGCGACTTGCCTCGTTGCTTCTTCAGCAGCAATTTGAGCGCCTGCTTGCGCTCGCGGAGCGGCATTTCGGTCAAGTCGTAACCGTTGAGATGCAGCAGATCGAACACGCAATAGGAGAGCGGTGCAGGCTGCCGGCCCCCCAGCGCATTCTGCAGGGCCTGGAAATCGCTCACGCCGTGGCGATTGACAACGACGACTTCCCCGTCGAGCAACACCGTCTCGACAGGGAGTTTCATGACCGCCGGCACGAGGCTGTGCATTCGTTCGGTCCAGTCGTTGCCGTTGCGGCTGATGAACTCGACGTGGTCGCCGTCGCGGCGGCAGAGCATCCGATAGCCGTCGAACTTGCACTCGTGCAGCCATTCCTTCCCGCCCGGCGGTTGGTCCACGAGAGTCGCCAGTTGCGCTCGGGGGTATTCAGGGAGCGGCTGACGCCGATGGCCGGCGGCTCGCGGCGCCTGGTGCGACGCCGTTTTCTTGCGGCGGCGCGGAGCATTTCGGCCGGCGGATTTCCTTCGCGGCGCTCGATTGCTGCCGGTCGAACGGCGCTTCACCGCGCCTGCAGGGCGCGCAGATTGCTTTTTCCGCGTCGCCGCTTTGCCCGCGGCGATTTCCTCGAGGCTGCGGCCCGTCGCCGCGCTGTCGGGCTCGTCTTCAAGAACGTCCCGCCGGGAAGATCCGGCGAATTCGTCGCGCGATTTCATCAGCAGCCACTGGGGCCTGGCGGAACGGCCCTGGGCCCGGCGGCCCATGCGAACGAGCGTCCAGCCACCTTTGAGCTTCTGGCCGTGCAGGACAAAATGCAGCCGGCCGGCACGATGCCCCGCAGCCGCGTCTCCCACGGGCTCCCAGGTTCCGCGGTCCCAGACCATCACCGTTCCACCGCCGTATTCACCCGCCGGAATGGTGCCTTCGAAATGGCGATAGTCCAGGGGATGGTCTTCGACCTCGACGGCCAATCGCTTGTCAGCCGGGTTCAGTGACGGGCCTTTGGGGACGGCCCAGCTCCACAGGACGCCGCCATGCTCGAGCCGGAAATCGTAGTGCAGGTGGCCGGCGTCGTGTTTTTGCACGACGTAAGCAGGCTTTTTTCCGCCGGCGCCGCCCACCGGCTCGGGCGAACGGGCGAAATTGCGTTTTCGGAGATATTCACGAAGTCCCATGTGCGTGGTCCCTGGAGCTCAGGCCTACGAAGCGTGCCGCCGCTTTGCGCGGGGGTGCTTTCGGGAATTCCCCCGGGGGGAGGCGTGCGCGGAGGCCGGTTGCGACGTGCGTTGCCGGCCGATGCTCTTCTTCAGGGCCTCCATCAGGTTGATGACTTCCGGTTCTTCTTCGACTTCTGGCAACACCAGTTTTTTGCCCGAAACCTTCGCCTCGATCAGATCTTTCATCTTCTCGGCATACGTGTCGTGATAGCGGGAGAAATCGAAATCGTCGTCCGTCCAGCTCTCGATCAACTGGTCGGCCAGGCGCAATTTCTTGTCGGAACCGCGTGCCTCGCCGATGGCGGCGATTGCGTCCTGGGGGCGGCGAATCTCGGCCGCATAGTTGAGCAGCGCCATCTGCAGCGCACCTTCATAGGGGCGCACAGCGACAACCTGCTCTCGTCCCGAAAAAACGACCTGGCCGACACCCCAGCGCTTTTGACGTTTCAAGGCCGCCAGGAAAACAGCGTACGGCTCGCGGGCGTGCTCTCCGTCGGGAGAGAGATAGTACATCCGGCCATCGAAATAGATGACGTCGATTTCCTCGGGCGCGACGAAGGCATCGATTGTCAGGGCGCGCTCCCGATCGGTCCGCAGCTCGTCCAGCTCTTCGGGCGAGATCTCAACGTATTTGCCTTTCCGCACTTCGTAGCCGCTGACGATCTCGTCGTTCGAGACCGGACCGTGAACGGGGCACGTTTTCTGATGCCGGATGCGGTTGTGGCATTCAGCATGAAGCTGATGCAGCCGGACGGGGGCCTCTTCGGGGGTGCGTGCGTTGATGGCTTCGACGGCGAACGACACGAGCCCGAATCGGACCATGCCGCGCCAGCTTGAGCGAACCTTTTCATCGGTCTCGTGCGATTTGGCGACGTGCAGTTTTCGGCGTTTGGATTTCGAACGCGGCATGATTTCACTCTCTAACGTGCACTCGCCCGGTTGACGGTGGTCGAGCGCGCTGTCCGCATGAGTCGTCAAGGCGTGGATGCAGATCGCTTACACGAAGAATCGCTAGCCTTCGGGTAATGGAATGGGCTTCGCTCCAGCATCCGCAATCACTTTTGCCGCTCTGGCAAGCCGCGCTTCGTGGCCGGGGCCGTGGTCTTCAACGGAAACGAGGATTTGACCTTCGCGCACGGCTTGATCGTAAAAATTGCTGACTTCTTTCTCGTCCCCACGTGTCGTCATGGCTCCGACGAAAGCGCCGGCGCCGCTCCCGGCGGCGATGCCCGCCGCTCCGGCGATGACCAGGGGGACGGCGCCGCTGGCCGCTCCCACGGCAATCGCCGCCAATCCGCCAATCGCCGCCCCAATGCCGGCTCCGGCTGCGCTTCCCATGCCAGCATGAGCACCGGCAGGTTCTTGGTGTTCAAACTTGCGAAAGTGCTGTTCGCGCGCCTCGTCGGAGCAGATCACGGTTATCTGCGCCGGCGTGAACCCTGTTTGCAACAAACCGGACACGGCACGGTCGGCAGTGGCCAGATCCGAAAATACGCCTGCAGTGACCCTTTGCTGTGGCACTGCCGCTGTCTGGGAATGAGTTTTCATTTTCGGTGTCCTGAATTCTTGAATCCGCCCCGGAACGATGGGACGCAACGTGGACTGCCAGATTCGCCAATCAACATTTGAAGCACTTATCGTGCCGCCAATCGGGGGGAATCGACATGAGGCTGATCGAACCAAGCCGGCCGACCGTCGGCGCATGCCAGATAATGATCTCGGGACGTTCGTTTTGGTGGCCGAACGGCCAGAGTTCGTCCCGTCACTTCATCGAGGCCAGCACCAGGAATGCCACGAGCGACAGGATTGCCACGGCGGCGACTACGGAGCAGATCGCCGTGAAACAGATCATCGTCGCGGTCGGGTATTGCCCCAGAGTCTCCATCGAGATGTCAATTCGAGCCTCGTTCCGGGCACGGGGCGTTGCGATTGTCACTCGAGACTTCGCGAGCTTATCGGCAATCTTGCGGAGGTGACTCATGGGCTCAATGGTACCACACTGTTCCCACCCGCGAAACGATCGCAAGTCAGGGAGCACGTGAACGTCGTCGCCTCGATTTGGATTTCGGCTTCGCATTCCGCGCCCTGTAACCGCGAATTGCCGCGTACCACATCACTGCCAGCACGACCAGGCAGATTGCGAAAATCGCGGGCTCGTCGAGAACCGCAGGTCGAGCGATCGGGACCGCGATCAGAAATATTGTGAACGCCGCCGCGAAGAAAACCTTCGCCTGCCACGGCACGTTGTCGTTGTCGTCCATGCCCCGATGGTACCCCGCCGGGCGTCTGGTGGGGAGCGGACCGCTGCCGCTACTCGTTCGCCTTCCCGCCTGCGCGCCGCCGATGTTGCCGTCTCGGCCTGGAAATCGGAGATTGAT
>JACQFH010000229.1 GCA_016200145.1 Planctomycetia bacterium | reverse complement strand
CGGGCCGCCGCGGCGCGGCGGCAGATGGCACGGCCGCAAGCCGCCGGTGCGGCCGACTGCGTTGCGTTTGCCCGGTTCGACCGCTTGCGCGAACAGGTGGAACGCAACGAAGCCGAAACCGACGCCTTGGTCGAGCTGGGGGCCATTGCCGACCCGGCGGCGGACTTTGGACCGCCAGCCGATGCCGACGTCGAAGCCGAATTGCAGTCGCTGAAGAAGCAATGCGGTTGAACATGGGACTGACCGAAACCATCGTGTTTTACCTGATGTTCGGCGCGGGAATCGCCGCTGCCGTGGCGCTGCGAAACGACGGTGCTCAAGCGCCCGGCCGGTGGTTTCGAATCGCGACGGCGGTTTTCTTCTGGCCGCTGTATCTGCCCCTGATGCTCGATCGCCCTGCACGGAGGCCACCCGCGATGGCGTCTCGTGAAGTCGGTGACCATGCTTCCGCTGACATCGACGATTATGCGGCGACGATTGCGCGCGTCGAGGCCGAGCTGGAAACGGCGCTCGACAGCCTCGACGGCTGGGCCGAAAACGTGCTGTCCCGTGAGCACGACCGCTTCGCCGAGCTGCGCGCCGCGTGGCGGTCGCAGGCCGACCGCATCCGACAGCTCGACCGATTGCTGGCCACGGCGGACCAGCCGGCGCCCGGCCCGGCAGATGCCGCCGCGGCACCCGCCGAAGGCAACGCGCGGTACCGGCTCAGCGAGCAGGCACGCCGCGAGAACATCGAACGATTGCACGCTGTGCGTCGCCGGCTGCACGAAGATCTGTCGGGGACGCTAGCCTGGGTGCGCGAGCTCGTGAGCATGATCCATCTGGCGAAATTCACCGGTGCCCCGGCATCGCGGGCCGAAGAGCTGGTCGCGCAGATTGCGACGGCCGTCGAGGGGTTGTCGGAAGTCACGCAGTGGCGCGACGAGCCAGCCGGTGTTGGACGATGACGTGGCGCTGCCAATTTGGCTGAGCGTGGTGCCCTGGTGCGAGACTGGCATCGTCGTGTCAATTTGGCAGCAGACGTGGCACCTTCAATCCAAGAGTCTGGTGGTCGAAATCTCGCCGTATCCTGAGACAACGGAGAGTGTTATGATCGATTCGGGGTCGCTGTGAACATCCTTCCGAGCCGGCAGTTACGCACGGTACAGGCTTTATCCGCTTTGAGCGGCAGTTTCCGCCAGTCAATCTCTATGAACTGGACGACGAATACCTGATAACGGCCGAGTTGCCCGGCACTTCGTCAGATAACCTCGAGCTGACAGTCAGCGGCGGTGTGCTCACACTCAAAGGGAAGCGCCTGGCGCCGGCGGGGATTTCCGAGGACCGGTTTCGCAGGCACGAGCGGATGTGGGGTGCCTGGGAACGATCGCTGAACGTTCCCGAACGAGTCGAAGAAGAGAAGGTTTCGGCCGAGTTCAACGACGGTATCTTGAAAATCCGCCTGCCCAAAGCGCCAGAAACCAAGCCCCGGCAGATTCAGGTTGTTCAGGGGAATGGCCCATGACGACAGACACTCATCCTGAGAAAAACGGCGCGTCGCAGATTCCGGTCACTCATGCTCCGGGACCGGCCGAGGCGCCGCCGCCCCTGCCCCCCGAGGTCGCGCCGGCCGAGCGCGCCCTGTTCACTCCGCCGATCGACATTTACGAATCCGATGAGGGGCTCGTGCTCATCGCCGACCTGCCTGGCGTTTCGGTAGGATCGCTCGAGTTGCAGGTGCAGAACAACAAGCTGACGCTGCTGGGGCGCGTCGCGAGCCAGGTTCCTGCCGGCGCGCGGCAACTTCACAAGGAATACGAGGAAGGAGACTTCCTGCGTTCGTTCATCCTGAGTGAAGATGTCGATCACGAGCGAGTGTCGGCACGGCTCAACAACGGGGTCCTCGAAGTTGTGCTGCCCCGGGCGCCGAAGTCGGCCCCGCGGCGCATCCAGGTGAACGGCGACTGAGAAGTATGCGGAATTCGGCGTGCGGAATTCGGAATCTCTGACAGGAGCGACACAATGGCAAATTCAACTGCAACACCGGAACCGACTTACGAAACCCCTGCCGAAAAGCTGCGCGACGTGCTTGCCGGCTGGATCGACACGGTCGCCGCCCAGGGGGAGAAGGCGATCGATACACTCGGCCTGCGCGGCGCGTGCAAACCGTGGGTCCCTCAAGTCGACGTCGTTGAAGGCCCCGAGCGCGTGGTTGTACAGGTGGACCTTCCCGGAGTCGGCCCGGATCAGGTCGAGATCGTGCTGGTGGGAAACATGCTCACGATCAAGGGAGAGCAGCCCTGCTGTGCCGAGGCCTCGACGCACACGGTGCACCGTCGCGAGCGCCCGGCCGGGTCGTTCTCGCGATCGATTCCGCTGCCGGTGGCGGTGAATGCCGAACACGTCTCGGCCGAGTCGAAGAACGGCGTGCTGACGATCACCCTGGGAAAAGAAGAGCGCTCGAAGCCTCGGCACATTCCGATCGGCGTCAGACCGGCGAGTTCATAGTTCGTGTCCCCAGTTGCGGGTGCAGTACCCCGGCCGCCTTGGAGCGGCCGGGCTGCTGATTCAGCCGGCGAGCGGGGCTCGCCCCGCGGCTAAACGGGGTCGATCGGAATTGCGCCAGGGGGAGGGGTGCCTTTGCCGTCGCGGATATAGGCGGCCCGCATCCGTGCGTATTCTTCCGGCGTGAGGGCATCGGGCACGGCGACCTGGCCGGCGCGCGACTCTTCGAAGTACCGCTTGAGGTACGGCACACACCAGCCGCAGCCCGTCCCCGCGCCGCCGCATTCGCTGATCTGGCTGGCCCGCCGTGGCTTGTGAATGCGGATGAAGTTCAGGATCTTCCGCTTGCGGACGTGGAAGCAGTAGCAGATGGTGTCGTCGATGTCCAAGGGAGGGAATCGAGAATCGAGGATGGAGAATGCAAGATCGCGACGGGCTGGAGTTGATAATACCTTGAAATTGAAGACAAGGGCAACATGCGAACGCGGCACGCCGCGAAGCGGCGGACGAAAGTCGCAGGCAAACTCTATGTGCCTGCGACTTTCGTCACCGATCAGTCTGGCCGCGCGGCGCGCCGTGGTTACAATGTGGTCATGTTGAAAACTGCATGGCGAATTGCATTGTTCGCGGCGCTGCTGCTGGGCGCCACGCGGGCCTGGGCGGTGGAACCAGGCGCCGGCAGAGACGCAGTTCGGTTCCGCGGGCCGGCGGCTTTGGTCGTGACGGCCGACGGGCAGCGGGTGCTGACGGCGAATCGGCGGAGCGGGACGATTTCGATCGTTGATCCTGCGGCGCAGCGCGTGATTGGCGAGATGGCGGTCGCGAAGAAGCTGTCCAGCCTGGTTCCTGTCCCAGACACGTCGCTGCTGCTGGCGACCGACGAAGCGGACCATGCGTTGATTCTGATGTCGCGGCGGGCTGATGACCTGAAAGTCGTCGCGCGGGCACCGGTTGCGCAGTATCCGGTGAATGTCGTCGTCGACTCGGCCGGTAAACGCTGTTACGTTGCGTCGCTGTGGTCGCGGCGGTTGTCGGTCGTCGAGATTGAATCGGCCGCCGACAGATCGGCGTCTCCGAGCCTCAAGCTCTTGAAAGTCCTGCCGCTGTCGTTCGCGCCGCGGGAGCTGGTCTTGTTTGAACCGGGCCCGCGCCTGATCATCGGTGATGGGTTCGGCGGCGGGTTGGCAATCATCAACACACAATGGAATGAAATCGAAGTGGTGCACGATTTGCCGGTGCACAACATCCGGGGACTGGCGATCAATGCCGAAGGCACGCGCCTGCTGGTGGCGCATCAGATCCTGAACTCTCTGGCTCGTACCACCCCCGACGACGTGCACTGGGGGATGTTGATGGGCAACGTCGTCAGGTCGCTCGATCTGCAAAAGGTTATCGACCCGAAATCCGATCCGTTCCGCGGCAGCTCTGTCGATCCGGTGGGTGATGCCTGGAAGGCCGGCGCCGATCCGGGCCCCTTGGCGCTTCTCCCCGATGGACGGACTGTCGTCGCACTCGCCGGCGTCGGTGAGATCGGAATCCTGCGTGGGTACGATTCGGGTCTGCTGCGGATTCCTGCGGGCGTGCGCCCGACGACACTCGCCCTTTCGCCTGACGGCAACAGAATCTACGTCGGCGATGCCCTGGCAGACACGGTGAGCGTGATCGATCCGCAGGAAGGTACGCGCCTGCACGAGATTTCGCTGGGTCCGCGGCCAGAATTGTCTTCGGCTGACCGCGGCGAACGGCTGTTCTACAGCGGCGAACTGTCGCACGGCGGCTGGATGAGCTGCCACAGTTGCCACGTCGACGGACACAGCAATGGGTTGCTCAACGACAATCTCGGCGACGGAAATTTCGGAGCGCCGAAGCGGGTGTTGTCGCTCTTGGGGGTCGGCCGAACCGGGCCGTGGGCCTGGAACGGTGGAGTCACCAATCTGGAAGTGCAGATCAAGAAGTCGATCGAAACGACGATGCGCGGGAGGCCCCCTGCGGAAAACCAGGTGCGGGACCTGGCGGCGTTTCTCCGCACGTTGCCGCCGCCGCCGGTTGTGCAGGACTCGGCCGACAGGACAGTCGTTGCTCGCGGCAGAAAAGTGTTCGAATCGCGACGTTGCTCCTGGTGCCATTCCGGCCCGGAATACACGTCCGAGGAAACGTATGACGTGGGCCTGAAAGACGAGCTCAACGAGTCGCAGTTCAATCCGCCGTCATTGCGCGGCGTCGGCCATCGCGACCGGCTGTTCCACGACAACCGCGCCAAGTCGCTCGAAGACGTGCTGCAGCGCTTCAAGCACCAGGTGGATGCCGAGCTTCCGGCAAATGAACTCACCGATCTGATCGCATTTTTGCGAAGCCTGTAATGTAGGCATCTCGCTCCGCCGAGATGCGGAATCTCGACGGAGCGAGATGACTACATTCAATACGCCGCGGCATGGCGGCCGGCACGGGCGTCGCCGGCGGCGTCCAAACGACCGTCGGGAGATATGCGGATCACGCTCGGGTTCCACAACGCGCCCTTTGACAGCTCGACTTTGTGACCGAGCTTTTCCAAGGCGGCGACTGTCGCCGGATCGGCTTCAGCGTTGATGAGCAGGCTCCCCAGTACGGGCGGGGTCTGGCAGAAGGAACCGAGGTGGTGTTTCGTGCCGAACCGCACGGCTTTCAGTGATTCGGCGGGTGCGAGGCCGAAGTCGATGTGATTGATGACGGCCTGCAAGGCGGCTTGGTCCTGGCCATCTCCGCCGGCGACGCTCACCGCCAGGGCCGGCTTGCCGTCTTTGATGACGAGTGTTGGCGTGAGGGTGATTCTCGGTCGCTTGCCGGGGACGATGCAGTTGGGATGCCCTTCCCAGATGTTGAAGCTCTGGAGCCTCGTGCCGAGCCAGATGCCCGTTTCACCCGCCTGCACGCCGCTCCAGCCGCTGGGCGTGGCGACGACGACGTTGCCCCAGCGGTCGGCCGCGGTGCAGGTCGTGGTGTCGCGCACCGGCCCGGCCAGCCCGGTCCGTTTCTCGGGGTCGGAAAGCAGCGCACGCCCGCGCCGCGGATCGCCGGGGCGCTGCTCGAGTGACGCGTGCGCGCGGTCGATCAGCGCCCGGCGCAGGTCGGTGTAGCCGCGCGAGAAGAGCGCATCGAGAGGCACGTCAACATACAGCGGGTCGGCGTAATAAACGTCGCGATCGGCGAAGGCCAGCTTCATGGCTTCGAGAGTGACGTGAATCGTTTCGGGGCGATTGTGTCCCATCGCCTTCAGGTCGAAACCCTCCAGCAGCTTCAGTGTCTGCAGGAGGTACGGGCCCTGCGTCCAGGGACCGCACTTGTAGACGGCGTGGCCGCGGTATTCGGCCATCACCGGTTCGTCGATCCGGGTGACGTGTGTGGCCAGGTCTTCGAAACGGATCAGCCCGCCGTTCTTTGCACACCAGTCGGCCAACTCGTGCGCGATCGGACCGCGGTAGAAATAATCGGCCGCCAGCCGCAGTCCGCGACTGCGATCGCCACCCGCATGGGCCTCGGCCGCGATCAATCGGCGGAGCGTGGCCGCCAACAGCGGATGCCAGTCGACTTTCTTGCGGTCGAGGAGTCGCAGCGTAGGCGCGGCGACGTCGGCCAGGCGCAGCGTGCCGTGCCGGTCGAGCAGCGTGATGCAGGCGTCGAACGCGGCCGGGACGGCGGCCGATTCGATCCCTTTGTTGGGAATGCCGCCGCGCGCCGCGAAGAACTCACGCGTTGCCAGCCGTGGCGCCGCCCCCTGGCCGGCCATAACCTCAACAACGCGGCGGCGCGCGTCGTAGACAATGATCGGTACTTCGCCGCCGAAGCAGAACCCGCCGGAATCGGTGACGCTGAGCGCGAGGATCGTAGCCGCCCCCGCATCGGCCGCGTTGCCGCCACGCTGGAGGATCTCGATTCCCGCGGCGACCGCTTCGGCCCCGCCCGCGCTGACGGC
>JACQFH010000248.1 GCA_016200145.1 Planctomycetia bacterium | reverse complement strand
TCGAAGACGGACCGACTGAACTGCCTGGTCGACCGCTGTGATCTCTCCCGCGACACAACCTCTGTAACTTGGAGACCTTCAACAACCCAGCGCCATCATTTTCGGCCGCCCAGCGCCGCCACTTTGAAACGCCGTCAACACTCACCCCTGATTCGTATCTCTTCACTTGTCTGCCGCTAGTTGTTGCACGTCTTCAGCATATCGTGTAAGCCGGGCCAACACGGCCAACTCATTTGCCAAGCGCCCGCCTGGCGGAAGTTGCTCGGTCGTTTCGACGGCGATGCCCAGCAATTGGCTCGCTTCGGCGCGAAATTGAATCAGCTCCTTGTCGGCTGGATCATTCTTCGCCATCCACTCGACCGACTGGTCGTACCACTGGCGTGCCTGCTCTTTGGAACCCAATTGCCAGTGAACCATTGCCAGGAAGAAGCCATTATGCCCGAACGCGTCCTTGTTGAGTTTGAGGGACGATTCCAGGTGCTCGAGCGCCTCGGTCCATAGTTCAGCGCGGTAACATGCCACGCCGAGGGTGTTTTGCGAGGCGGCATCAAAGGAATTCAAGGCGACGGCTCGCTGGGCGTGCTGTAATGCTAGAGGGATGTCGTGCCGCTTCGGGTCGCCAGAAGATATCAGGGCCCAGGCCAGATTGTTGTGAGCCATGGCATCGTCTGGTCTCAGTTCAATCGCTTTGCGATATTCCGTAACCGCTTCATCCAATTTTCCCTGCCGATTCAGGATTTCACCCAGATTAACATGGGGCGCCGCATAGTCTGATTTCAGCTCAATGGCCTTGCGGTACTCCGCAATCGCTTCTTCCGGTTTTACCTGCGACAAGATTTTGCCCAGCCTGTTGTGCGCCGTGGGTAGCCTCGGGTCGAGTGAAGCGGCCGCTTCAACAGCGGCGAAGTCGTGCCGTGCGTCTTCGAATCGCTCCATCGCGATGAGCAAATCGGCACGTGCCAGATAGGCGTCGACGCTGCCAATGGTCAACTGAATCGCCTTGGCAGCGTTGGCGAGCATTCCTTCCCGAAACGCCTCGCTGGGACAAGCGACAACGTCCGTTGGTGGAATCCAGGCGGTATTCGAAGGGTCCCAGTCGAGGCATTCATTATGCAATCGCAGCGCCTCTTCATAATGACCAAGCTTGAAATGGCAGAACCCTTGCTGTCTCAGGTCTTCCACTACGGGGCCCAGCGAAACTTTGGCCGCGCGTTCGAGATACGGCAGCGCCTCGGCGAACTCGCTCCGGTTCAGGTGGAACTGCGCCATCCCTGCCAGCGCCGTCCAGTTGTCGGGACCAGATTTCAGAGTTTGCCGCCATTCCTGGAGCGCCCGCTCCACGACGTTATTGGCAAGGCTCGTTTCTTGTTCGGCCTCTGTCATCCGGCCGGCCTGTTCAAGGATTCCTGCCATGAGCGCGTGAATCGCGCTAATGGTTCCCGGTAGGGTGGGACCGGCTGACCACAGATGGGGACCGGCCTCGAGTACCTCGATGCCGTCGCGACAGACCCAGAGCGCCTCGTCAATCCGTTTCAATGCGATCAAACGGTCGACATATCTGCGGCAATAATGGAACAGTATGCCATAGGAAACAAACTGATGGTTTCGATCGATGACCTTCGTAATTTGCCATTGGCGCCGTCGGATGGCCAATGCTTCGTCCGTACGGCCCGTTTGAGAGAGAATCGTCTCAAGTCGATCATCGAGTTCGCCCGCCGTGCCATCGGGCACTCGAAAGCCGATGTCGCGCACCCGAATCGTTAGTTCCATTCCGTCGGGGTCGGCCCGTCGAATCAGCGCTTCCTGCTCCGCCAATTGATCCGGCCTGTTCCGCAAACGCGCGCGGCGCAATAGGACGGTGCCCAGCAGCCACCGCTCCATCCCCTCTGGCATGACTGCCGGCGAGGGTGCGAGAATCAACTCGGCTTCCTTGAAGATTCCTTCCGCGGCATTGGCGTCTTTCAGCAGCTCACCCAGAAAGACGAGGCTTTCGACAAGCTGAATGCGATCGGTTGCGCCCGCGCCGGGTTCCGCCAGGATTGCCTTCTGCTCGGTAATCGCCTGGCGCAATGCCGCGAGCAATTCGGATTCAGCCTTCCGACCTTCGTGGAACTTGCACACAGCGAATTTTGTGCGTGCGGCCAGTCCGCGCGCCTCCCGGTCATGGGGAAGCAGCCTGAGCATGGTCGCGCATAGTTCGTCTGCTCGGCGCAGTGCCTGTTCGGCGCGCAGGAATTTCACGCTGGTGCCCAACTCTGTCAGCCTGTGGTAACAGTCGATCAGCAAGGCCAGCCGCTGTTTCCAGGGCGCGAGCGCGACTGAGTCCATAGGCTCCGCTGCGTGCTCTTCGAGAACGGCGATCGCTTTCTCATAGGCGGCTGCAGAATTCCGACGTTGCGACCAGAGACTGTAAAAGCTTCCAATGCGGTGTAACGCGGCGCCTACGGTGAACGCGAGCTCCGGATCATCAGGCCGTTGTGTTCGAAAGTCGTCGTAGAATTCAATCGCGTCGCGGAGGAGCTCGATGCGCGTCGTGTCGCCGCGCGAATACTCTGACATTCGCTCGGCCCCCACCCGCGTCAGCATTCGATCGACGACTTGCAGTGACTTGGAAAAATTCTCCTCAGCGCGGGCACGCTCGACATTGGCTTGCCCGAGGGCTTTGGTTTCGTTTTTCAGTCGGTCGTCAGCAAGGTTTCGCGCGGCGACAGCTTCCACTGCCTGCCATACGCTCACGGAAAGGCCGATCAGCAGTGCTGCGGCCACGACGGCTGCCGTGGTCAGCGTGCCGCGATTCTTCCGAGCGAATTTGCGGAAGCGGTACGCCGCCGACGGCGGGCAGGCCTCGACCGGTTCGTCGGCGAGATAGCGTTCAATGTCGGCGGCGAAGGCACTGGCCGTCTCGTACCGCCGCGCACGGTCCTTTTCCAGGGCCTTCATCACAATCCAGTCCAGTTCGCCGCGGACTTCGTGGTTGAGCCGGCGCGGATCGACCTGGCGGCGGTCGCAGATTGTCGAGAGAGCGTTCGCCTGCAGCGTGCTCAGCCGCGTGCTGGGACGGAGATGCTCCTGCTCGCGGATGATCCGCCGCAGTTCATCGAAGCCGACCTTCGACAGAATCTCTTTGTCGAACGGTGTCGTGCCGGTCAGCAGTTCATAGAGCATCACCCCCAGCGAATAGACGTCGCTGCGGGTATCGACATCGACCGCGCTCAAGGCCGCCTGTTCGGGGCTCATGTACAAGGGGGTGCCGACCAACTGGGCATGGCCGGTGAAGATCGTCTTCTCGGTCAGTTGCTGTCCCAGCGCCTTGGCGATGCCGAAGTCGATCACCTTGACGATGGCCCGGCCGTCCTGTTCGGTCACCAGCACGTTGGAGGGCTTCAGGTCGCGGTGGATGATCCCTTTCTGGTGGGCATGCTGCACGGCGCGGCAGACATCGAGAAACAGTTGCAGACGGGCCACGGTGGAGAGGCGGGCCTGGTCGCAGTAATCGGTGATGGGAATCCCCTTGACCAGCTCCATCACGAAGTAGGGGCGGCCGGCCTCGGTCGTGCCGGCGTCGAGGACGCGGGCGATATTCGAGTGATCCATCATCGCCAGGGCCTGCCGCTCGGCCTCGAAACGGGCGATCACCACCTTCGTATCCATGCCCGGCTTGATGACTTTGAACGCCACCCTGCGACGGACGGGCCGCTCCTGCTCGGCGACGTACACGATTCCCATGCCTCCCTCGCCGATCTGCTCGCGAAGCTTGTAGGCACCGATCACCGTGTCAGGGCCTTCGCCGGCGGACGAGACGATGAGCGTCGCGGCTCCAATTTCCGGGGGAGGGGATTCGAGAAAGCTTTTTTGCTTTTGAAATCCATGCAGCAAAGCGGTCACGCGGTTGATCAGCCCGGCATCGCCCTTGCTGATCTGCTGGAGATACTCTGCACGAGCCTCGTCGCTTTCAATCTTGCGAGCCACGTTGAAGATCGCTTTTTCGTCAAACTGGTTGGAAGGCATGTGTCCATTTCCCTGCGCACGTGGACCCGTCTATTTACAATGCGAGAATCGGCTGCAAACCCTATAACGGATTTCAGATATTTTCTGGTGACCAGGCGATCACAACTCGGCGCGGTCAGAATCGCGAAGTTCGACTTGCAGCCAGCCTTTGGCGTAAGCCCAGTCATTATCGGCGGTTGCAATGGATACCCCGAGCGCGTCCGCGGCCTGCTCCCTCGTCAGCCCGGCAAAGAACCGGAGCTTTACGAGCTGTGCCGTGCGAGGATCGTGCGTTTCTAGCCGATCGAGCGCCTCGCTTAACGCGAGAATGTCGAGTTGATGGCCGCGGATTTCCGGATCGATCTGCGAGAATTCGACTCGCTGATGCCTGCCACCGGCTTTCGGTCCATCTTTACGCCGGGCCTGATCCACGAGAATCCGCCGCATGGCTTCGCCCGCGGCGGCAAAGAAGTGACCCCGGCTGTCCCAACTTTGGGCCTGATCACGATCAACCAGCCGGACGTAGGCTTCGTGCACGAGTGCGGTGGCCTGCAGCGTCTGACCGGGATTCTCCTGCGCCATCTTTTGCGCCGCCAGCCTGCGGAGCTCGTCGTACACCAGCGGCAGCAGTTGTTCCGCAGCCCGCGGGTCGCCCTGCTCGATGTCCGTGAGAATCCGCGTGACGTCGCCCATGACCATGATTTACTCTGAGCCCGCTGGCCCGGATAACCTCGTGACAGTCGAGTATAGCGAGGTCTGCTGGTGCTGGATACGAAATTGCCCGGACCACGATGTTTTTGATGACGCGCCGGTTGTCGGGCAATGGGCCGGGTTCGAAATCGCGCGGCCGCGGTGTGCAGAAGCTGGAATCGGAGGAGCAGTCGGGCCGGCCGCGATGGGATAGTGTTCTGGAATCACAGTCCTACCGCCGTCGGCGATGAGGTCCCCCGGCACGCGACCGGCCGGGCATTTCCGAGGTCGAACGACCCGGAAAGTAAAAATCACCGCGCCGCAGCCCTCCACGTGGCCCGATTCAGCTAGCTTGGTGTGGTGGGCACGAATCGCTGATTTTTACTTTTGGCGGGCGAGCGTGCCGCAGGCTTGCCGGCCGGGGCAGTCATTTCCGAGATCGCCAGTCTGCGAATCAGCGACGTCAGGGTCGAACCCACGCGGCCACACCTACGCATCCGCCGTGGTGCGTCGAACTGGGGCCGCTCCCGGGTGGTGCCGCTGTGGTGGGACGCCGGGACGCTGGCCGATCTGAAACGGTGGAAAAGGAACGGGTTCGGCTGGGCACAACGCCCGATATGCCGTTCGTCGCGTCGCGACTGTCTGCGGCGGTTGTGATTCTCAACCACCGAATGCAATAATTCTCCTCATGGCCCGCTCATCTTTCGCCGTCGCCATTCAGGACGTTCTCGACCTCTTCGAGCGGCGCGGGATCGGAGAGAATGATCCGGCGTACAGGACCTTTCAGAACCTGATCGCCGCAGGCCCGACCGCAAAGCAGATGCGACTCATCGCGAAGCTGACAGCGGAACTGCTGGCCATCATGGACGAAGGGGCGTCCGCCCGAGCTGCGAAGGCGATGAAGAATGCCGCTCTGAAGGCGATTAAGAAGCTCTGAAACGCGAAAGAGCCCCGACCAGACAGCCACGGTCCCCACGACCTGAAAAGTAAAAATCGCCGCACTGAAGGACTTCTCCGACGCCAATTCAGCTAGCTTGGCGCCGGCGAGCAAACTGACCGTTTTTTACTTTTGTCGGCGGGTTGCTGCCAGGCATGCCGTCGGCACGATCTGCAGTCGTTTTTGCGGCAGCGAAAAGAAAAGCGACCGGCCGGGTAAGGAGCTTGGGAATCCCCCGGCGGTCGCTTTGCGCTCATCGAACGATCATTAATATCGACAGTCCCCATCCGTCCGCTTGAGTGGCGTGGTTCGGTGGCAGGCAGGCCCTACTGC
>JACQFH010000247.1 GCA_016200145.1 Planctomycetia bacterium | reverse complement strand
GGATGGTCCACCGCGCAAGGGTCCTGTAATCGAAAACTGCCGCGTGTCGTGGCCAGCGATGTGAACGAAGGGACCGACCACCTCCCGCACGCGCTCCACGAGGCGCTCGGCATCGCATTCGATCTCTCCGCCGAGATCCAGCATGCAGCGCGACGGGATCTCGGCAATGGAACCCGTCCCGCGCAACTGAAAACCGTCGGATGTAACATTCAACCGTGTGATATCCAGCCGGCGCCGGCTGAAATCAACTCGGGTCTGGCACGTCAGTTCGAACCGCGGCTCGGTCCAGACCGTCTGCCACTCCTGCACGGGAATCTCGACAATCTGATTGGCCTGGCGGTGCGCTATGCGCTCGCGGCGGCGGGCCTCCTGCCGGGCCTGGCGCTCGGCCTTGCGCTGCGAGTTCATTTCTTTTCTGTTGCGCGGCGCGACTGTCGGCGGCGCTCCCGACCTGGGATCTGGCGGCGCAGATTCAATCGCCGGTTGCAGGTCTCCCGCGCGGCGCTCGATCATGCGGGTGATTTGCCGCCGCAGAATCAGGTTCTCGGCCGTGCCCCGTGATTCGATGACGAGATCGCCCGCGGGGTCGCGAGTGAAATCGGCGGCGGCCGCAAGCGTCCCTTGCAGCTCGACGCCGTCGGTTTTCACGAATTGCCCCAGCCGCGTTGCCAGTTTCGCCAGGTCGCAGCCAGCCTCAAGGTGCAAACCGCTGTCGGTCGCCTGGCCGCGAAGCGTGAACACGTCCGATTGCGATTCAATGGAGTCGATCTCGAGCCGACCGCGATTGCGGTGGGCTGCGAAGCTCACATCGAGCGGCTGGTCCCAGGCGACTTCTTCGCCGCCGAAGAGCGCTGCAATCCGCGACGTTTCCAGTCGGCCGTTCCAGCGCGGCGCACTCTGTTCGGTCCGACTGGCGATCTCGAACCGGACCCGTCCTTCTTTCAACTCGGCGCCTTCACGCAGTCCGAGCGACTGCGGCAGCAACCGGGTCAAAGCCACAAGATCCAGTTCGCCCAAAAGATCTAAGTCCTTCGGCGACGATGCGGTCGCACTGCCCCCGGCATCGGGCATTGCAGGAGAATCATCGAGCAGAATCGCGATGCCGCCGTCGATTTGGCTGAAATCGGTTTTGATGTGCAGATCCTCAATTCGAATGTTCAAACCCGCCCGGGTCACGCGCCCGCGGAAATCGGTCGGACCGGGAGACAGCGTCTCGGTTCCGATGCGGCTGGGCGACCTGATGCGCAGGTTGTGACACTTGAGTTCCCAGACGCCTGTCATGGCCTGGCTATGAGAATCATCGGGTGGGCCAGTCGAATTGCAGTCCACGTGACCTGAGACGGTTCCGGACAAACTCACATCGCTCCCCAACCGACGAATCAGTGGTTCGGTCCCTGCGAGGGGCAGATCGACAGCTCGCAACGACAGTTCGCGCGAGGCGGCTGCACCGTTTGAGTTTCTCGATGGCCACCTGGCCGCCAGCTCGACGTTGGCTGCGGGTTGCGAATCGATGGATTCGGCACGCACCGAAATGCGATTTGCCGACCCATCCTCGGCGTCGGACACAGCATCGACTGAACCGTTCTGATAATTGGTTTCGGCTCCTGTGGCAGGATCGACGATGCGAACGATCGCACCAGTGACTTTCGACGTACGCTGGCGGAGTACGTGGCCGGGATGCGCCAGGACCGGCCCAAAGGCGTCTTCGACATTGCTGCCGTCGTCGCGGAGGACGACGGTCAATTGCGGGTCTTCAATCAACACGTGCAGTGGTTCGGTGCGGCGGAAAAGCGATCCCCAGACGGTGCAGTCTTCGGTCACCTGACGGACGCGGCAGAACGGCTTGCCGTCCGGCGCATCGAGCTCAAGATCGTTCAGTACCGTCGGCCCCCACCAGGAAAGCGACGCCGAACCGACGCGAATGCCCCCTTCGAATCCTTTCAACCGCGAACGCGGCAGATCATGCCGCAGCGGGGACCAGGCGACGATCTGGGGCAGCATGGCGATCCCGACCAGGATCAGAATTGCCGCCGCCAGGAAGAACTTCAACCATCGGCGGGGCCGCATCGGCTGAGAAGGCGATGGGGCAATCTGTGGATGCGATTTGGGTTGCTGCTGCAAATCGACCCGTCCTGTGGGTTCCATGGCTGACTCCCGTCATCAGGCGCACAAAGAACGGCCCGCTGCAACCTGAAGATATGCAGTTGCGATCTCCTTTGCACGCGAACCGGGTTAATGCCCGGCAACCGGGAAGGCCATGATGATCGACGACGCGATCATGATGTACACTGGAATTCCGACTGAAACGTTGTACGAAAACGTCAGGCCCAGCGAGGCCGCCAGCGGCAGCGTCGGTCGTCACCTCGCCGCATCCCTCTTTCGCACTGAAGAGCACGCCGGAATGAAAGCATTCCGCCGAAACCGACGTGATCCGTTCTTCTTTGTCGAGTGCGGTCTGGAAAATCGGGCCGATTCGTGTTACCTCCGGCATGAAAGCGCCTGATTTTTGTGCAATTCCAGGAGGCTTGCGCGAAGGATAAACTGAGGATCCCGGGCTGTTGATCTATGGCCTGCAAGTTTCCCTGCTGCGCGCATTTTCGGCAGCGCTACCAGCACAGCGCGATAAGATTCCGATATGGCTGACGAATTCCAGGGCGTCGCAGACGGCGGTACCATCGCGACGGCGATCGATCCAGTCTGCGGGATGAAAGTCGATCCGCAGCGAGCCGCCGGGTCGTACACCCACCGCGGGACGACGTACTACTTCTGCTGCGAACAATGCCGGCAGACGTTTGTCCGGCAGTCTGAAGCCGTATTTCAAATC
>JACQFH010000246.1 GCA_016200145.1 Planctomycetia bacterium | reverse complement strand
GGACCGCAGAAGAAAGGGCAGGAGGGTGGCCGGTTCGCGATCATCATCGACCCCAGCAAGTGCAAGGGGTGCGCCGAATGCGTGACGGTGTGCGACGACGACGCGCTGAAGATGATTCCCAAGACCGAGCAGAAGATCGAGGACATTCGCAAGAGCCATCGCTGGTTCAAACAGGTGGGGCCCTCGGACGACAAGTACATCAACGAGAACCTGCTCATCGACATGATGCTCAAGGAGAAGACCCACATTTACGTGGGGGGCGCGGGTTCGTGCGCCGGCTGCGGCGAGGGGACGGCTTTGCGAATGATGTGCGCGGCCACCGGCGCCAAGTACGGCGACCAGTGGTGCATCGTCGCTGCCACTGGCTGTAACACGGTGTACACGTCGACGTACCCGTACAACCCGTACTTGGTCCCCTGGACGAACTCGCTGTTCGAGAACGCCCCCGCCGACGCGATGGGAGTGCGCTCGCGGTGGGACCAGATGGGCTGGGACGGCAAGCCGATCTGGTGCATCGGCGGCGACGGCGCCATGTTCGACATCGGCTTCCAGTCGCTGTCGCGGATGCTGGCCTCGGGGGCCAACATCAAGGTGTTCGTGCTCGATACGCAAGTGTATTCCAACACCGGCGGTCAGGCCTCGACCAGCACTTACACTGGCCAGAACACGAAGATGAGCGTGCACGGCAAGGCCTACGGCGGCAAGCAGGAACGCCGCAAGGAAATCTCGCAGATCGCCATGATGCATCCGCGGACGTTCGTCGCCCAGACGACGTGCGCCCACACCAACCACTTCTATAAGGCGGTGCTGGGGGCGCTCGAATTCGACGGGCCCGCTGTCATCACCTGCTACACGACGTGCCAGCCCGAGCACGGCGTCGCCGACAACATGGCGACCGACCAGGCGCGCCTGGCCGTCGACACCCGCGCCTTCCCGCTGATGATCTACGACCCCCGTGCCGGCGACACGATCAAGAAGCGGCTGTCGCTGCAGGGGAACCCGGCGATGAAGGATGACTGGTGGACCAACCCCAAGACAAGCGAGGTTGTCGACTTCATCGACTTCTGCCGCAGCGAAGGCCGGTTCTCGAAGCACTTCGACAAAGAGGGCAATCCCTCTGAGCTGCTCCAGACCGCCAAGCAGGACCGCCTCGAAAACTGGCACGTCCTGCAAGAGCTGGCCGGCCTGCGGTAGTTCGTAGTCCCCGTTCGTAGTACCGCCTTCAGGCGGTCATTTAGAAATTCATGCCCCGGCCGCTCCCCAGCGGCCGGGGCATTTCATTTGCCCAGTCGTGCAAATCCAACCGACGCGCCTGAATCAATCTGACCCAGTGCGCAACGTTCTGGGCGACGCTGCCGAATTCAGCCACGGATGAAACACGGATACGAGTATTCCTGTGAAATCCGTGTTCAATCCGAAATACAAACGTTCCAACATTTGCGCACGGCGTGAAGATTTGTCTCAATTCGTGCCACAAATCATTTCGTTGCCAGAGAATACGATGGAACCCACGGATGACGTGGCAATCCCACGGATGACGGCAGGGAAGACAGGAATATTGGGGACAGGAAAATCGTCGTCCAGCCTGCCGTGGCCAGTTTGCAACCGCAGGCCGAAAATCAATTCTCCTGTCCACCATTTTCCTGTCAGCTCCTTTTTCGTGTTTTTCGTGTGTTTCGTGGACCTCTCGTTTTGGTTTCGGCCGAAGGCCGGGCTGGGTTTCATCCGTGGCTCGTCATCAACCTCGGCTGGATGCACGACAGCTGTAACGGCATGCCCGCGATGGCCGCGAACGTGATCGGGCATTCGTGGTCGATGGACGAGCTATACGAGCACGTGATGGCGACGGTCGAGCCGTAGGGCCGGAAGCGACAGACCCCGCCGGGAAACTGGCGGGGTTTTTGTTTGCGCGGGTATTATGGTGGCATGGAATGCGGACAGAACAACGAGCAGGAGGAAGAACTGCCGCCTTGCGCCCAATTCATTTGGGTGACGTTTGTCTTAGTCATTCTAGGCATCGCAATAGCCATCATCTGCTGGCGATTGAAGGTTGTTCAGTTTTTGCGATTGCTATGGGGACTTAACGGGGCTGACTTTCTGCTGGCAGTTGTATCTCTCATTGCAGCCTTTTGGGGAACATATCGGTTTGCCGCTGGTCTCATCCGACTGGTTTACGGTGCCCGTCGTCCACCGCCTACTGATTGAGGCTGCCCAAGAATTCAGCAGTCGCGGATAGCGCCGGGGGGGCCCTCGGATTCAAAGAACCCCACTACCATCGCGGTCTTTTCTTGGCGCAGGCTGCGAAATCGCGTAGCATTAAAGATCGTTTATGCGTGGTTCACTTCGCAGTCGATGGGAAGAGAACCGGACCTGGCTGATTCGCCCGCCTTCCACCGCCGCATGCCCTCCTGCCGGACCGTTGGATGACAAAGACCGCTGGCTGCGTTCTGGCGTTGTGCGCCGGCCTGTTCGCCGGGCGGGGGCCGGCATCCGCCCAGGAGCCAAGGCGATTCAATTTCGAAAACGACATCGTCCCCCTGCTGAGCAAATTCGGCTGCAATTCATCGGGCTGCCACGGCAAAGCGGAGGGGCAGAATGGGTTCAAGCTGTCGGTGTTCGGATTCGATCCGTCCGCCGACTACACCTCGCTGACGCAAGAGGGCCGGGGCCGCCGCGTCCTTCCTTCGCTCCCTGAGCGCAGCCTGCTGCTGGCGAAAGCTTCCGGGGGCGTTCCGCATGGCGGCGGTGTGCGCATTTTCCGCGGGACCGACGAGTACCGCACACTGCACGACTGGATCTCGGCGGGACTTCCGTTCGGCGCGCCTGACGATCCGTGCGTGGTGGCCATCGAAGTCACGCCGCGCGAGCGGGAACTGACGTTCGCAGCGAAGCAGCCGCTTCGCGTGACGGCGACCTGGTCCGACGGCCGGCGCAGCGACGTCACGCGGCACGCCCGGTTTCAATCGAATGCCGAAGGGCTTGCTGCCGTCGATGAAGGAGGTTTGGTCACCGCGGGCGAAACGCCCGGCGACGTGGCCGTGATGGCCTCGTATCTCGGGCAGGTCGATGTGTTCCGCGCCCTGATTCCGCGGCCCGAGCGCATCGAATCGTATCCGTCCCTCCCCGCGGCAAATTTCATCGACGGCCTCGTGTACGCCAAGCTCAAGAAGCTGCACGAACTGCCTTCCCCGCCTGCCAGCGATGCCGATTTTCTAAGGCGCGTGTTTCTCGACATCATCGGCACGCTGCCGACCGCTGCGGAAGCCCGCGCATTCCTGGCTGATGAACAGCCCGATCGGCGGGGCCGGCTGGTCGAGCGGCTGCTCGCGCGGCCCGAGTTCGCTGACTTCTGGGCGCTGAAATGGTCTGATGTTCTGCGTGTCGACCGCCAGGTGCTGGGACATAAGCGGGCCTACGCGTACTACCGCTGGATCCGCGACAGCCTGGCCGCCAACGTCCCGTACGACAAATTCTGCCGCGAGATCGTGGCCGCCGAGGGGCCGCTGGCCGACGCTCCGGCTGCCGCGTTCTACAAAGTCGTCGCGAAGCCGGGCGAGATGGGCGGGACTCTGTCGCAGGCGTTTCTGGGAGTGAGGATCGACTGCGCGCAGTGCCACCACCATCCCTTCGATCGCTGGAGCCAGGACGACTACTACGGGATGCAGGCCTTCTTCACGCAAGTCTCGTTCAAGCCGGCGGCGGGAGGCGAATCGCTGGTCGCCGGCAACTCCGCGGCGACGGTTCATCCGCGCACCGGCGCACCAGTCTTTGCGCACGCTCTGGCGGCCGCCGCGCCGTCGGCCGAGCCCGAAGGAGACCGCCGCAAACTGCTGGCCGCCTGGATGACCTCCCGCGATAATCCGTGGTTCGCCCGCAATTTCGTGAACCGGGTGTGGGCCCATTTTCTGGGGCGCGGAATCGTCGAGCCGGTCGACGATGTGCGATTGACGAATCCGCCGACCAATCCTGAGCTGCTCGACGCGCTGGCCCGCCACTTCGCCGATTCGGGTTTCGATTTCCGGCAACTGATCCGCACGATCACGGCATCGCGCGTGTACCAGGCCTCGGCGACGCCGAATGCCACGAACGAGCGCGACGACCGGAACTACGCGCGGGCCCTGTTGCGCTCCGTCTCGGCCGAGGTGCTATTGGATGCGGTCTGCCAGACGACGGGCGTGCCCGAAAAATTCCAGGGCATGCCGGCGGGCTGCCGTGCGATTCAGTTGTGGGACAGCCAGACTCCGCATTACTTCCTCAAGCTTTTCGGCCGCCCGACGCGAACGACCGCCTGCGAATGCGAACGGACGAGCGAGCCCAGCGTGGCCCAGGTGCTGCACATCCTGAATTCGACCGAGCTGCACGGCAAGCTGTCGCACGCCGGCGGGCAGATCGCCCGGCTCACCGCGACGATTCCTGATGACGCTGCGCTGGCGGAAGAACTGTACCTGACGTTTTACAGCCGTTACCCGACCGAGAGCGAACGCCAGACGACGATGAACTATCTGGCCGCTCGCCAGGACAATCGGCGCCAGGCCGCCGAAGACATTGCCTGGAGTATGCTGAATACGAGCGAGTTTGTGTTCAATCACTGATCATCTTTCTTAACAGCTTAATTGAACGATATAAAGGAGCCACGGATGAAACACGGATAAAACACGGATGGCTAGAACTTTGAAATCCGTGTTTCATCTGTGTTTCATCCGTGGCTAAGGATCCTTCGGAACGGAAGGTGGAATGACCATGCTTGGAATGAATTCCTATTGCGACGGCCTGGCACGAAGGGACGTGTTGCGGGTGGGGGTTGCCGGGCTGTTCGGCTCGGGGCTTCCGCTGGCCAATTTGCTGGCACGGAAGGCGATTGCCGCCGACGAGGGCGCCTCGCAGCGCGACGTGTCGCTGATCATCCTGTTCCTGAAGGGGGGTCTCAGCACGATCGACACGTGGGACATGAAGCCCGACGCCCCGGCAGAATTCCGCGGGCCGTTTCAGCCCATCGAGACCAACGTCCCCGGCATCCGTATCGGCGAGCACCTGCCGCAGTGCGCCCGGCAGGCCGACAAGTTTTCGCTGGTGCGCTCGTTCGGGCACCGCAATTCGGATCACGGTCCCGCCGATCACTACATGCTCACCGGTTATCATCCGCTGGCGGGGTTCAATCCCACGCTGAGCCCGAACAACCAGCGGCCGTCGCACGGGTCGATCATCGCCCGCAAGCTCGGGCCGCGCGGTCCGGTTCCGCCGTACGTCTGCCTGCCGCGCTTTCATGCCAGTGCGGGAAGCGCATACCTGGGCGCGTCGAGCGCGCCGCTCGTCGTCGAGGCCGACCCGAATTCGCCGAATTTTACGGTCCCCGATCTGACGCCGCCGCTCGTAATCCGGTCCGACCGGCTCTCGGCACGGAAGGAATTGCGCAGCGAAATCGACCGCTTCAAGAAATCCGGAGAGACGGCCGGCAACAAGAACGCCCAGGCCGTCGACGTGTTTCAGCAGAAGGCGTTCGAGCTGATGACTTCATCAGCAGCCCGGGCGGCATTCGATATCCACGAAGAGCCCGAACCGCTCCGCGAAGCG
>JACQFH010000214.1 GCA_016200145.1 Planctomycetia bacterium | reverse complement strand
GCCCAGCGCGTCGATTTTGAGCTGATCGTCGGCCCATTCCGCAACCGGGCGCGGGTCGCCGGCCGGCTTGTGCAGAACGTGGCACGACACGCACGCCATCTCCCCTTTCTGGTAGCAGGCCGATTCGACCAGCCCGTTGAATTCCCGGCCGGCGACGCGCACCACCCCGTCGCCCCAGAACTGCATGTCGTAGGCCCGATCGACAAATTGATCGTTCGGCAGGACGTTCGCTTTGAGGAGATCGCGGGTTGCCTGATCGAGCCGCATTACGTGCAGCGACTCGGCCAGATCGTCACCGGGACGAAACCGGTGGCCATGTTCGAGCAATTCAGGATAATCGGACTGCCTTTTCGGAATCGTGATGGAATGGCACCGTCCGCAAACCTGCGCCGATCGCTGCGACGCGAGACCTGCCGGATTGACGATTTTGTCCTCGACAGGTTCCCCCCGGCGAAACCGCACGTGCCTTTCGCCCGGCCCGTGGCAGGCTTCGCAGGCGATGCCGAATTCGGCCACCAGCGAATCCGACGAAATGTCTCGACTCTCGGCATCGGTTCGTGCCCGGCCGTGCGTGGCATGACACTGAATGCACTGAGTATTCCAGCGGCCGATTCCGGGAGCATTGGGGTTTTGGTCGCGCGGCTTCAAGAACGAAGCGTCGCGGGAAATCCAGCGCTGGTCTTCCCGCAGGAGAGTGACTTTCACCCAGAATTCGTCACCACGGCGAGACAGGTCGTAGGCGGCTCCGTCCAACTCGACGTGTTTGTCGGCAAAGTCGCCCAGGACGGCCGCCGGCGTTGCCCGCTGAGTCATTTTGCGATGGTACGAGGCGTGCCAGGTGTCGTGCTGCCCGGGATGGCATTCCGCGCAGGCCCGGGACGAGACATATCCGTCGGCCGGTTCCTGGGCGGGCATGTTCGCTGCCCATTGCGCGAGTGGTGGCGTCGCAGCGGTATTGGCCGCTGGGTCTATTTGGGTTTTCCGCGGGCGACGCGAATCGCGAAACAGGAATGCGACGGCGATCAGCACGATGAGTGACAACGCCGTCGCCTGCCGCCAGCTCCGCCAGCGGATGCAAACGGAAAACACAATCAGCGCCGTGCCGATCGCGATCAGAATGACAAAGCTGGAATGAATCATGCTGCCTTAATCAATTCAGGGGGCCGTCTCATACGCGGGGCGCCGCTCTGGCGAAGGATGGAGTGCCTGCACCGCCTTGCGCGTCTGCTCGGCGTTCCGCCGCCAGCGAACCGCCTCGTCGTTTCTCCCCAGTTGTTCGCAAACTGCGGCAAGCTCGTCGCGGACCTCGGCGTCGGACGGCTGCCGGAGCGCTCTGGCGTGCAGCTCTTCCCGTCGCATCTGCAGACTTCGTATTTCCAGCATCCGCTCAGACTCGGCCTTGCTGGCCGCCGTGTCGCCCAGACTCTGATACGCCAGTGACAACTGATGCCGGGCGACGACGTTTTGCGGATTGCGCTCGAGCAGCTTCTGCAGTCGCGGAATGGCGGCGCGCGCGTCTCCCCGGTCGATGGCCAGAACGGCCCCGAGCAGGAGCACGCCGTCGTCATCCGCATCGGTTTCGTCGAGGCGATCGAGCAGACTTTGCGCCGATTCAGACTCTCCCAGTCCCCAGTAGCATTCGGCGGTGATGACCTGTTTCAGCAGGCCTTCCGGCATATCTCTGGCGATCTCGAGCGCACCGCCGTAATCCTTCTCGATTAACAGGCACCGCGCCAGTTCGCGCCGGATTTCCGACAGGTGCGGTTCCGGCGGGTTGCGCTCGAGCGCCTGCCGGTACATTTCGGCGGCCGCTTCAAGATCGCCCAGGCTTTCCACATACGTCGCCGCCTTCAGTTGGTAGGCGAGGAAATCACCGGGACGCAGTCGAATGACCTGATCGAGTTCCGCGATTGAGCCCTGGGCTGAACCAAATTCGTGATAGACCTGCGCCAGCCAGCGATGGGCCTCGGCATCATCCGGTTGCTCGACGACCACGGTCCGCAAGGCCCGTTCAGCGTCCACGAGTTCTCCCTGCAGGTAAAGCGCCTTCCCGACCAGCCGAAACAGCGGAATGCGGAGCTTGCCTTCGCGGCGGACGAACAGGAACTCCCGCATGGCGGCGGGCGCGTCACCATTGCGGAGCAAAACGCCTCCCTTGAGAAATCGCAGCTCGGAACGCCATTCGCGCCGCCCTGTGAGATGCTGGATTGTCTCGTTGACGACGTCCAGCGAGCCGTCGTCGAGAAGCGCCGCAACCGCCAGATCAATGCGGCGCTCGAGCTCCCGGTGCTGCCGCCTGGCCGAAGCCCACCACGCCAGCGGCGATGCGATGAGCAGCAGGCCGACGATCACGAACGCTGCTCGCCGTCGCCACCGCAATTTTCCCTGGAACCCAGTCATTCCGCCCCGCAGACTTGAACCGGCCTTCTGCCCGCCCCGTTATTATGAACCGCTGCGGGAGGCAGTCGCAAGTCCGCCGATTCCATCAATGTCAAGTTAATTTGGTGGGCGGTATACTTGCAGCGACCACGTCTCTGTTCTCGTAACGCCTCGTCCAATGCCAGATGTTTCGCCGCTCTTCCGTCCAGGCTGCTGCGGTCGGGCGCTGATTTGCCTTCGTTCGACGACGTTTTCGATTCCGCTCGTCTGCACACTGTTGCTGTCGGGATGCCCCGGAGGTTCATCACCCCCCGTCCGTCCGCCGGCCGCAACTTCCACGTCGCCGGCGGCAAACGCCGGGGCGAACTCATCCCCGAATGCGTCGTCTCGGCCGCCTGGCCAGCCGCAGCGAACGCCCCTCGACGCGCACGGCGTTGCATTCGTTGACGTCGCCCCGCAACTCGGCCTGCGTCATGACTGGCCCGAGCAACCCCGGCCCATTCCCATCCGGGAAACGTTTGGCTGCGGCGCCGCCGCCTTCGACGCGGACAACGACGGCTGGCTGGATGTGCTGCTCGTGGGGGATCCGCACCCGGTCCTGTTTCGGAACGAAGCAGGAAAGTCGTTCACCGACGTCACCCGGCAGAGCGGATTCGAGGCAGACAAAGGGGCTTGGACCGGTTGCGCCATCGGCGATTACGACGGCGACGGCCTGCTCGACATTCTCGTTACCGGCTTTCATCGGCTGGCGCTGTGGAAGAATGCCGGTGGAATGAAGTTTGAGCCGGCCACGACGTCGGCGGGCCTGCCCCCCGACGACCATGGGCACTGGGGCGCGAGCGCCGGCTTCATGGATCTTGACGGCGACGGCTGGCTTGACCTGGTCGTCCTGCATTATGTCGAGTACGGCCCGGATTCCAAGCGGTATTGCGAGTTCAAACCCGGAATCCGATCGGGATGCACGCCCCGCGACTATGTGGCCGAAAAGGGCGAAATCTGGCGAAACACAGGCCAGGGATCATTCGAGCCCGTCCCCGAGTCGGCTGCGATGGTGCACTCGCGGGGATCAGCCCTGGTGCTGGCGTTCACTGACCTGGACGGCGACGGCCGCATCGATTTCTACATCGGCAACGACGGTCTCGCTGCCGATCTGATGCACAATCTGGGCCAGATGCAGTTCGAAAACATCGGTTTCGTATCGGGCGTGGCCGTCTCGGAAAACACGAGCACGATGTCGGCCATGGGGGCTGATTGGGCCGATTACAATCGCGACGGGCTTCTGGACCTGACCGTCACCAATTTTCAGAAACTGGCGTTCGCCGTGTTCCGCAATTTGGGCAACAATCTGTTCACCGACGCCGCCGGACGGACGGGTGTGGCCCCCGCGACGAAAAACCGCCTGGGATTCGGCGCGAAATGGATGGACTTTGACAACGACGGCTGGCCCGACATCTCTTACGTGAACGGCCACGTTTACGACAACGCACCCGAGATCGAAGGCCCCGCTTCGTCGTTCCGGCAGCTTCTGTCGTTGTTTCGCAACGAGCAGGGGCGCCGTTTCGTCGACCTTGTTCCGGCCCTCGGGCCGGATTTGCAGCGGCCGATTGTGGGGCGCGGCTCTGCAACATGTGATTTCAACAACGACGGACGCATCGATCTGCTCGTCGTCGATCTGGAAGGCCCCGTGATGCTGCTCGAGAACCGCACCGAGACGGCGCATCACTGGCTGACCCTCGACCTGCGCGACGGCCCGCCCAATGTTTTTGCGTACGGCGCCCGAGTTATCGGGAGGGCCGGAGACCAGACGTGGCTGGCGGAGGTCTCTCCGGCTTCCAGCTATCTGTCGTCGAGCGATCCACGAATCCACTGGGGGCTCGGCGAAACGAGCAAGATCGACACGCTGACGATCCGCTGGCCGTCCGGCAAAGAGCAGACGCTGCGCGATGTGGAAGCCGATCGAATCCTGCGAATCGACGCGCCGCCTTGACTGGGTTATTTCGCGCTCTTCGAAGCGGCGGCCTGAAACGCTTTCAGCCGGCGCCGGATGTCGGGCGCGCGAGGAGGCTCGCTCTTTAACGCCAGCCCGAGCGCACGTTCTGCCGCTCCCACGGCTTCGCGGACGAGGCCGGCCTCGCTGCATGTTTCGGCGAGCGTCATCAGCGCGTCGATGTCGCGATCCTCAGACAGCCGTGCCGAACGCCGCGCAAATCCGACCGCTTCTTCCGCGCGCCCCTGCCGCCGCAACGCCTGCACCAGGCTCGCGCAGGCATCCGCGCGCCGGGGCTCGATTTCCAGTGAAAGACGATAATGCTCGACGGCTTCGGGCAGCCGGCCCAGCCGTTCGAGGACCAGTCCCATCCGAAACTGGATCTGCGCATCGTACGGCTCGATCTCGCGGGCACGGTGGTAGTGTTCGAGCGCCTCTTCGGCCCGCCCGTCGAGGTACGCGAGCCACCCCAGCATCGCTTCCCCGTATCCGTCAAAGGGGTCGCATTCGATGACCTTCCGCAGGTGCAGGGCGGCCAGCTCCCGCTGGCCAGTGACGGCGTAAGCCGTTCCCAGCTTGCCGTGGGCCCGCGCCAGATCGGGTTTGGCCTTCAGCACGTTGCGCAGCATCGCAATGGCGTCGGCGAAACGCTGTTCGTCGATCTGATGCAGCGCCTCGAACCAGTCGGCGTCGATCTGCTCCTGAATCGCCACGGTCTCCCGCAGCCGGTCCCGGACGGCCGGCCCCGAATCAAACCGCAGGGCCTCGCGCAGGGCGGCAACAGACGCCAGGAACCGGTGCTGGCGACGGTAGCCTTCGGCTTCGTCCAGCCAGTGCTGCGCCAGCGACGCGCGAAGCCGTTCGACCTGGTCGCGGCTTTCGCCGCCCGGCTGCGTTCGATGCCAGTCGAGAAGCACTTCCTGCCGCGCCGCCGGGTACACGGCAATTCGATGTTGCGACCTCGTCAGCGGCGGGACGAAATTGTCGTCCTGGGTCTGGAAGATGACGTTGATTTTGACGTACTGCGGCATGTGGCAGCCCACGCAGTTGTCGCGAACAGCAACGGGAATTCGAGGCTGGTCCGGGCAATTGGCCGGCTGGTGGCATTTCAGGCACGCGTCGTGAAGCGAGCCGGAACCCTGTGCCTGCCGGGGGCGGTGCGGATCATGGCAGGTGGTGCAAGTCAGCGTCTCGTTGTGTTGGAAGCACTTGCTCTCGCGCAGGTACTGGATCTGGTTGGCGACGTGGTCGTCTTCATTGTACGTCGTGACGTGGGTCCGATAATACGATTCCAGCGGCTCTCCCGGGCGGTATCTCGAGAACGGGCCGCGCTCCTTCACCGCGTTGCTGTGGCACTGCGTGCAGACTTCGATGTGCCGTTCTCGCGGGAGCTGGCCGGGATGGACGATCGCCTGCCCGGACCTGGCGTCTGGATGATCCCGGTGATAAGCGACATGATCGCGCCCCGGACCGTGGCATTTTTCGCAGGTGACGCCGCGCACGAAACTGTCGGGCCGATACTGGTTCACGCTGCCAGGCATGTAGGCAAACCAGGTATTGTGACATTCCATGCAGCGCGCAGTCATTTCGCGGGAAAAGTCTCCCCCGCTGTGGGGAACGATCGGGGAGGCGCCCCACTGATGCGAGGCGTACATCCACGCGATCGGCAGTTCCCGCAGGCGATTGTCATCGTGCCAGGTCAGGTACACGTCGTCGGCCGAGCCCGCCCCCAGCACCATGTCGATCCGCGATTTCGTCCGCCGCTCTCCCGCCGGCGTCTGCTCTATGGCGGTTTGAAAGAAACCGTCTCCGTCGCGCGTCATCTCGAACCGCAACTGCGGATCGCGCGCTGCAAACACGGCATTTCCCTCGGAAAATGCGGACGGCATCGCCTCGACCTCGGGCAGCCGGCATGTGCGAAAATGCCGCGATCCCCGCATCGCCGCCACGCGTTCGGCATGGCATTCGGCACATGCCTCAGGGCCCAGGTAGCCGGGGTTAACGATCTCTTGCCCCAGAGGATCGGCATCGACCTGTGCCGAAGCACCGGAGCTCGTGGAATCCGCAGCCCGGGAAAACCACCAGACCGCGGTCGCGGCGCAGACTGTCAAGCCCCCCACGATCGCAACAAGTCGTTGTCTGCGGGACGTCAAACGCCGCCGCGCGGAACCCGGGTCATCTCCCTCGTTCGTTACGACAATGCTGTGCATTACTCGTCGCCCGGGATCTTTCGCGTGTCGCAAGTTGTGCCGGCAAATGTTAGAGTAATGGAGGCTTGGCGGCACTTCCAGTCGGTTTCTCCGGTCGAGTTCTCCGGTCGAGTTCTCCGGTCGTTTTTACCGGGAGGATGCAGGGGAACTCATCCGCCGATCTGTTTGGAATTCAAGATTTCATGATGCTCCGCCGCGGCCGAAATCTCCGCCGCTTTCTTGTCGCGATCCTCGTGATCGGCGTCCTGATCGGGGTGGGATCGTCGTGGCGGACGATCGCCGTCGCCTGGAAGCACAGGGCGGGCCGGAAGGCCCACGCCGTTGGCGACGACGCCGGTGCGCTCGAGCAATTCCTCGCCGCCGAGCGGCTCGATCCGCGCGACGCGGAAACGCAGTTTTTGCTCGTGCGAACGTATCGCAGGCTGGGGCGTGCGAACGAGATGACGGGCCGGCTGCAGCAGGCCCGGGATTGCGGCCTTCCGGTGCAGAGGCTCGAGCGTGAGCTGATCCTGGCCAAGGCCCAATCGGGCCTCCTGGCTCAACTCGAACCGGCTTTGCCCAAGATGCTGACCAGCGCCGGAGAAGACGGCCCCGAGATCTGCTCGGCCTTCGTCAGCGGCTATATGCAGAACTACGAATTCGAAAAGGCCGGGCAGATTCTGAAGGCCTGGATCGGCGATTACCCGAATGATCCCGAACCGCGGATTGCGTTCGGAAAGATTTCTCTGCACTTCAACAATTATCCCGAAGCCGAGAAAGAGTTTCGGCTGGCGCTGAAATTATGTCCCGAGTATCGCGGCGCCGTGGCCCTGCTGGGCGAGGCCCTGGTCGAGCAGAAGAAATACCAGGAGGCGCTGCCGCTGCTGCAGAACGAACGGCACCGGGATGCGTCCGCCGCCCGGCGCCGCCTGCTCGAAGCGCAGTGACTCTTGAATCTGGGGCGCGAAGCCGAATCGCTGGCGATTTACGCCGAAATTGTTGCGCAATCTCCGCAGAATTGCGCCGCATTGCTCGGATTGGGCAAGTCGAAGGTCTGGGCGGGGCTGTACGAAGAAGCGCTCGTGTATCTCGATCGGGCCCACAACCTGTGTCCCCGCGACCTCGACATCCGCTATGCCCGGGCCCAGGCCCTGTCATTCAAGGGGAATCGCAGCCAGGCGCAGGCGGAACTGCACGAAATCGAAATCGCCCGAGCGGCGCTCACCCGGGCGGGGGAACTGGCGTCCGAGGTCTTGATGCATCCCGATCATTTCGAGGCGCGCCTCGAAATGATCGGGATGCATCAAGACCTCGGACGCCAGTTCCCCCGCCCGGGTGAGCGCCGCTCGGG
>JACQFH010000213.1 GCA_016200145.1 Planctomycetia bacterium | reverse complement strand
GTTCTTATTCCTTAACGGTGCTTACGTTCAGACTGACATTGAGACTTTCAGGTGCTGTCCGGGATACATGGCAGTTCCGCCGTTGTCCACCGAGGTTCCGAACCCCGTCGAGAATCACGAGTACCCCGGCCATTGCGAGCCGATCCCACCGAAGGGGCACCTGCCCGTTCTTGCAGCATACGAAGCACCATCACGCAAGCGCGACGGCAAGCGCAAAAAATAGTTGTCCTGCCGCCGGACTCTCAGCCACGTTTCCCGAATTGCCATCACCGGAGGGGCCACATGCCACCGACGATTTACACGTATCAAGTCGAAGCCTCCAGCTATCGCGTAACGGCCAAGCGGTATGACGCGAAGAAGGGCGCTCCCGAGCTGCGCGGAATCAAATTGTTCGGGCTGAAGCAGATTCTCACCGGCGGGCCGGCACTCCATTTGAACCTGACGTCCGCCGTCAAAATCAGCTTTGCCGACCGCAAACTGCGACGTTTTGGGGAGTTCAACCTCGAGGGTACGATCAATGCCAACGCGGTACTGAGCGACTTCGAAGACATGTACCGCATCGTGCACTTGGAAAAGCCCGTGTACTTCCTCTGGACCGAGGTCGAAGCCGGTATCACTGGCGACACGGAAATGCGCCGCATCGATTCGTACGAATTGCGCGCCGTCCGCAAGCCGTGACTTTGTAAGCTTTTCCAGCCCCCCCGGCCTCCCCAGATTTCGACGTGAATCGCATTTTTTCGGGTTGTGACCAGCGCACAACCGGAATGATCACGATTTTTCCCGCCAAATGCCGAAATGACCAATGCGGCATGGTTCCGACCCAGCCCTTTGTTTACAGGCAGTGGTCAACCCGGTTCGCATGCGTTCGTGCGCCGGAAAACGCCGCGCCACACAATTTCTGGAATTCCGACAAACACAACGGAGTGCTTGACATGCAGGGTTCACGGAAGGTCTTGGAACGCCTTGTCGCCGGATCCATTCTGATGTCCGCGTGCCTGGGTTGTTCGAATATGAATAACACCCAGAAAGGTGCTGTGGTGGGGACCGCAGGCGGGGCCGGACTGGGCGCGATCGTCGGCAAGCAATTGGGGAACACTGGCGCCGGCGCCGCGATCGGGGCCGTGACCGGGTTGGCCGCGGGCAGCCTCATCGGAAACAATGAAGACGTTCGCGAAGAGCGTGACAATGCCCAGCGGCAGGCAGCCTATCAGCAGGACCTGCGGCATCGCGAGGGACGCGCCATCACCGGCGGCCAGGTGATTCGCATGGCCCAGGCCGGCGTCGACGACGGCATCATCTGCAACGAGATCCGCACTCGGGGGGCGAATGTCGACATGAATCCCGAGACGATCATCCACCTGCAGAACAGCGGCGTGAGCAATACCGTCATTCAGGCTCTGCAGAACTCCCGCGGCTACTGATTTCGCCACACGCATCAAGTTCGGCTTATTTGATCGCCGCAATGGCTTGCCCTGCGCGAGGTGATCTCGCTTTCCGCGAATTGCAGCCGTCGTTACGATAGTCTCTTTGCCCTTGGCCGGGGTCAATCGCCGGGGTTTGCGCGGCAGGACGCCCGCTCACGGGTGGGTTCAACGTTCGCAGTCAGGATTTTACGACCTAAGATGGCCGGTAATCGCGAATCGGAGCGGCAAGTTGTCATCACGGGGATCGGGGTCGTCAGCCCGATCGGCATCGGGATAGGCGATTTCTGGAAAGGTCTTGAATCCAGGACCAGCGGAATTCGCCCGACAACCATGTTTCCCTGCGCCCCGCCGAATTGCAGGATTGCCGCCGAAGTGCAGGATTTCACTCCCTCGAAATTCACCAAGACCCGCGAGCAAAAGAAGGCCCTGCGGGTCATGTGCCGCGAAATCCAGCTCGGATTTGCCGCCGCATCGCTGGCCCTCGACGATGCCGGGATCACAGACGGCGCGATCGAGCCGGAACGACTGGGGGTGGAATTCGGGGCCAATCTGATGCTCAGCCCCCCGGAAGACCTGGCGGAAGCCGAGGCTGCCTGTTCCGACCCCGTAACACATGAGTTCAATTACAAGCGCTGGGGGGACGTGGGACTGGGGCAGATGTTTCCGCTATGGCTGCTCAAGTTCCTGCCCAACATGCCGGCCTGCCACATCGGGATCGCCGCCGACGCCCGCGGGCCGAACAACTCGATCACGATCGACGAGGCCTCGGCAAATCTGGTGATCGGCGAGTCGCTGCGGGTGATCGCCCGCGGCCATGCCGATGTGATGATCACAGGCTCGACCGGCACGCGGGTGCATTCGGTCAAGTCGATCCACGCCATGATGTGGGACAAACTGGCGAACTTTGAATCCGACCCGGCGACCGCCAGCCGTCCGTTCGACCGCACCCGCACCGGGCAAGTGGTGGGCGAAGGATCGGGTGTGCTGATCGTCGAGGACGACAGCCACGCCCGCCGGCGCGGCGCAAAAATCTACGGCCGGATTCTGGGTGCAGGCTGTGCCTGCGTCTCGACGCTCGCGGGCAAGGGAGACACGCGGCGGGCCCTGGCCCAGGCGATGCGCCTGGCCCTCAAAGACGCCGGCCTGCGGCCGCAAGACGTCGGGCACATCAATGCCCACGGATTGTCGACCATCGAATCCGACAGGCTCGAAGCGCAGGCCATTCACGACGTGTTCGGCGACGTGGCGACCAAGGTCCCAGTCACGGCCCTGAAAAGCTACTTCGGAAACGCCGCCGCCGGCTGCGGCACGCTGGAGCTCGCCGGTTCACTGGCGGGCCTCGCGCACGGCGTCGTCCCGCCGACGCTCAACTATTCGCATCCCGATCCGGAATGCGGCCTGTCGATCGTCGCGGGCGATCCGCTGCCGGTGACGAACAAGACGTTTCTCAAGATCAACGTCACCCGCATGGGCCAGGCCAGCGCCGTCGTCATCGCGGGCGCATAGCTCAGTTCCCAAACTGCCCCAGCTCGTAGCACGCTCCGCGGTACGCCGAGAGTGCGTACTCTTTCGACGCGATGATTTCGCGAAACAACTCACCGGCTTTGTCGGCGTCTTCGTGGACCAGGTGCTTCTGCCCGGCAAAGTAGCGGGCTTCGCAAGCCAACCGGCTTTTTTCCCTGGCGCTGGGCGCCGCCGCGGCCGTGTCGAGAAGTTCCTGCTCGGTCGCCTGATCGAGCAGATAGGCGCAGACTTTGGCGATCCAGCCGGTCGGGGGCGTCTTGGCGGCAAGGGTCGCCTCGACGAGCGCCCGCGCCTCGGCAGTCATACCCGAGCGTGCCAGTGCCAGCGCCCGCCACGGCACGAGATGGCCCGCCTGCGGATTCAATTCAACCGCCTTCGTGAAATCGGCCAGGGCCGCTGAAAATTTCTTCTGGAAGTACTGGGCAAAGCCTCGATCTTCGTAGGCTGACGCGTCGCGCGGATTCGACTTGATCAATGTGTCGAGGTCGGTGATCGCCTCCGGGGCCTTGCCCTGAGCGAGGCGCGCCGTCGCCCGCAGACGCAACGCGAAGGCACTCGTTGCCGGGTCGGGTTTAAGCTTCAGAGCGTCCGAAAAATCCCCCTCGGCGGCCTGCGGGTTGTTCGATTCCGCCAGGCACATCCCGCGATTGACGTAACCGACCGCGAATTTCTGGTCCAATTGCAGACAGCGCTCGAAATCGCTGATCGCCCCATCAAGATCGCCCGCCGTCCGGCGCAGTTTCCCGCGGTCGTTGAACACGACCAGCACATTCGGAAATGCTTCCACCGCCTTGTCGTAGGCGACGAGCGCATCTTTCACCAGTCCCTGGGCCGTCAGCGCTTCGGCTCGCTTCAGATGCGCGCTGATGTGCTGCGGGCTCAACCGGATCGCCTCGGCCTGATCGTTCGCCGCGAGCTTCAGGTCGCCGCGGGACGCATACGCCAGGCCGCGCTGGTAATACAGGTTTGCCCGGTGATCGGCCGTAAAATTCTTGGTTTCCGGAAACGAGAGGACCGGCGTGACGACTTTGATCGCCAGGTCGGCGTGCTCTTTGCGGCGCTCGATCTCGGCCAGTGACGACAAACCATAAACGTAGGGAATATGAACCCACGGATGCTCGTTGCCGGCCAGAATGATCGCCTGCCGCGCGTCCGCAATGCCTTCACGAACCTGTTTTCCCGACCCGGCCCGCCGTCCCTGCTCGATCTTGGCGCTGGCCCGCAGGTGATACGCCACGTGCACGTTGTCGCCGGGATGATTGTCGATCAACCAGGTGGCCAGTTCGACGACCTTGGCGTAATTCCCCTGCTGATAGGCCGAATCGGCTTTGCCGCGGGCCTCGGTCACCTGCGGGGGCGAGTCACTCGCCTTTTCGATGATCGTATTGTCGGTCACCGGATCGGCAGAGAAAACCGGCGGCGCGAATGCCACAACGGCACAGAAAGCCAGGGCCGTCAGACGCAAGTGCATGGAATGTTCTTTCGACAGAATTCTTGGAGTAAACCGCGAGTCCCCATCATGGACAACCCCCCGACGTTTGTCAAAGAGAATTGCACCTCGTTCCCACGCTCTGCGTGGGAACGAGACGCCGGCGCTTTGCCGTGGAAACAGGTCGTCGCAGGCCGTAGAATCTCCTGAGCAGATGAACCGTCCGTTGTCATTCAGGAATCCGCTCCCCATGTCGCAAGTGCTCTGTCCAGGCAAGCGTGTCCACGCCGCCGCGATTCTGGCTGCGTTTTTTGTCTGCGCACCGGACTCCCGTGCCGACGAGCGCGGCGAAAAATCGGTACCGCAGTTTGCCGACGTTGCGGCCGAGGGCAAAGTCGCATTCAAGCCGGCGGCGGACGAAAGCAACGTTCCGAAGCTGTTTCAACTCCAGCCGCGCGAGTTTGAATACAAATCGCAGTACGCGCACGGCGGCGCGAGATTCCGCATGTATCGCGTGACGTTTCCTTCGCCCGTGACGACCGAGATCGAAGAGAACAACACGATTCACGCCGAGTACTTTCAGCCGGTCGGCCCAGGGCCCTATCCGGCGAGCGTCGTATTGCACATTCTGGGGGGCGACTTCGTGCTGTCCGAGACGGTCGCGTCGCACCTGGCGCGGAACGGCGTGGCGGCGCTGTTCGTCAAGTTGCCGTATTACGGCCCGCGCCGCCGGCAGGGTTCATCCCGGCGGATGATCTCTGAGAACCCGCATGACACGGTGGCGGGGATGACGCAGGGGGTGGTCGATATCCGCTTCGCGGCCGCGTGGCTGGCCTCGCGGAGCGAGGTCGACCCCGAGCGATTGGGGATCACCGGAATCAGCCTGGGGGGAATCATGTCGGCCCTCGGCGCCAGCGGCGAGCCGCGGCTCAGAAATGTCGCCGTCTTTCTTGGCGGGGGCAATTTCGGCGAGCTGATCTGGGCCAACGAAACCCGGCAGGCCGAGGAATTTCGCAAGCGCTGGCTGGCCGCGGGAGAGACGCGCGAGTCATTCAAAGACGTCGTGGGGCAGGTCGACCCGGCGACGTACGGCAAGCTGCTGACGGGGCGGCGCGTGCTGATGATCGCCGCGAAAAACGACGAAGTCATTCCGCCGGCCTGCGCCACCGCCTTGTGGGAGGCGATCGATCGCGAGCCCGAGCTGGTCTGGATCGACGCCGGGCATTACACGGCGATCAAGTACCTGCCTCAGGAGCTCGTGCGGCTCGACCGGTTCTTCAATGGGAAGCCGAAGGGCGGCGCAGGGAAATAAAAGGGGAAGACCTCGGTCCCGGGCTCCGCCTGGGAACGAGCTGAAGCAATTACCGTCGCGGCTTCTGCGCGATCGTCTTCGGCTTGTATTCGTGGTCGCGCTTGCGGATCACACTCGCCGAAATGATTTGATCGCCGGTACGCAGGGCCATCGCGACGTCGAGCCCCTCCTGGACGCGTCCGAACACCGTGTGATTGCTGCCTCCCGCTTTGCCTTTGACCCAGTTGAGGTGCGGGGTGGGGGCGTGATTGATGAAAAACTGCGATCCGCCGCTGTCTTTGCCGGAATGGGCCATGCTGAGGCTCCCCTGGAAGTGCATGCGGGCCTTTTCGGTATAGCACTCGCAGGGAATCGCATAGCCGGGGCCGCCCTGGCCATCGTTAGATGGGTCGTCGTCGAGCGTATTGGGGTCGCCCCCCTGGGCCATGAACCC
>JACQFH010000212.1 GCA_016200145.1 Planctomycetia bacterium | reverse complement strand
GCCAGCGCGCTGTCTTTGCCTCCGCTCCAGCAGAACGCGACTGGCGTCTTAATCATTTCGCCGGTTCCTTTTCCCGCGGCCGGGAATGGACCGCCACGACGGCGTCGAGATCGAAGCCCATCGTGCCGTTGGCCCCGGTGGCGTTGTCGAGGTCGGTAATTCGCACGAAGCGGATCATCGGCAACCCCACGTCTTTGAGGTCGAACGCATCGCCCCCGGCCTTCTCAGGATCGGTCGGGTCGATGTCGTTCTCATCCGGATTGGCGAGCACCGGGTGATGACCCGCGCAGCCCTTCCGGCTGATCGTGTCGAACTTGAATTCTCTCCATTCCTTGCCATCGGCGCTGACTTCCACTTTCGCCAGCTCGAAAAAGCCGTTTCCGGGGTCGTCGCCAGGCGCCTTGAGAAACGCGTTTTCAAACACGATGAAATCGGGGCCGTCTTTGTCGATGACTTCGTTGTCGACGAATTCAAGGGTGATCTTGCCCCCCTTGCCGAGCGACAGCACGTGGTCCGAAGGTTCAAGCGTGCCGTGCCCGCGCGGCGGACCGAGCACGATCTCGGGAAGTTTGTCGCGCCCGAAACCGGCCCCTTCGCCCGGTTCGAACGACACGATGCGGTCGACGTACGGGTCGGGCTCGGCGAATCGGAAGCCGAGTCCCAGCAGGGCGGCGCCAAGCCAGGCGGCGACGTGTCGTTTTTGAAGAATCGTCACGATGTTCGTCTCCTTATTGACGGGCCGCCGCGACGGCGCCCGCAGGGATTTCTTCGAGTAACCCCTCGTTGTGGACCCGACAACGGGGCCCGGCCGGCATGCGCTCGAGCGCTTCCGGCGGAGGCATGGGATGCCACTTGTCGCATTTCGGGCAGTACAACGCCTGCACCAGCGTCTGGCAGCCGGGAATCGTCCCCGGTGCAGGCGGGTTTTCTCGCGAGCCGCGAATCGTCTGACCCGTCTCGCGGCAAATGTACGTGATTTCGTCGCTCAGCTCCGGTTCGTTGTCGATGCCAGTCTGCCGGAGCCATCCGGCAACAAAGAGGATTGCTCCCGCGCAGGCGACCACGACGGCGCCCGTCATGAATTTATTCACAGGTCGTCTCCTGTCGTATGCTGTCCGGTTAAATGCTGCCCGGGGAAAACGCGACGCAACTGACTCGCGAGCGACGATCTGCCGCGCGGCCGGCGGGGCCGCCGGTCAGATCGCCGCTGCCGTCACGCCTAGTCGAGCGGCCGTGGTTTCTTGCGTGCGTAGTACGCGTCGTCGTCGCCGATAAAACCAAGCTGCCGACGCTGCATCTCCTGGACTTGAGCAGGGGCGAACCACGAGGGCAGCGTGATCCAGCTTTTCATGCGGCTCGCCACGTGTCCGTCGAGGAATGCGACATTGGCGACGCCGTTATGCCGGAAGTGCGCGTTCGGGAATGCACCGCTGGGTGGTTCGAGGTACCACGACTCGGTGAAGGAATTGTCGGTGCAGCTCGGCCAGTTGATGCAGTTGACCGACGCTGCGTCGGCGAACACGATCGTCTGCGTCGTCTGTTCGACGTCGCGCAGCGAGTAGACAATGCGAATGTTCGGATCGACGGTCATCGTCATCCAGTCGATCGCGCTCTGCAGTCCCGGGCCGAGGTACCGGTAGTTGTAAGCGTAGCCGCTCGTCATTTCCTTGAACTTGACGGTTGTCACCTGGCCGGGGCCGAAATCGGGGCACTGGAAGGCCGCACGCTGATTTTCCATGAACGGCGCGAGCGGCCCCCTGGTGAAATCCAGATTGCCGGCCGCGTCGACTTCACCGAACCAGTAGCGTTTTTCCCCTCCCGGCGTTCCGGGCGGAATCGTCCAGTTGTAGACATCGACGGGCATCAGCGACCCCCTCCAGTTTTCGCTGTACCCGTGGAGCGCCAGCGTCAGTTGCCTGAGGTGGTTTTTGCATTGCGTGCTGCGCGCGGCGGATCGCGCCTGCTGGACAGCCGGCAGCAGTAGCCCCACCAGCACTGAAATGATGGCGATCACCACCAGCAGCTCGATCAGGGTGAATGCTTTGCGGCCGGGAGGGTGCGACGTGGGGCGTCGACAGGGGACCGAACGAGCAGGCGACGGGCTGTTGTGCGCGCTGCGTGTCTCTCTTGCACTCATGACAAGTCCTCGTTGTCTGTCGCAGTGCGTCTTCGACGCACGTGCGATGCCAGAACGATTCCTCGAGGAAGCTACGTCAGTGACGGCCGCGCTGCATCGACGTCGCCGGGCAGTCGACTGATTTGTCGATCTTCCGGCGCACAATTGAATCGGCAGGAAATGGCCCGACAGCGAGTGCCCATGGGGCGCGAATGGCTGCCAGCCGGCGCAGCGCCTGAGGCGTCACGAAAACGTCTTTTCCAAGAAAGAGCCGTTCGTTTTGTTGACGACTGGGCAGGTCTTCTGGCTTCCGGATCTAACTGAATTCTGCACCTTCCCACGGCAGGTCTTGGACGCAACGACCGTTTTCAGATCGAGCGGCAAGTTGCACGCAGTGGCTGTCGCAGAGTTCGTCCCCGGTCCCTATTCTTCTCCCCGGCGACAAGCCGCGGGAGACACCCAGGTCAGCGTTCAAAACCGACAAGCGCCGGCTGCGAACGCACTCATGGTAACGATCAATCGCAGGATTGCAACCTTACGACAAGCGCGGTGGTGTCCTACGTTGCGGGCGCAGTGCCCCGGCCGCTCCTTAAGCGGCCGGGGCACTTTCGCGCTACGAGATCAAATCAGGACACCACCACCAGGGCATCAGTTGTTCGACCGGGAGCCGGATTCTCGAGACGGCGTTTTCTTTCGTTCGTCAGGGGGCGATTTTTCGCCGTCGCGGCCCGGATCTTCACCAACCAGCTTGAGCGCCTCGATGCTCAGCTTTTCTGCCTCTTGTGCCCGCCCCTTTTGGAGCAGCGGGCCGATTTGTTGCATCAGTTTCTGGATCGGCCGTACGTCCTGACCTTTGCGCTGCATTTCTTCGGCCGCCCTCTGGATTCGCTGCAGTCGTCGCGCGAGTTGCGCGTGCGGGCCCTCGGGCCGGCGCACAGGCTCAGGCCGCGTCCCCGGCTTCTCCAATTGCTGCCGCGCGCTGGCATAACGATTACGAACGAATTTCTTCATCGATGCGACGATGTCGTCGTAGTTTCGATCCTCCGGGTTGGTGACGCGTCGATGAGGAAACGGATCGTCCTGGAGGTCTTGTTTGATCAACGCGTATTTGGCGTCGATGATCGCGCACAGTCGTTCGGGCTCGAAGTACTTGTCGAGAACAATCCGCGCAATTTTGCGGTATCTCTGCAGCAGCGCAGGATCAGCCACGATACGATCCAGAAGCGGATTCGGAAGTTGACCGGCCGCGGGCCAGGCGGCATTCCAGTCGGCGAGGACACGGATCTGGCCGAAGGCGATTTCGCAAAAACCCACGTCCAGGTCCCATGGCAGATAATGCCAGCGGTCATGCTTCCCGTCGTAATACAGGTAATAGTTGTGAGGCTGCCAGCCCGTGAGCTGGTCGAACGCGCCCGACAACAGCAGAACGGTCGTCATCCGCAGGAAGTCATCCACTTCCAGCTTCGATTCCAGATTGGCGGCAAATTCGTCGGCCGTCGACTGATTGATCATCCTGATGAACTCAACCAGTTTGCCGCGGCCTTTTTTCGCGGATTTGGTTTCCGGTTCGAAAGTCCGCTCGTAGACAGACGGGTCGTCGCCGAGGAATTGCAGATTGGCGCCGGGGCCGCCCTCGTCGACCTTGAACAACAGGCCGTCCGGATCGGAAAAATGTCGTTCGACGAACGTGTTGTCGATTCGTTCCACGTTGACATAGACACCCTGATACTTGCCATTGACCGACAGCCTGGCGTAGTTGCAGCGATGCGTTTTAATTTCCAGGTCACGCAGAATCTCGGTCATGATCGGTTCGCTGAACACGCTGCCGAATTGCACGCCGTTGTCGAAGGAGACGCGCCGCAGTCCGAGGAACTGCTGGCCGGCTGCGTATTCGTCGAATTTGATCAGGAAGCTCCGCTTGTGCTGTTGTGACGGCGCCGAGGAACTGTTGCCCTTGAATCGGATCGCCACGTTGTCGAGGGAAATGTCCCGCCACCGAAATGACGCCCGCACATAGATCCGCTCGGGCAAAGCGCTCAGCATGCGGTGCAGGTCGTCTTCGGCGACCCGCAGATCAACCGTCTGGACCTCGTCGGAACGGTAAAAGTCGTCGAGACTGGCTTCAGCGGCCCGCGCGGGTTTTGCGATGGCGTTCTGCGCCACGGCGACTTGACTGGCAATCAATGTAATGTTGATCGCAACGACCGCGGACACGATCCGAACGGCACGGGGACGGCGGACTGGCATGGAGACCTTCCGGATCAGGACCGGCGACGAACGGAGTCTTGCAACAATTGTAGCTGTGCCTGTGCGGTCCAGCCACGACGTGGCGGCACGATGTAGCGGAAAGGGGATCGGGCGATGAGGGAATCGAGAGATGGGATGTCCGAAGAGCCAGGTCGATCCGCATCCTTATTCGTATGGCGCGCATCGGCCGGGGCTTTCGGCTGATCGTGAGGCGTATCCAGACGCAGCCATGCCGTCGACTGGCCCGTCAATTAGCTGGTTTGGCCACGCGCTCTGAGTCAATCGGATGTCGCGCGCCGCGGTTCGGATGACAGCGGCCGGCCGACTCCTCAAATCCGGCACGACTCTTCCAGTATGACGCAAGTTGCTTAAGCGTCATGACTTGTGTGCTGTTGTGTGGCCCGCCGTGAACATTTGCGGCACGCCACTTTCATCTGTCATCGGTTCGCAAGGATGCAACCTGGGACAATTGAAGTCATTCACAGTCAATTCGGAAATCAAATTCTTGAGGCGGAGTCACGATCATGAAGACGTTCACAAAGATCACGACGATCCTGGCCATAGCGACTTTCGGCTGCACTGCGGGGGGAGCGTTCGCAAGCAGTCGCGGTTCAGGTGGATCAAGTTCCAGCTCCATGGGATCACACTCGAGTTTCTCGTCCGGCGGG
>JACQFH010000211.1 GCA_016200145.1 Planctomycetia bacterium | reverse complement strand
GGCCAACGCCTACCTGGAGAAAGGCGCGGCTCGCCAGATGACGGGCGAGAACTCCGAGGCCCTATCCCTGTACGAGCTCGCCATCGGGATTCGCGAACGGCTCGTCCAGCAACAAGGCAAAGTGGAGCTGGCTGGCGATCTCTCCCGAGCGTACGCCAATAAGGCCGACGTCCTGTTCGTGATGGGGTCTTCTGCCGAGGCCTTGACCTGGCTCGACCGCGCGCTGAAAATCTCGCTGGCCCTGTGGAAGAATCAGGATCACGGCGGGCTGCCCCACGAACTGGCCGATTTGTACACGTCCAAAGCGAGTGCCTTACAACAGCTCGGAAGAATTACGGCAGCGCTTTCCGTTTACGACGAGGCCATCGCTCTCCGCGAGGCCCTGGTGAAGGAGGGACGGAAAGGCCAGGAGGGAAACCTGGCCAGGGACATCGGGCGGAAAGCCTGCGCGCTGACGGTTTCCGGCGACCACGACGCTGCCTGGCCTCTGTACGGGCAGGCCCTCACAATCTTCGAGCGACTCGTCACACAAGAGAACCGCCGCGAGTGGCGTCACGAGATGGCAACCGCCTGCCTGAATGGCGCGCAGACGGCGGAGGTCCTGGGAAAATCGGGCGCGGCGTTTTCGTGGTACGGCTTTGCCGTCACCACCTGGTTGGAACTGGTCGATCGGGAGGGGCACAAGGAACTGCTCGGAAGACTGGCCTGGGCGCGGGTGTACCGTGCCATATTCCTCATCAAGATCAAGGCCATTGCGCAGGGGATTCCGGAATTGAAGGAAGCAGTCCCGATACTGGAGGCGGAGGCCACACGCACGAACGCTTCTGATCTCAAGGCTGCGCTGGACTACGGCCAGACCGTCCTGGAAATTCTGAAGAGTGCGGAGACAGGCGACTCGGCCTCCGACGCAGACCAATAGGAACCGGCGCAAGACCTGGAAACAAGAGGACAGAGCATGAGCACCGATCCGGTACAGATGGTGAAGGAGTTATTACTGCAGGCCGGCGCGGGGGAGCGTTCGCTCGCGGCCCTGCACGGGTACGAATTCGTCCGAGAACTCGGTCGGGGCGGCATGGGCGCGGTGTGCCTGGTGCGGCACTCCAGTCGTGGCGAGATGGCAGCCTTGAAGATCATGCTGCCGGATATCGAGACTGACGAGCACGCCCGGACCACATTCCTGCGCGAGGTGGAGAACACGCGGGCCCTGAACCACCCCAATGTAGTGCGATTTTTCGCCTCGGGCTCATCGGGAAATGTATTTTTCTTCACGATGGAGTACTGCGACGGCGGCAGCGTTCAGGGCCTGATGAAGCAAATGGGCGGACGGCTGGCCCGGAACGAGACTGGCGCGATCATTCTCCAGGTGTTAGACGGGCTGATCTACGCCCACAGCGCCGACATTCCTCATGTCCTGCTGGCAGACGGCTCGAGCCGGCCGGGCAAGGGGCTTGTGCATCGAGACATCAAACCGCTTAACGTGTTCCTGTCCGGTTCCGGTGCTGTCGCCAAACTCGGTGATTACGGCCTGTCCAAGGCATTCGGGCTGGCGGGGCTGACAGGGCATACCGAGCCGCGCACGGTCGCGGGCTCCCCCCCGTTCATGCCTCGACAGCAACTCGACAACTACAGATTCGCCAAGCCAGAGGTCGATGTCTGGGCCGTGGCGGCCTCCTGCTACTGCATGCTCACCGGCCGGGCGCCGCGTGACTTCCCGGCGGATGAGGATCCCTGGGACGTCGTGTGGCAGCGTGACCCGGTACCGATCCGCCGGCGCGAGCCATCCATACCGGCGCCCCTGGCGGACTTGCTTGATCTGGCACTGGATGATCGGAGCGACCTCCACTTCCAATCGGCGGCAGAATTCAAGCAGGCTCTGCAAAGTGTGCTGGCGTGAGCGAACGACGAATTCGACAGGCCGTGGTTCGCTCTGCACTTTCGGCTGGCACCAATCTCCGTGAACTGGCCGATTCCGCCACATCACCCAGTTAATGTACTCATTGCCGGGTTTCGGTGTGAAATGCGCGCGATTTTTGCAGGGTAGGTCAGGCTTTCCAGCCTGACAGCGCTGGACCCGCGATCCAAATTCACGATCACCAGCCCCGGAGGCTGCCGGCGCGTTGCAATCGCGGCAAAACGCGTTTCGTCAAACGGACCGGAATTCAGCCACGGATGAAACACGGATTGAACACGGATCAGCGTCGTAAAGCTATTTCCGCTGAATTTCTCCGTCTCGAGCCAGACGGACGAACATCGAGTAGGGGTCGCTCTCGCTCGTGACGCGCAAATGGGGCTGGGTCCAGACGTCTTTGCCGTCGAGTTCGACGTGCACCTCGGCAAACGCGCAGCGAGCGAAACCGGACTTCCAGATGGACTTGTCCCCGTCACGCACCAGTTCAATCACCATGATGATTTCAGGATTCGTGCTGTGTGCCATCAGAAAGATGGCCCCGTCGATGAGTCCCGTCTCGGGGTCGCTGTAGCGGTGGATGGGGCGCGGAATCAGCCTGAGCTCGAACCGTTCCGCGGGGCCATTCGTGCTCTTGAGGAGCATTTCATATCCACTGAAACGGGACGACAGCTCGCGGAGTTGCCGTGTCCGGCCGGCTTCATTCTCGGCGGCAGCCGGCGCTTGGGGGATGTCCTTCATGTCCAGCCCGCTCTTGCGCGTCGACCACGGCTTCAGAAAGCCGGGAATCCTGGCCTCGACCGGGCGGCTCGTCAGCGAATTCAGTTCGTAGAGCCACTTGTGAGTTCCGCCGACGTTCGCCTGCAGAACGAGAGTCAACAGCGCAGTGGGCCGGCCGGTCTTGCCGTATCCCCAGATCGTTCCGTCGAATTCATCGCGTGTCGAGTCCTGCGATCGAAAGAGCGCGTCGGGGATGGCGTCGAATTCGCCACCCTTTTCGTCCGTGATTGTGACCTTGATTTCGGTCGCCACGCGCCGCATCGCCTCCTTCTGGGCCTTACGATCGGTGGCATCTCCGCTCGTTTCCGGTTTCTGCGCGGTCGCGTTCTGTTCCTCGCCGAAAACGGCGTTTCCCGGCCGGGAACAGGTGCCTGTGAGAAATCCAGAAAGCACCACGGCGCAGAGAACAGCCGTGGCACAACGAACGGGGAAATGACCGCATGCGAATTGACGTGTCACCATGACGACGCCTTTCTATGCCCGGAATCGGATTGAACACGGGAGCAATGGTCTTCGTCCGTTTGCGGCGGACAATCTCAGACCGTAAGTCTGACCCCGGTTAAAGCGGAAATCAACCCGAATCTGGTTGACGGTCTGATTCGCCTTGCGATTTATCACTGGCACATCGCACGTAGACGACGGCCTGTAGCAAGAGCATCTCGCCACGCGATCCGTCGGCTCCTCAATTCATGACGCCGCCCCGTGGCCGAACCGCGAACGCGGCCAGTGCTTGCGTCGTGCCAGGAGCAGAATGCCTCCGTTCCCCCAGCGCTGTCCCCGACACGAATAAGCTATGTTTCATTCGTCCCATTTCACGACATTGCAGGGGAATGAACCATGATCGCCGAGCAGGAAAATCCGCTTCCGCAGGAGCTGGCCGAGCTGGGGTGCCCGGAGCAGGTTCACCCGGCACGTGACACGTCCACGTCTCTGATCCTGCTCTGCTCGGGCATTTTTTTCCTGCTGTCGTCGGCCCTGTGCGTCTTCATCTACATGAAGGTGCCCTTCAAAAAAGACGACTCCGTTCCGCCGGAGATGATGCTCTACATCGCCGCCGGCATCGCCTGCGTCGGGCTGCTGTGCTGCCTGGGGGCGTGGTTGAAAGGGGATTTCGGAAAGCGTCCGGAAGAAGGCTATGTGATCTATCCCGAAGCCCTGGTCTGGCTCCAGAAAGATTCTTGTGCTGTCGTTCGATGGAATGAAATCAAGGCTCTGTTGAGTCCCAGGAACCTGGGAGACTACCACGTCGAGACCCAGGATGGCCGCACGATTCCTATCAAGCACGGCGTCAAAGATTATTCCAATCTGATCGGTACCGTCTACAGCCGCGTGTCGAGCGAGATCATCGCGCCGCTGCAGAGCGACCTGGCGGCCGGCAAGGTCGTGACGTTTGGTCCGTTTGAAGTGGGGCCGGGAGGCATCGCCTACAAGGGCAAAGTGCTGGCGTGGGACGACGTCGCCGTGCTGCGGATCGAAATCGGCTCGCTCGGCCGTCGCCTGCGTCTCCGCGCGTCGGGCTCGCTGCTCCCCTGGTGCTACTGCAACCTGGAGTCGTTCCCGAACGGCGTCCTGTTCCCGGACCTGCTGCGCGTCGTCTGCCCCTCCCGCCTGCTCGTCCCCCTGCGCTCCGTCCCCTTCGCCGACATGTAGTCCGCACGGGCGCCCCCCGCGTTCGCAATACCGCCTTCAGGCGGCTTACGAATTCATCTCCTCATGCGGCGCGACGCCTGATATACTTCGTGCATGACTCCTAAGCTCACGAGTGAAATGCGCGAGGCGCTGCTTCAGCAGCCAGGCCAGCCGGTGACTGTGGAAGACGACCAGACTCACCTCCACTATGTACTCTTGCCGCTGAGCGTCTACCAGCGCGTCCGGTTGATCTTCGGGGATGAAAGTTTCGACGTGACCGATACGTACGCGGCACAAAGCGCCGTCGCCGGCGCTGCCGGCTGGGACGATCCCGAAATGGACGTGTATGACCAATACGACGTTCACCGGAAGACGCCATGAAGGTGGACCGCGGCGATGTCGTGCTGGTGAACGAGCTGATGAAGCAAGTCGGCGACTGCCTCAAAGCGTCGTTGCAAATCCCCTGAGCCGGTCACTCCGCATCTGATTTCGGCTACCGTGCACCACACGCAAAACGCGCCGAACGCGACGCCCAGGGCTGGGACAATAAATGTCATTCTGGCGCGCTATTCGATTTGAATGTCGTCTGGGCCAGCCCCGAACGGGGCGAAATTCAATAGCCCGGGGCGCGAGCCCTGGGTTTCCGACGTAATGATTCGCCTTAGCCCTGTAAGGGCGAACCTCTGCGATTGAAAGATTCCACTGTCGCCGAATGGCGTGTTCGAAAGGCGGTATGAACCCGGCAGGCATCTCCATTGCGCCTTGGCGGCTTTGCGTGAGATCCGGTCAGCCACCCGACCGAAAAAAGATCTTCTGATTTCTCAGCCGATCACCGGGAATAACAGCCAAGCGCAGCTCGCCGACGGAAGAGGAATTCAGCCACGGATGGAACACGCCATCCTCCATCCTCCATCCTCCATCCTCCATCCTCGGGGCCGGAACCCCACGCCTTCAGGCGGGACCACATTGCTGTCAGGCTGGAAAGTCTGACCTACATTATCCGCACAATCCCGTGCGGGCGGAATAATCCGCACGAGCCGCGCGGCCTGCCCGGCTTGGGCAAGGTTTCTGAAAAGCAACATTTGACGGACCGGCAACTCTGGCACAGATTTCACAGGCGAGAAAGTCGAAGACCGTAAAGCTCGCCCCCGCCATTTATCCCGAGTCAAAATCAATGTCCGCGCAGTGCAGTCCGCAGATCGGCGTCTTGCCGGCCAGCCAGGAATGGGTGATTACCGGCCGGCCCGTGGAAGGGCAGGAGCCGCGCTCCTTCCCGCTCACCACGCTGCCATTTCGCGTCGGCCGCAAATCCGGTCTGTCGCTCACGCTGCCCAGAAACACCGTGTCCGGCCTGCACGCCGAGTTTTTCGAACAGAACCACGCGCTGTGGATCCAGGACTTGTCCAGCACCAATGGCACATTCGTCAACGGCGACAGGCTGACGAGTCCGCGGCAACTGCACGACAACGATCTGGTGCAGTTCGCCGATACTCCGTTCCGCCTGAACCGCGGCGAGTCGAACCATCCGTCGCACACGCGCAGCCAGAATGCCTGCGACCAGGCTCTGGCGCTGGTGCAGATGGACCGCCTGTTCGCCGGAAAGGGAGTCATCCCGCACTACCAGCCGATCATCGACCTGCGTACGAACGCCGTCGTGGCCTTCGAGGTTTTGGCGCGGAGCCGGCTGGTGGGGCTGGAAACGCCCGAGTTCATGTTCAATACAGCGGCGCACCTGGGCCTGACGACGGCCCTCAGTGAAGAGCTGCGGCGCGTGGCGATCGACGAGTGCGGCCGCTTCGACGAATCTCCGCATCTGTTCCTGAACACGCATCCCTGCGAAGTGCAGATGCAGACGCTGCTCGAATCGTGCGAAACCCTCAGGCGGATGGCGCCGCACCAGCGGATCACGATCGAAATCCATGAGGCGGCGATCACCGAGGTCGACGAAATGACCGCTTTGCAGCGCGGCCTGGACGCGATCAACATCACGCTGGCCTTCGACGACTTCGGCGCCGGCCAGGCGCGGATCGTCGAGCTGGCCGAAGTGCGCCCGCAGTACATCAAGTTCGACCGCAGCATGATCCAGAACCTGCAAACGGCCGACGCCTCGCGACTGCGAGTCGTCGCCGGCATGGTGGCGATGGTGAACGACCTGGGAATCGTACCGCTCGCCGAAGGCGTCGAAACGCCGGAAGAGCGGGATGCCTGCGTCGCCGCCGGGTTCGTGCTGTCTCAGGGCTTCCTGCACGGTAAGCCAATGCCGGCGGCGCACTACCTGTCGCCCCCCCGGACGATCTGACGGGAAGCGTCTTCCCGGCCCGGCCCGCCTTTTGAGCTCCGCTTCGATGACGACTGCGACTGACAACACGACGATCGACCCTCTGCTGCTGCGGGCCCTGCTCACGGACGCAGCGTTCTTTCCCGTCGAACCGACTTCGCTGGAAGAAACGGGCTTAAGCGAAACGTTCGTGTACGGCCTGCTCTGCAAGCAACTGGCGGTCGCCGGCAATATGACCGGGCGGGCCCTGGCCGGCTGTGTCTGCCTGCCGTTCGGAATCGTCTCCAAGGTGCTCGACTCGCTGCGGTCGCGCAAGATCGTGGGGCACACCAACGGCGCCGCGCTCAACGACTTCGTGTTCACGCTGACCGAACTGGGGCTGGCCAAGGCCCACGAAATGCTGCGTGATTCGGCCTACGTCGGCCCGGCCCCCGTGCAGCTTTCGGAATACGTGCTCTCGGTCGAAGCGCAGGCCATTTCGCACGAAACGCCCGACCGCGCCCGTCTCGCCAAAGCCTGCGCTGGGATTTCGGTCGATCCCAAGATGTTCGAGAGCCTGGGGCCTGCGATCAACGCCAGCGGCGGAATGTTTCTGTACGGCGCACCGGGCAACGGGAAATCGACGCTCGCACGCCACATCACGATGTGCTTCGGACAGCGGATCTGGGTTCCGCACGCGATCATGGCGTCCGGCCAGATCATCAAGATGTTCGACTCCCAGTTTCACCGGCCTGTCGACGAAAACGAGAACGGTACCCTGATCACCACCAACGTCGACCGCCGCTGGGTGCAGATTCAGCGTCCCACAGTGGTTGTCGGCGGCGAGCTGACCCTCGATAACCTGGAACTGCGGCATCACCGCGAATCCAACGTCTGCGAGGCCCCGCTGCAGATGAAGAGCAACTGCGGGTGCCTGTTGATCGACGACTTCGGCCGGCAGCGGATCGCCCCGGCCGACCTCCTCAACCGCTGGATCGTGCCGCTCGAGTCGCGGCACGACTACCTGACGCTGCCGACCGGCAAAAAGATTCAGGTGCCATTCGAGCAGATCGTGATCTTTTCGACGAACCTCGAGCCCGAAGACCTGGTGGACGAGGCGTTTCTGCGAAGAATTCCCTATAAGGTGCACGCGACCGACCCGACCGATGAGGAATTTCATCACCTGTTCCGCATGTACTGCGACAAGTTCGCGTGTGAATACCGCAAAGACGTCGTCAATTACCTGCTCGACAACCACTACCGGCCGTGCGGCCGCGCCAAGCGGCGCTGCCATCCGCGCGACCTGTTGACGCAGGTGCGCAATTATTGCCGTTACAACGGCCTGCCCCTGGAGCTGCTCCCGGAATACTTCGACGTCGTCGTGCGCAGCTATTTCGCCATGGTGCTGAAGACCAAAGACTCATGAAGGCCGCTGTGCCCCGGGGTCTCGACGGGGCGGCGGCGTAATCGAAGACTCAGGACGAACCTGCCATGTCGACCGCTGTCACACACTCCGTCGAATTCGACCGGAACGAACCCATCCCCGGTTATCGCACCGAAAAGCTGCTTGGCCGAGGAGGCTGCGGAGAAGTCTGGCGCGCCGTCGCCCCGGGCGGAATCGCCAAGGCGATCAAGATCGTGTACGGCGACAACGACAGCTCCCACGCCGATACCGAGATGCGGGCCCTGGCCCGCGTCAAAGATGTGCGGCACCCGCTGCTCTTGTCGATCGAGCGGATCGAGATCGTGCACGGCAACCTGGTGATCGTGACGGAGCTGGCGGACTACAGCCTGAAAGACCACTACACGCGGCTGCGGCAGGCGCAGTCGGTCGGAGTGCCCCACGAGGAGCTGCTCAAATACATCAGCGACGCGGCCGAAATTCTCGACTACCTGTATGCCAACTATTCTCTGCAGCACCTGGATGTGAAACCGGAAAACATCCTGATCGTCAGCGGCCGGGCCAAGCTGGGCGATTTCGGGCTGGTGAAAAACCTCTATGAACGGGGTGGCTCGCTCGTGGGGGGCCTCACGCCCACGTACGCTCCGCCGGAGCTGTTCGAAGGGCGCCCCAGCCGGCACAGCGATCAGTACAGTCTGGCGATCGTCTACGCCCAGATGCTGACGGGCGTGCTGCCCTTTGCGGCGAATAACACGGCGCAACTGGCGTCGCAGCACCTGCACGGCGTGCCCGATCTGTCGGCGCTGCCTCGGCAACAGCGATCGGTCGTGGCCCGCGCCCTGTCGAAAGACCCGGCGCTGCGATTCGAAAGTTGCACGGCCCTGGTCGCCGCACTCAAGGAAGCCACGGCATCGGCCGCGGCCTGCCGTTCCGATCGAGACGCTGCCGACAGCCCGGCAGCCGCGGCACAGGCCGTCTCGGCGTTGCCCCGCGAGACGATGCGCCGCGGCAACCTGCCGACGGTTGCTCCCCTGCGATCGATCGATTCGCGTTCGGCGGCCGCTTACGCCGCCGATTCGAACCCCGCTGAGCGCCCCGTGATTGTTGTCGGCGTGGGGGGGGCTGGAGTCGAAGTTCTGGCCCGATTCGTCGACCGGCTGAACGATCGATTTGGCGGCATCGCGAACTGGCCGGCCATCGAGTGCCTGGCGATCGACAGCAACTCGCACGCCCTGTCGTCTCGATTTCCGGTTCAGGTTCTCGAGCGGGTTCAGGTCGTTCCCATCCCGCTCAAGCCGGCCGAGTCGTACGGCTCGCAGTCCGCCGGCGTCCTGAAGTGGCTCGGACGTCGCTGGTTCTACAATATCCCGCGCGACCTGACGACCGGTGGCTATCGGCCGCTGGGCCGTCTGGCGCTGCTCACGCATGCCGCCCGGATCCGCGAGGCGGTGGCGTCGGTCGTGTCGCGCACCGCCGGTCGAGCGCCGGCTCCCGCTGCGCCCCGCGTGATCCTCGTCGGGTCGATCTGCGGTGGCACCGGCAGCGGGGCCCTGTTCGATCTGTCGTACGCGCTGCGCAGCGAGCTGAAGCGCGCGGGGCTGTCTGATGAGCACGTTCACGGAGTGCTGCTGCACGCGTCGTCGAGGAGCAACGCCGAGCGCGACAAGGCCCGCGCCAATGCCTACGCGGCGCTTCACGAACTGAACCATTACAGTTGCCCTGGAAGCCATTATCCCGCCGAACCGGCTTTGAACACGCCCCCCTTCCACGGCGACAATGCCACGTTCGCACGGACGCACCTCATCAATCTGGGGGACGGCCTGGGCCAGGCCGAATGGGACCTGGCGGCCGACCAGGTCGCCGAATTCGTGTACTGTGTCGCGTGCACGCCGGCCAGCCGCATTCTCGACGCAGATCAGCAGCGCGACGTGGGCCCGAATCAGGTGCAGTCGTACGACATTCTCTCGCTGGGGGCGGGAAACGGCGCCGCCGTCGCCGAGATCGTTCAACTCGCTCAGAATGACGTCGTCCGCCTGTGGCGCGAAGGCCGGCAAGCCGCCGCCGACCCATCGGCGTCGTCGGTCACCGAGCGCACCGCGAACCTGCATCCCTTTGCGACGTTTGCGAATCCCCCGCCGGCGGAAGTCGATCAGGCCGTCAAGTTGCAATTCTCCGAAATTCAACTCGACTTCAATGATTTCCTGAACGATGCCGCCGAAGTCGTGAAGCTGGAGATGGGCGGCAGTATCGATGAATTCCTGGGGAAACTCGTCGATGATTGCCTGGCCGCTGCGCCTGCTGCGCAGGCCGGCACCGCGCGCACCGACACCGTGCTGGCGATGATCGGCAAATACCTCGCGTCGAATTTCGACGACGGTCTCGAAGAGGAAGGCGACGACCGCTTCTTCTCGCAGATTGTAGGCCGTCTGTCGGTACGCACGCGCAACCGCACGAATGCTCTGCTGGAATGGATCCGCAGCCTCGTCAACCTGCCCGACGTGCGAATCGCCGCCGCCCGAAACCACGCCGTCGCGGCGCAACAGCTTCTGCAAACTCTACAGGAAACGTCTCTGCAGCAGGCGATCGCGCTGCACGGCACGGCGCTCGACATCGGGCTCGCGGCCCGAAGCGACCAGAATCAGGGCGCCGAACGATCTCGATTCGCGGGCTGGTCGCTGCGGAAGAAGGCCCCGGCGGACAAGTCCCGGGAGGCCCTCAAGACGTACGCCAAGACGTGTCTTAACGAGCTCTTCCGCCGCGCCGCAGCCAAGGTTTCGCGAATTGTGATTGCAGAGATCTCGACCCTGATCGAACAGCTCGACCGGCTGTCGCGCGAGCTGATGCGCTTGGCCGGTCCGATGCAGGCCGCGCCCCCCGCCGGGCAGGCGTCAGACCGCGAAGCGGCGCACGATTCGAGGGCAGCGCTGTCTGCCTACCGCCGCCTGCTGTGCGAACAGCTCAGACTGCGGCGATACGACATGGCCCGCCGCATCGACGAACTCATCGAATCCACGGTGCTCGGCGCAGGGAACGGTATTCGCCGCTTCCTTGATTCCGAAGTCGAGCTCGAGACGCTCCTGGGAAAACCACTGGCCGACGCGGCCCGGCGGACTGTGCTCGAAAACATTGAACAGATCAACGTGCAACTGGTCGCCGCCTGCGGATCCGAATCGGGTTGCCAGGCCATGCTCGAGCTGGGCGAGGCGATCGCCTCGAACCTGGCGGATGCCGGCAAGACGATCGCTGCCGGCGTCGCGCAGAGCGTGCTGATCGTTCCTGCCGAAGCGGATCCCACGCGGCTGATGGAGCAAGTCGAAGCCCAGACGGATTCGGCCATGGTCATTCAGGGACGAAAATGCGACGTCACCCTGTGCGGCGTTCACCACCCGGCGCCGCTGGTGCAGGCGGCCTCACAGATCATCGGCGGCGTCGAGCAGTACAAAGAGCTCGCCAGCCGTCTGCATGCGCGGGTCGACATCTCATGGCGGCAGTTCACGCGCCCGGCCGCGACCGATCATCAGCTACCCGCGTTCGAACCTCCTCCCGGCGAGGACGTGTCGAACACGTTCGTGCTGCAGTCGTAGCGGCCCGCGATCGCGTCGCCCGAGGCCGCCGCATCGCAAAAAATGCCCGGCAGCCGCGGCCGCGGGCTTTCCGTCGGAACATGAAACTGCCAAACTGGCGAGAATTGCAGACGGGCCGCGAACGAGACACGGACCGGGCGGGCCGTGAAGGGAGCCTCGGGACTTGAACGACGCCATCTCACGCTGGTGGGACGAATTTCGCAGGCAGGCGCCGCGCGTCGCGCGGCTGTTCAGCCGCGAAGACGAATGGGACCTCGCCGGCTGGATGAACGAGCACCTGGGGGCCATTCACCCGGAACTGATGTGGGAATTCGGTCCCGCCGTGCGCTGTGAAGGCCACCGCCTGGTCATCACCCCGGAAACGCGTCGCGCGCTGCGGCCGCTGGTGCGCGAAGTGTTGAAAGCGGCGCCCGCGATGAGCGGCTGGGAATTCTACGAGTACCGCCTGCCTGAGAATCTCGAATTGGCGACGCAAACCGTCGGCGGCCGGGTCGGAGGAGATTTCGCAGGCCGCAGGATCCTCGTTCACGCCAGGCCGGCCGAATTCAATCGGATCAACCTGACTTTCGAATTCTCGCCCCCCGATCCCGACGAGCAGCATGCTTTCGCCGTCGCCTACGTTTATTCCGAATCGCTGCTGGGGGAAGAAGTGCTCGACCGCTGGATCGGCACGATCGACGCGGGGCCCATTCCCGACGACGGTCTCGCCGCAATCGGCCTGGATGAACTTCGTGCCCAGGTGACTGAGCTCGTGCGCGAGATCCTGGTGAAGCTGCCGGATCGGCCGTGGCACCAGGTGGACATCGAGAACGGAGTGCCCTGGGCGGGGATGAAAACCGATCCTGAAGAGGCTGACGACTATCCTCTGCAGCGCGATCTGTTCGTCGTCAGCACTCCCGCTCCCGAGATGCTGCACAACGCGCTTTCGGGCCTGCCGTTCGACTCGGCCCGCTTTTCGCGGTGCGGTGAGCGCTTCTGCTTTCTGAAGATTGACGGGGGCCAGGGTTTGCCCGTCGATTCGCCGTTCGCCGACCGCAGCGACATTGAAGACGCCATCAACGCGGTGTTGCGCCCTGCAAAGTCCGGATGCGCGATCGGCGGCGGTACGGGGTTGCGTTACAGTTACATCGAGCTGGCTCTGACCGACGTCGACGCGGCGTGGCTGCAAATCCAGCCGATCCTGCAGGCGGGGGGTCTCTCGCGCCGCACCTGGCTGATGTTTCACGATGACGACCTCTCCAGAACCTGGAGGGGGCTTTTTGAGGACACGCCGGCGCCTCCCGAACAGGCTGAATTACCTGACGCGAACTGATTCATCTTTTGGCCAGTAATTGTCCATCGCGCCGGCCGCAGTTCTGCGACGACCGTTGCCAGTGTCAGTGCTGAATCGTCGATTTCCTGATCGCACCGCCGGCAGGAATAATCCCCCGCGCACGCCTGTTTTTTCTGTCCTAGACTTTTCCGGGCATCACAAAATGGGCATTGAAAAGGAGCGGCGGATGCCGGATGACCTCTCGAAGCAGCGGTGGACCATGGTTGCCGCCACGACTCCGTTCATGGCCGCGATGCTGTACCTGGCCGTTCACAGCGCCGGTTCCGCCGAGCCTCCTGTGGCGGAAACGCGAGTCGTCTCGTTCAAGGTCTTCTTCGACGAGAGAGTGCGTTTTCCCGAGACAATTCGCCAAAGCACGATCAAGATGCTGTTTGGCCCCGGCTATGAAATTATCGAGGCCCGGGCACAAACCGAGTCGCCCGTCGAGGCGCCGCAGCCTTCGAAGCACCGCGAGCCAGATTGCAAGATTTACATCCAGGGCGGATTGCTGACGCTGAAAGTGCCGAATGCCGTCGCCACGGCTCAGATTGTCGCAAAACTCAAGCGACTGACGCGCATCAAGGATATTGAAGTTCACATGAACGAGTGACCAGTCGGGCGTGACGAGCCCTCAGGAGTCCGCGCATCGCAGCCGATCCAACCGAAATATCCGGAATAACTGTCATAACCGGGATATTTTAGCCGATGATTAGAGACAGGACGGCGCCAAGCTGCCGGCGCGCAGCCTGGAGCGCCGATTCGAACTCGATCATCCAGCCGGGCCAACGCCGGCCTTCCTGAAAACGGAACCTGTAAGGAGATAGGTTGATGCGACGCTATCAAAAATGGTTGTCCCTGGGGCTGCTGACGTTGACCCCCCACTTCGCGCTCGCGGACGAACTGCATTCTCCTGCGGCAAAATCGGCCCCTGCGGCCCAGCGGAAGGGCAGCTCCAATCAGGAGCTGGCTGAAAAGGTCGCGAAGGCGCTTCGCAAAGCCCAGCTCAATCAGTATGAGATCGACATCGACGTCCGCAGCGGCGTCGTCACGCTCGTCGGATCGATTGGCAAGCCCGCGCAGCGGGCGGCTGCCGAGAAGGCCGTCGGTTCGGTCGCGGGAGTCACTCGCGTCATCAACCGGCTGGAAGTCGCCCCCACGTATCACAAGGGAGAGGTCCAGCAGGCCGCGGCGTCCATGCCCCGCTCGCCGGTCGGCTCTTCGCAGTACATTCGTCAGGCCCAGAGCACGCGGCCCTCTTACGGCGGCATTGAACCCGGCCCGATCGCCTACTCGGGCGCGGCACCGGTTCCGCAGCCCGCACCGCAGTACGCTCCGGTGAATGCTTACCCCGTCAGCTCAGGTGGCCCGGGCGCCTATTGCCCGCCGAACGGTCCGAACAATGCCTGGGCGGGCTCTGCCCAGTCCCCGAATTACGGGGGCGTGGGCTATGGCTCACAGCAAGGCGCGGCGAACTACGCGGGTGTGGGGTATGGCTCGCAGCAAGCCGCTTCGGCGTGGCCTTACGCCGGCCCGTTCTATCCGTATCCCCAGATTCCGCTGGGATGGCGGAAGGCTTCTCTGGAATGGGACGACGGCTACTGGAACCTGAACTTCCGGTCCCGCACCGATCACTGGTGGTGGTACCTCAATCCGCAGAACTGGTAACACCGGCTTCGACATTCCGATTCACAAAACCCCGGAGGTTGCCTCCGGGGTTTTGCTTTTAACTGGCGAGCCAGGGACGCAAGTCCCTGGGTGCGTGCATCGGTCTACGGTTCCGTAGAGGCGAGAATCGAGAGACGAGAAGCGAAGGGCGAAGAGAGAATGAGGTGTCGGTAGCCGAACTCGCCAGAGTTCGGGCCAACGGAATGGGGCAACGGCACGTAGTAAGGGGGACCGGCGGCGCTCCCCGAAGTCTGGCGACTTCGGCTACAGCCGTCTCTTCTCGCCTGTCGATTCTCGCCTCTCCCCCTCTATGTCGTCCCGCGCTCTGACGACCCATGGGCCGTTACGTCCCCGGCACACAGCATTCCGCGGCGGAATACCAGTAGTTGAGAACGGCGTGCCACTCGTCGAGGGTACGTGTCGCCGCGAACGCATTGCGGACCCCAACCGGTTGGGGATGCATTCGGGCGAACTTGATTCCGAACATCCGCATCGTGCCCAGCGTCCGCTTCGGTCCTCCGACCTGCAGGCACAGCTCGAATTGCATCTCGAGGACACGGCGCTGTTCGGCGATGTCGGGAGCGGGCAAGGGCAATCCTGCTGCGAGAGCCTGTGCCTGCTGGAAAATCCACGGATTGCCGACCGCTCCCCGCGCGACCGAGACGCCGTCAACTCCTGTGTACGACAGCATGTCGAGACAATCCCGGGCGGTAAACAGATCTCCACTTCCCAGGATCGTTCTCGCGCCCACGTGCCGTTTGACGTCTCGCAAGAAGTCCCAGTTGCTCGGTCCGCAGTACCGCTGTTCGACCGTCCGACCGTGTACCGTGACGGCGGCGGCGCCACGCGCAAAGGCCCCGTCGAGGATCCGGAAGAACCGATCGCGGCTGGCATCCGAGTCGTCGATTCCGCGGCGCATTTTCAAGGTCAATGGGATCTCGCCCGGCACAGCGTCGCGAGTGCGGCTCACAATCTCGAGCGCCACGTCAGGCTGGCTGAGGTGAAATCCGCCGCGGCAGCCCCCGACGGCGGTTTTCACCGGGCATCCGAAATTGATGTCGATCACATCGAATCCGGCCGAAACCAGCTTCAGCGCGGCCGGCCCGAAGTCGGCGGGCTCGGCCCCCATCAACTGCCCGCCGACGGGGTGTTCTTCGTCGGTCACGCGCAAATGGTGCCGCGTGCGAGCGCGATCTTTCAGGTCGAGCAGGAACCGGTCGATCTTGACCTCGGAAACCGTGTACTGCAGGCCTTCGGTGATGGCGACGGTAATGTAGACGTCCTTCTTGTCGGGCGTGATCGAAACTTGCGT
>JACQFH010000234.1 GCA_016200145.1 Planctomycetia bacterium | reverse complement strand
CCAGGAACTCACCGACCGGAAGGCCGCCAAGAAGCTGCTCATCGACGGCGACGCCGACGTGATGGTCGTGATCGGCAGCCGTTATCACGAGATGGTCGAAAAGCTCGATGTCGGGGACCTGTTCTTCAGCGAACAGGGACGATTGTCCGGACGGGTCCAGAATCTCGACATCGACGTGCAGGCCGGCCACTTCCTGGCCAACGCCGCCGAAGTTGTCGAAGAGCTGGTGTTCGCCTTCGCCTTGCGGACCTTCGCCCCCGACGTGCTCAAGAACCGCGATTCGGCGCTCGCCATGAAGCTGATTGTGCAGGCCAAACGCTCGCTGGAAGCGCGGGAGGCCGACGCGGCCGCGGAAGGCGGGGCCAACGATCTGCCCCAGGCGCCGGCCCGGACTGACTGGGTGTACCAGATCCTCGTCCCCTCTTACACCGTGATGTTCGTGTTCTTCATCGTCAATTTCATGGCCCGCAGCTTCATCGCCGAGCGCGATCTGGAAACGCTCAAGCGCTTGCGCGTCGCCCCCATTCCGCGACTCGCATTGCTGCTGGGAAAGACGGTCCCATTCCTCGTGATCTCGCTCGTCCAGACCGTGCTGTTGTTCCTGGCGGGCAAGGCGTTTTTCGGAATGTCGTGGGGCCCGGAGCCCTGGATGCTGGCGCCGGTCATGCTGGCCACGTCCCTCGCGGCGACGTCGCTGGGCCTGGTTGTCGCCACGGCCGTCCGCACCGACACGCAAGTCTCGGCGTACGGGAACTTCCTGGTCCTGATTTTGGCCGGGATCAGCGGCTGCCTGATGCCCCGGAGCTGGCAGCCGGAGCTGATGCAGAAGATCGGCCTGGCCACACCCCACGCCTGGGCCCTGATTGCCTACGACCAGATCCTCAATCGCGACGAGCCGGATCTCATGCTCGTCTGGAAGTGCCTGGGGGCCATCATGGCGTTCGCCGCCGCCTTCTTCACCACCGGCTGGGCTCGATACCGGAGCTTGGCGGAAAAAGGGGACGCAGCTCTTTGATTGCGGCGCTCTTTGATTGCGGACGCCGCCGGGAAAAAGCTGGGCTACCCGATCGTCATCGATTCGCTGCCCGCCGACGGCCGGCGTCGCTGGGGCCATCTGTTCGACCAGTTCGCCGTCTCTCAGATTCCCCTCACGATCGTCGTCGATCGAAACGGCAAGGTCGCAGCCCACGGCTCTCGCGAAGAAATGCTCACGACGGCCAGCCAACTGGCCCGGGAACAGCTGTCCAAAGACAAAAGGCCCCTGGCAAAATAGCCGTGCCGCGGCATCGCGTTTGAGCGACGAGGTGGCGAACGAGAACGCGGTTCGCGCGCTGCCGCTTGATGCAGCCGACCATTTTTAGAAATCCGGTCCAAAAATAAAAAACTGGCCCATTGACCATTTTGAAAAGTCGGCCGAATAATTCAGATTCGGAGTGCGGAGCGCTTCGCGAGAGAGGAGACAGGAGAAAGCTTGGGCAGCCCGGTGGCGGGCACATGAGGGCGAGGAACTTTGGTCTGGAGGGAAGTTCCTCAAGAGTCACGACGCAACTTGCGATGTTGCCTGCGGTTGCGGATCGCGAGGGGGCGGCGCAGATCTGAATTCGACGTCGAAGGATTATTCACTCTTGTTATTCATAAGTTCTGTCTGACCCTGAGCCCGAACTCGTACGAATTCCGGTACTTAGAGGTCGGAACTCTCACGAGTTCCGCTACGAAGTGCGTGCGGCGCTGCGAGAGAGTGGAGGAACCGCGTGCCCGACAGCAATGGGGACTGGCAGGTTGGAAACCTGCCCTACGGCGGCCGGCAGGTCCGGCAACGGGGCTGTCCGAAAAATCCCGACAAGCGCAGATTGCCCTTCGCCGATGCCTGCTGTAGAATCAGGGTCGACGATCCCGACGGGAGGGGTTCCTTAACCTTTCTCTGCTATTGGGGTTATCCGTCGTGCGACAATTTTTGGCCATCCTCTTCGAGGGGACAGCCCGAGACCAAGCCGGCATCAGGCCGCGGGGAGAGCCTTACTCCTCATTGTCGTCTGAGGGCTGCGGGATGACCCCGCGGTCGACTCGGCACGGCTGGCGTTCTCCCCGCTTTCAGGAATTTCTTCCTGAATGTCCGCAATCTGCCAACGGTGTCCGCAGGAGATGTGACCATGGCTGACAACAGCGCCCCCGCCGCCTTCGAACGGGAATCTGAATCGATCGCGACGCTCGGCGCTCAACGGGATGCGGATTCGCCGTCTGAGCGCGCGCACTCGTCTGTTTCGACCGCAGAGAACAACGGTCACGACGATCCGCTCAACCAGATCCTCGCGGCCGTGGTGGCCTTCCGCGACGGTCAGTTCTCGGTGCGCCTCCCCGTGACATGGCCCGGGATCGAAGGACGGATTGCCGAAGCACTCAATCAGACGATTGCCCACGAAGAGCGACTCACCGAGGAAGTGACCCGGCTCAGCGTCACGGTCGGCAAGGAAGGCCGTCTCAAACAGCGGTTGTCGATGCCTGCGGCCGCGGGGGGCTGGGCCGTGCGAGTGCACTCGATCAACACGCTGATCGACGACCTCGTCCGGCCGACGACCGAAGTGGCCCGCACGATCGGCGCGGTCGCCAAGGGGGACCTCAGCCAGTCGATGGACCTTGAGGTCGACGGCAGCGCCCTGCAGGGGGAATTCCTCAGCTCGGCGAAGCTGGTGAACACGATGATCGATCAGCTTGCGGTCTTCACGTCGGAAGTGACGCGCGTGGCGCGCGAGGTCGGCACCGAAGGCAAGCTGGGCGGCCAGGCGCAGGTGAGAGGCGTGTCGGGGGTGTGGAAAGAGCTGACCGAATCGGTGAACCAGATGGCCGGCAACCTCACCGCGCAGGTTCGCAACATCGCCGATGTGACGATCGCTGTCGCCAACGGCGATCTTTCGAAAAAAATCACCGTCGACGTGCGCGGCGAAATCCTGCAGCTCAAGGAAGCCATCAACACGATGGTCGACCAGCTCCGGTCTTTCGCTTCCGAAGTGACTCGCGTGGCCCGCGAAGTGGGAACCGACGGACGTCTGGGCGGCCAGGCGGTCGTCCCCGGCGTGGCCGGCACGTGGAAAGACCTCACCGACTCGGTGAACGCCATGGCCTCGAACCTGACGGCCCAGGTCCGCAATATCGCCGCCGTGACGACGGCCGTCGCGCGCGGCGACCTGTCGCGAAAGATCACCGTCGACGTGAAGGGCGAAATCCTGGAGTTGAAAGAGACCATCAATACGATGGTCGACCAGCTCAACGGATTTGCGGCCGAAGTGACGCGTGTGGCCCGCGAAGTGGGAACCGAAGGCAAGCTCGGCGGCCAGGCTCAGGCGCCTGGCGTGGCCGGCACCTGGAAGGACCTCACCGACTCGGTGTATTCCATGGCCTCGAACCTGACGGGTCAGGTGCGGAATATCGCCGACGTG